>JALSRI010000172.1 GCA_026984835.1 Thiohalobacter sp. | reverse complement strand
GGCCGGGTAGCGGCGCCGGTGGCAGTGCGCCAGAAAGCCGTCTATGGAACTGTTTCCGGTGGATTTTTCCACGGCAGCCGGTTGTGCGGGTATTGTATTTGCAAGCATCTGAATGTACCTTCGCGGGCCCTTGTCCCTCATATATCGGTTGAACGGCCGGCATCATTAGCCCGGCCGGCCGGGAGCCGGCGCGGTTCTGTGACGGGGCGCACACAACGACGATTTCGGGAGCTGGAAATGAAGGCGCGCATCAAGTGGGTCCAGGACGCCACCTTTGTCGGCGAATCGGGCAGCGGCCACGCGGTGGTGATGGACGGCCCGCCGGAGCACGGCGGCCGCAACCTGGGCGTGCGCCCCATGGAAATGCTGCTGCTGGGCCTGGGCGGCTGCACCGCCTTCGACGTCGTCCACATCCTGAAGAAGCTGCGCGAGCCGGTCACGGATTGCGTGGTGGAACTTTCCGCCGAGCGAGCCGAAGAGGAGCCGAAGGTGTTCACCCGCATCCACGTGCACTTCGTCGTCACCGGCCGCGGCCTGGCGGACAAGAAGGTGGCGCGTGCCGTGACCCTGTCCGCCGAGAAGTACTGCTCGGCGTCCATCATGCTGGGCAAGACCGCCGACATCAGCCACGACTACGAGATCCGGGAGGCCGACTGACATGCGGCGACCCGCAGCCACGGCCGGCCTGCGCCACGTGGCTCTCTACGTGCGCGACCTGGCGGCGGCCGAACACTTCTACGTCGACCTGCTGGGCATGCAGGTAGAGTGGCGCCCCGACGCCGACAACGTCTACCTGAGCTCGGGCTGCGACAACCTGGCCCTGCACCGGGCCGCCGCGGACTTCGACCCGGACTGTTCCCAGCGGCTCGACCACATCGGCTTCATCCTGCGCACGGCGGGCGAGGTCGACCAGTGGCATGATTTCCTCGCGGCCAACGGCGTCGTCATCGAGGCCGCGCCGCGCACCCACCGCGATGGAGCGCGCAGCTTCTACTGCACCGACCCGGAGGGCGTGGTCGTGCAGATGATCTACCATCCGCCCATCGCGGGCGCCTGCGGGTAGGCCGTCATGCCGCGCAAGTCGTCCGCCCGCAAGATCCGGCTGCACGGGTTCAACAACCTGACCAAGACCCTCAGCTTCAACATCTACGACATCTGCTACGCCAACACCGATGCCGACCGGCGCGAGTACATCGCCTACATCGACGAGGCCTACAACGCCGAGCGCCTGACCGGCATCCTCACCGACGTGGCCAGCATCATCGGCGCCAATATCCTCAATGTCGCCCGCCAGGACTACGAGCCCCAGGGCGCCAGCGTCACCATGCTGATCTCGGAGGAAGCGCTGCCGGTCGAGACCACCAACGACCCCCGCCCCGGGCCGCTGCCGGACGCCGTGGTCGGGCACCTGGACAAGAGCCACATCACGGTGCACACCTACCCGGAGAGCCATCCGGACAACGGCATCAGCACCTTCCGCGCCGACATCGACGTCTCGACCTGCGGCAAGGTGTCGCCGCTCAAGGCGCTCAACTACCTGATCCACAGTTTCGAGTCCGACATCGTCATCATGGACTACCGGGTGCGCGGTTTCACCCGCGACGTGCGCGGTCGCAAGCACTACATCGACCACAAGATCAACTCCATCCAGGACTTCCTGTCGCGCGACACCCGCGAGCGCTACCAGATGATCGACGTCAACGTCTACCAGGAGAACCTGTTCCACACCAAGATGCGGCTGAAGGAATTCGTGCTGGACGACTACCTGTTCGGTATAGGTGAGGAGGCGCTGTCGGCGAAGGAGAAGCGCGCCATCGGCAGGCGCGTGGAACACGAAATGATGGAAATTTTCTACGGCCGCAACCTGCCGCGCCGATAGGGCGGGGTGAGCACGGCGAACCCCGCCCTACAGCCAGTACGCCGTCCCCGTCATTACCTTCGACATCAGCTTCATCAGCCCCTTCACCGGCCCCGGCAGCTCCGCGCCGCCCGCCGCCCTGGCCATCGCCCCGTGGTGTGCTTCGTCGATCTTCATCTGTTCCAGAATGGCGCGGCTTTTTCCGTCCGCCTCCGGCAGGCGCTGGAGATGATCTTCCAGGTGGGCGATGACCTGCTTCTCGGTCTC
>JALSRI010000171.1 GCA_026984835.1 Thiohalobacter sp. | reverse complement strand
TCGGAACAATCGGCGCAATATCGGGCCTGACAGCACCGAATAACGCGCATTCGTAGTTCGATTTCCTGATTCACCGAGAAATGCATCAAAATCTTGCTCTCAGCATGAATAGATCAGACCTTCCCTAGAACGTCCCGCCGTTCCATCCCCACATGCTGCGCGGCGCGTCGGCGAACTCGATGTAGACACGGTCGGCCGGCACACCCAGGTGCTTGTGCATCAGTTCGGCCAGCGCCCGGGACAGTTCCGTCGTCTTCGCCTCCGGCAGGCCGATGCTCTTCAGTTCCAGGTAGGCGAGCGGCTCGCCGCTGCCGGCGAAGCGCATGGCCGGCTTGTGTTCGAAGGCCACCATGACGTAGCGCTCGGGCTTGCCGAGCAGCCCGGCCACGGTGCGCGAGGCCTCGTCGAGCAGCGCCTGCTGGCCGGCTTCGTCGATGAGCTGGTTGGTGTCGATCTGCAGCAGCGGCATGTCAGTCTTTCTCCGTGCAGGTGGCCTCGATCTGTTCCCGCGCCTTGTCGATGCGCTGCTGGCGCTGCTCGGCGGTGAGGTAGGTGACGGTGCCGTCCGGCAGCCGCACGCGCCGGTTGCCTTCGCGCTGCAGCGTCTCCAGATCCTTGCGCGCGGCCTCGCAGGCGCGGCTGCGGCGGGCTTCCTGCTCCTTGTCGCGGGCGCTCTTCTGCGCTTCCTCGCGGGCGCGCTCTTTCTGCTCGCGTTCCTGCTGCAGGCGCTCGTCCAGCCGCTGGCGCGCGGCCTCGGGGTCGCCCATGGGGCGGGGCGGGGCGCGCAGCCGTTCGGCCTCGACGCCGGCCGGCGGGTACTGGCCGAACTGGGTCACGCCGTGCTCGTCCTTCCACTTGAACATGGCGGCCTCGGCGGGCAGCAGGAACAGCCCGAGCAGCAGGGCGGAAAGGGCGGTCTTGGACATGGGGCTTCCTCGTTTCGGCGTCTCCAGCAGGCTACTTAACACGCACGGACCGCAGGGACAAGGGAGGGGTTCCCGATCCGCGCCGGACGCCGGCCCGGCGGTATCTGGATTCTGCCGCCCATCGGTGGCAATATTAGCCAGTTCTAACCCTGTGCGAGCGACCATCTGCCCGGAAAGCGGGCTTTTTTTCTGGTGGCGGGCGTCAGCGGGGAACGTAGCGGGCCGGCCCGGCGGGCGGCGCCGCCAACCGGATTTCGACGGGTGCTGGGAGACGAGACAGTTGGAGCTTAGCGGCGCAGACATATTCGTGCACTGCCTGCAGGACGAGGGGGTCGAGATGGTGTTCGGCTACCCCGGCGGCGCGGTGCTGCCCATCTACGATGCCCTGTACCAGCAGGACAAGGTGCAGCACATCCTGGTGCGCCACGAGCAGGCCGCCACCCACGCGGCCGACGGCTATGCGCGCTCCACCGGCAAGCCCGGCGTGGTGCTGGTGACCTCGGGTCCGGGCGCCACCAACGCCGTGACCGGCATCGCCACCGCCTACATGGATTCCATTCCGCTGGTGGTGTTCACCGGCCAGGTGCCGACGGCGCTGATCGGCAACGATGCCTTCCAGGAAGTCGACAGCGTCGGCATCACCCGCCCCTGCGTGAAGCACAATTTCCTGGTCAAGCGGGTCGAGGATCTGGCCGAGACCATAAAGAAGGCCTTCTACGTGGCCACCACCGGCCGCCCCGGCCCCGTGGTGGTGGACATCCCCAAGGATGTCTCCACCCAGGTGACCGAGTACCGCTACCCGAAGCGCATCAGCATGCGCTCCTACAACCCGACGGTGAAAGGGCACCCGCGCCAGATCAGGAAGGCGGTGGAGCTGATGCTGGAGGCCAGGCGGCCCGTGCTCTACACCGGCGGCGGCGTGGTGCTGGACAAGGCCAGCCGGGCGCTGGTGGAGTTCACGCGCCTGCTGGGCTTCCCCATCACCAACACCCTGATGGGGCTGGGCTCCTATCCGGCCACCGACCGCCAGTTCCTCGGCATGCTGGGCATGCACGGCACCTACGAGGCCAACATGGCCATGCACAACTGCGA
Organism: Thiohalobacter sp.; assembly: GCA_026984835.1. Lineage (GTDB taxonomy): Bacteria > Pseudomonadota > Gammaproteobacteria > DSM-19610 > DSM-19610 > JALSRI01. The sequence goes on along the minus strand of JALSRI010000171.1, from coordinate 7,997 downwards.
CGTGCTGGTGGCCATCGGCGCGCGCTTCGACGACCGGGTGACCGGCAATGTGGAGAAGTTCTGCCCCACGGCGCGCATCGTCCACGTCGACATCGACCCGGCCAGCATTTCCAAGAACGTCAAGGTCGACGTGCCCATCGTCGGCGCGGTCGGGCAGGTGCTGCGCGAGATGATCAAGCAGCTCAAGGCGACCGGGCGCAGACCCGACGAGGCGGCGCTGGCGGAGTGGTGGAAGCAGATCGAGGAATGGCGGGCCATGGACTGCCTCAAGTACGACCGCGACAGCGACCAGATCAAGCCGCAGCAGGTGCTGGAGACCCTGTACAAGGTGACCCGGGGCAAGGCCTATGTCACCTCCGACGTCGGCCAGCACCAGATGTGGGCGGCGCAGTTCTACAAGTTCGACAAGCCCAACCGCTGGATCAACTCCGGCGGTCTCGGCACCATGGGCTTTGGCTTCCCGGCCGCCATGGGCGTGCAGCTCGCGCACCCCGACGAGACCGTGGTGTGCGTGACCGGCGAGGGCAGCATCCAGATGTGCATCCAAGAACTGTCCACCTGCCTGCAGTACGGACTGCCGGTCAAGATCGTCAACCTGAACAACCGCTACCTGGGCATGGTGCGCCAGTGGCAGGAGTTCTTCTACCAGGGCCGTTACGCCATGTCCTACATGGAGTCGCTGCCGGACTTCGTCAGGCTGGCCGAGAGCTACGGCCACGTCGGCATGCAGATCACCGACCCCGCGGACGTCGAGCCGGCCATGAAGGAAGCCATGAAGATGAAGGACAGGCTGGTGTTCATGAACTTCCTGACCGACCCGGCGGAGAACGTGTATCCCATGGTTCCGGCCGGAGCCGGCCAGAACGAAATGATCCTGGTGTAGCCCGATGCGTCATATCCTATCGATACTGATGGAAAACGAGGCCGGCGCGCTGTCGCGGGTGGCCGGCCTGTTCTCGGCGCGCGGCTACAACATCGAGTCGCTGACGGTGGCGCCGACCGAGGACCCCTCGTTGTCGCGCATGACCCTGGTCACCCGCGGCACCGACGAGGTCATCGAGCAGATCACCAAGCAGCTCAACAAGCTCATCGACGTGGTCAAGCTCATGGACATGTACGAGGGGCCGCACATCGAGCGCGAGCTCATGCTGATCAAGGTGCGCGCCGCCAACGGTGGCCGCGAGGAGGTCAAGCGGCTGGCGGACATCTTCCGCGGCCGCATCGTCGACGTGACCGACACGCTGTACACGGTGGAGCTGACGGGCGACGGCGAGAAGCTGGACGCCTTCATCGCCGCGCTGCCGCAGGCGGACATCATCGAGGTGGTGCGGTCCGGGGTAACGGGTATTGCGCGGGGCGAACGCGCCCTGCGGGTATAGACGGAACAATTCTTACGGAGTCGAAGCAATGGCACTGAACATCTATTACGACAAGGATGCGGATCTTTCCATCATCAAGAAGGCGAAGGTCAGCATCATCGGTTACGGCTCGCAGGGCCACGCGCACGCCAACAACCTCAAGGACTCGGGCGTCGACGTCACCGTCGGCCTGCGCGAGGGGTCGATCTCCGAGGCCAAGGCGAAGAACGCCGGCCTGACCGTCAAGTCCATCGAGGACGCCGTCCAGGGCGCCGACGTGGTGATGATCCTGGCGCCGGACGAGCACCAGGCCAGGCTGTATCGCGACAAGATCGAGCCCAACATCAAGAAGGGCGCGGCGCTGGCCTTCGCGCACGGCTTCAACATCCACTATGGCCAGATCGAGCCGCGCGCCGACCTGGACGTCATCATGATCGCGCCCAAGGGGCCGGGCCACCTGGTGCGTTCCACCTACACCCAGGGCGCCGGCGTGCCGTCGCTGATCGCGGTCTACCAGGACGCCAGCGGCAAGGCCAGGGACATCGCCCTGTCCTATGCCTCGGCTAACGGCGGCGGCCGCGCCGGCGTCATCGAGACCACGTTCAAGGAAGAGACCGAGACCGACCTGTTCGGCGAGCAGGCGGTGCTGTGTGGCGGCGCCACGGCGCTGGTGCAGGCCGGTTTCGAGACCCTGGTGGAAGCGGGCTACGCGCCGGAGATGGCCTATTTCGAATGCCTGCACGAACTCAAGCTGATCGTCGATCTCATGTACGAGGGCGGCATCGCCAACATGCGCTATTCCATCTCCAACACCGCCGAGTACGGCGACCTGACCCGCGGCCCGCGCGTCATCACCGACGAGACCAGGGCCGAGATGAAGCGCATCCTGACCGAGATCCAGAACGGCGAGTTCGCGCGCGAGTTCATTCTCGAGAACCAGGCCGGCGCCGCCACCCTGAAGGCCAAGCGCCGCCTGGGTCGCGAGCATCCGATCGAACAGGTCGGCGAACGCCTGCGCGGCATGATGTCCTGGATCTCCGACAACAAGATCGTCGACAAGAAGGTGAACTGAGGGCAGCGGCCTTCGGCCGCTGCCCCGTCTTCTCCATGAGCCCGCCCCGGTGAACGACTGACCATGCCCTCCGGCCGACACCCCTATTTCGCCACCGCCGGCTGGCTGCCGTTCGCGGTCTGCCTGATCGCCGCCGTGGCGGTCTGGCACTATGCCGGGTTGTTGTGGTCGGTGCCGCTGTGGCTCGCCTGTGTCCTGATCGTCTACCTGTTCCGCGACCCGGAGCGCGACATCCCCTCCAGTCCGCTGGCGGTGGTCAGTCCCTCGGACGGCACGGTGGTCAGCGTCGAGACGGTGCACGACCCCTATCTCGACCGGCCGGCCAGGCGCATCGTCATCGACATGAGTCACTACGGCGTCTACAGCACCCGCGCCCCCATCGAAGCGCGGGTGCACGAGATGCGGGGTTCCGCCGAGGGCGGGCAGCGACCGCACGGTGTATGGCTGAAGACCGACGAGGACGACGACCTGGTGGTGGTGATGCACCGCGGGCCGCTGCACAACGCGCCGCGCTGCTACGTGCGTATCGGCGAACGCGTCGGCCAGGGTCAGCGCTGCGGTTTCATCGGGCTGGGTGGCGAGGTCGAAGTCTATGTTCCCGAGAACAGCCGAATCGAGGTCGAGCCGGGTTCGCGTGTCCGGGCCGGATCCGATGTAATAGCCACCCTGGTTCACAAGTAGGCACCGCCATGGATCAGCCTCCCGCCGAAGATCCACCCCCGGCCAGGACGCCGCGTCGCCGCGGCATCTACCTGCTGCCCAACCTGTTCACGACGGCCGGCCTGTTCGCCGGTTTCTACGCCATCGTCGCGGCCATGAGCAACCGCTTCGAGGCCGCCGCCGTGGCCATCTTCATCGCCATGGTGATGGATGGCATCGACGGCCGGGTGGCGCGCCTGACCAACACCCAGAGCGACTTCGGCGTCGAGTACGACAGCCTGTCGGACATGGTGTGCTTCGGCCTGGCGCCGTCTCTGGTGGTGTTCGAGTGGACGCTGCGCGGCATGATCGAGCAGGGCTGGATGTGGTCCAAGGTGGGCTGGCTGGCGGCCTTCGTCTACACGGCCGGCGCGGCGCTGCGGCTGGCCCGCTTCAACACCCAGACGGCCAGCGCCGACAAGCGCTACTTCCAGGGCCTGCCCAGCCCGTCGGCGGCCGCGGTGCTGGCGGGGATGGTGTGGTTCAGTGTCGACCATGGCCTGGCGGGCAGCGACATGTGGGTGGTCGGGTCCTTCCTGGCCGCGGCCATGGGCGCGCTGATGGTCAGCAACGTGCGTTACTACAGCTTCAAGGAAATCGACTTCCGCAACCGCGTGCCCTTCGTGACGGTGCTGCTGGTGGTGCTGATCTTCGTGGTCGTTTCCACCGACCCGCCCAGCGTGCTGTTCTTCGGTTTCCTGGTCTACGTGGCCTCGGGCCCCGTCATGACCCTCTACCAGATAAGACGACACCGCAAATCCAAGCGCAGGGCGGGGTGAGCGCAGCGCTCCCCTATGTGACTCCCCCTATGGCGTTTCCTCCGCCCACCGCGACCAGTCGGCGCGGTTTTCCGCCAGGTGGAACAGCGCCGCCACCACGTGGCGGTCGTATTTGCTGCCGGCGTCCTTGAGCAGCCGGTCCAGCGCTTCCTGCACCGACACCGCGCCACGCCAGGCGCGCGGGCTGACCAGCGCCACGAAGGCGTTGGCGACGGCCAGGATCCTGCCGGTCGGGAGCATCTGTTCGCCGCTGAGCCCCTCGGGGTAGCCGCTGCCGTCGACGTATTCCTGTTTCTGGGCGATGGTGGCCAGCACCGGGCCTTCGAATTCCAGGTCCTCCAGCAGTTCCAGGCCGTAACGCACATGCCGCTGCAGCAGTTCCTGCTCGGCCTCGGTCAGTGGTTCGGTCTTGGTGAGGATCTCCTTCGGGATGAAGATCTTGCCCAGGTTGGCCAGGCTCGCGGCCAGGTCCAGGGTGCGGCGGTCTTCCTCGCCGAGCTGCAGTTCGCGGGCCAGGGCATTGGCCACTTCGACCATGCGCGAGGAGTGGTGCGCCGACCAGGGGTCGTGCAGGTCCACCACGTGCATGAGCGTCTGCACCAGCTTGCGCAGCAGGCGGGCGTGACGCTGCTGGGCGCGCTGCAGTTCGGTGATGTCGTGCAGGACCAGCAGCAGGGCGTTGCGGTGTTCGCCGATGCGCTCTACCGGCACCAGGGTGCACTGGAACGTGCCCTGCACCCTGCCGAAGGCCAGTTCGCAGGCCAGGCCCAGGCGCTGCCGCGTTTCACCCGCCTGGTCGATGGCCTGCTGCAGGCGACCGGCGGCGTCGGGCCCGAGCACCGCGGTCAGGCTGTTGCCGGCCAGTTCGGCGACCCGCGCGCCGGTCGCCTCGGCGACAGCACGGTTGGCGAACAGCAGCGTACGGTGCTCGTCCAGCAGCAGGGTGTAGGCGTCCACGTTGTCGGTGATGGCGTGCAGCAGCTCGGTCTGCTTCTGCAGCGCGAGTGTCTTTTCACGCAGTTCGTCGGCCTGCTGGCGGGCGCGGACGCTGCTGCCGTGGCGCCAGGCGGCGATCACCAGGGCGGCGACGAACAGCAGCAGCAGCGACAGGGTGGTGACCAGGAAGCGGCGGTGCTGGTCGGATTCGCGCAGCGCCTCGGTCGCATCCACCTCCTGCACCAGCACCCAGGGCGCGCTGCGCAGCGGCCGGCTCACCGCCAGCACCGGCCGGCCCTGGTAGTCGAGGAACTCGCCGAAGCCGCCGGGCGAGCTGACCGCCGCCGCGGCCGCCAGGCGCGGCCGGTCCAGCGGCAGGCGCCGGCGCGTGGGTTTGCTGCCGCCGGTGCCGGGCGACAGGTAGACCACGCTGTCACCGTCGCGCCGTACCAGCAGCGTCTCGCTGCGCTCGGCCAGCGGCGCGCCGCCGCTCAGCAGCGGAAACAGGTCGCGACCGGCGTCGCGCAGCCCCAGCAGCACCCCGACCGGCCGTGCCTGGCGGCCGCTGGCGGTGCCCAGCACAGCATGCACGGGAACGGCGAAGCCGAGCAGGGTGTGTTCCTGTTCGTCCAGGTACAGGGGGGCGAGGGCGGGGTGGCCGTCGGCCAGCACCCGGCGTACCGTATCGCGCAGCGCCTCTCCGATCGCGGGCATGCCCGGCGTGGCCACCACGGTCTTGCCGTCGGCGTCGATCAGCGCCAGCCCGCTGGAGCGGCGTTGCGGCAGGTTGGCGGGGATGCGGGGCGCGCCGCTGTCGGCGTAGCCGAGCCGGTCGGCGCTGGCCAGCAGCAGGTTGCGCAGATAGGTGAGCTGCGCGGTCTGCGCCGGTTTCGCGTCGTCCCCGCCGCGTTGCGAGAGCTGCCACAGATAGAGTTGCAGCGAGGCGTTGCCGGCCAGTTCCCCGAGGCCGTCGAACTGCTGCCGCAGCCAGTCCTCGATGGCATCGACGCGACTGTCGGCGATCAGCCCCAGGCGCGATTCCCAGTTCAGCAGGTCGCGCTGGCGTTCGCGGTTCACGTACAGGTTGATCAGTAGGGCGCCCAGCACCAGCAGCGCCAGCAGAACGGCGAGGCCGGCGACGACAGGAGTGGGGTAGCGGCTCTTCATGTCGGTTCAGCGCGGCAGATGGATCCACCAGCCCTGTTCGTTGATGGAATAGACCGGCGCGTAGTGCACGATCTGGCGGTGCGACACCACTTCCTCGATCTGGTTGTCGAGGATGCGGATGTCGTCGCCGTCCGCCACCGCCAGGATGGCGTGGGGGATGCGCAGGTTGGTGTCCTGCAGCACCACCACCCGCACCTGCTGCATGGGGAAGCCCAGCCAGCGCAGCGAGAACAGCTTGGTGATGGCGTAGTCCTCGCAGTCGCCGCCGTTGTCGTGGAACTCGCGCGCGTCGGCCCAGTAGTCCTCGATGCCGTAATTGTCGATGTCGAGGATATAGGTCTTGTGGTTGGCGTAGCGGTTCACCGCCTCCAGCTGCCGCTCCCGGGGCAGGTCGCGGATGCTTTCGAGGAAGGCCTGCCAAGCCTGCAGGTGGCAGCGGTTGAAGCGCGTCTCGGTGCAGTCGCCGTCCGGCCGGTCTTCCAGCAGGTGGCGCTCAAGCACCTGAATCCATTGGGGAAACCGATCGATGCCTGTCTGTGCGGCCTGCCGGTAGCCGAACAGGTCGGCGGGGAAGGCGGCGGCTGCGGAAAGACGCGAAAAAGCGGCAATCAGACAGGCGGCGGCGCACTTCTTCAGCAGGTTTGGTATATTAGCGATCAATTGTTTTGGTTCGGAAAGTCCACTAGAATGCGACGCCGGACGATGGCATAAAAAAAAACGAGTCCAGTGGAGCGGACGTAGTATTAACCGGGGGACAATCATGGTTCAAGAAAAAAAGATCAAAAAGATTCCTGCCCTGCTGGCCGTGGCGCTGGCGGGCCTGCTGATTTCCCTCCCCGGCGCGTCGACGGCGGCAGCCGAAGATCCGGAGCTGGAAGCGCAGTTCCGCGCCGGTATGGAGGCGCTGAAGGACGACCGGTTGAAGGCGGCCATCCGTGCCTTTTCCACCATTCTGGACCGCAACCCGCAACTGCATCGTGCGCGGCTGGAACTGGCGCTGGCCTATTACCGCTCCATGCGCTACCAGGAGGCGGACCGCCTGGCCAGGGAAGTGCTCGACGATCCCACCACGCCGCCGGAAGTGCGGGTCACCATCCTGGCTTTCCTGGCCCAGGTCAAGCGCGACTCCGAACAGTTCGGCAAGAAACACGAATTCCGGCCCTTCGTGTCCGCCGGCATCATGCACGACACCAACGTCAACGTCGGTCCGACGTCGGAGTTCCTGCAGATCGGCGACGTGACCCTGACGCTGACCAACGGCTCGCTGGGCCAGAGCGACAACGCCTATGTGCTCAATGCCGGCATGGACCATCTCTACCAGTCCGGGCGCCATGTCGACATCGGCGAGACCACCGGCATGCTGGTGTGGCAGACCGGTGTGAGCGTCTACCGGCGCAAGTACAACCGCCTGCACGATTTCGATCTCGGCATACTCAGCGTCTCCACCGGGCCGGGGGTGCTGCTGCTGCGGCGCTGGCGCGCCTCGCTGCAGGTGCAGTCCGACTACCTGACCCTCGGCGGCGGCGCGCTGGGGTGGTTCAATTCCCTGACGCCGTCCATCACCTGGCAGTTCACCAACGGTGAGTTGAACTGGGACGCCGTCTATACCGACCGCCGCTACCGGCGCCGCATCGACCAGGGACGCGAGGGCGGCTACGCCGCCACCGGCGTCACCCTGGGCCGTTACCTGAACCAGCGCAAGGTGGTCGCCACCGCCGGCGCGCGGCTGGTGAACTACAACGCCGACGACGACCAGTACAGCTACAACGGCTACCAGTTGATGCTGGGCGCCAGCGTCGACACCTGGCCCAATGCCACCGTCTACGCGCGCGGCCGGTTTTCGGATTTCAACTACGACGATCCCGACACTATCTTCCTCAAGACGCGCGACGAAAAGGAGTATCGCGCCACGGTCGGCCTGACCCACGAGTACAAGAGGGCGGACGACCTGCTGCGCGGCTGGCTGGTGAACCTGTTCTGGGAGCG
>JALSRI010000170.1 GCA_026984835.1 Thiohalobacter sp. | reverse complement strand
GCCAGGATATCCGATGGCGTTCAGGCCCCGCACCGGGGCGCAGAAACGTGAACGGGTTCACGGAAAACGGCAGGGATCCAGGGGAGAATGATGCCGTACCGGGAAACCGTTTCCCGGACTACCTGGGGGCAAGGCGATGAAGAGCGGAAACCACGGGCATCACAGACCGGACCTGATGCTGCTGCTGGTGTTTTTCGTGCTGGCCGGCGTCCTGCTGACCAGTGTGGCCGATGCCGCCGAACCCGACTACCTGCAGACCGATGCCGAGCGCCGCGCCGCACAGTCGGACCGCGATGGATTCTTCTCCCTGTGGGATTTCAACCTCGCCGAGAAGCTGCGCAGCTGGGTGCCCGCACACCGGGAAGACGGCAGCGGCCTGAGCCTGAGCAAGCCCTTCGGTCCCGACGGGCCATCGCTGCGCATCACCAACGGCATTCCCGACGAAGTCGCCTTCACGCTGCGCGACGGCGGTGACGACCGCGTCGGCGCCCTCGACAGCGATCAGCCGGACGCCTTCCTGTTCCTGTACAAGCGCTGGTAGCCCGTCCCCGGCGGGCCTGGACAGGGACTTTAGCGACTCGTCTGGGATTCCTTTATCCGGACGGCGAGTACGTCGCAGGGTGCGCCGTGCAGGACGGCATTGGCCGTCGAACCCAGCAACAGTTGCAGGCCATGGCGGCCGTGACTGCCCAGCACGATCAGGTCCACCTTCTGTTCCTCCGCCAGCCGCAGGATCTCCAGCCGGGTGCTGCCCTGCAGCACGTGCTGGGCGGCGTCGGCGAGGTCGAGGCGCTGCACCAGTTCCTTCATGCGCCCGCGGGCGAGTTCCAGCAGCTCCCGGTCCATTTCGAGTTCCTGGGGCAGGATCAGCTCGCTGGACAGGTCGACCTGCACGAACTCGACCACGTGCACCAGGCTGAGGCGGGACCCGAACGCCTGTCGCAGCGCCAGGGCCTTCTGTGCCACGAGGTCGGTATTGCGGGAAAAATCGACGGCGAGGAGAATGTGCTGGTAGTCGGCCATGAAGCAGCTCCTGGCGGTTGTGCTGGGGGACCGGCTCCTACTCTATCACCTGATCGGCCAGCGCCGCGAACTGCTGCAGGTCCAGGGTGCCGGCGCGGGCCGCCGGATCCACGCCCGCCGCGCGTATGGCGTCCTCGTCCAGCAGCCCGCGCAGGGTGTTGCGCAGGGTCTTGCGGCGTTGCGAAAAGGCCTTCCTGACCACGTGTTCCAGCGTCGCCCGGTCCTTGACCTCGACCGGGGGGCGCGGGTGGGGGATCAGGCGCACGAACGCCGATTCCACCTTCGGCGCCGGGCGGAACGCCCCCGGCCCGATGCCGAACAGGGGGATCACCTCGCAGTGATACTGGATCATCACCGACAGCCGGCCGTAGTCGCCGCTGCCCGGCGCCGCCGCCATGCGGGCGACGACTTCCTTCTGCAGCATGAAATGCATGTCCTCGATGCAGCCGGACTGCCCCAGCAGGTGAAACAACAGCGGCGTGGAGATGTTGTAGGGCAGGTTGCCGACCACCCGCAGCCGGGCGTCGCCGGCCAGCCGGCAGAAATCGAAGCGCAGGGCGTCGGTGTTGTGGATGTGCAGGGTGCCGACGTCGGCCAGCCGCTCCGCCAGCGGCCCGACCAGGTCGCGGTCCAGCTCCACCACGTCCAGCTCACCGCAGGCGGCCAGCAGCGGGCGCGTGATGGCGCCCTGGCCCGGCCCGATCTCGACCAGGTGCTGGCCCGGCGCCGGCGCCACGGCCGCGACGATGCGCTGGATGACGGCCGGGTCGTGGAGGAAGTTCTGGCCGAAGCGTTTTCGGGCCCGGTGGTTCAAGCGGCGTCCTTCCCGCACAGCTCGATGGCCAGGTCGATGGCGGCGAACAGGCTGGAGCCGTCCGCCTTGCCGCTGCCGGCCAGTTCCAGCGCCGTGCCGTGATCCACCGAGGTGCGCAGCAGCGGCAGCCCCAGGGTGATGTTGACGGCGCGGCCGAAGCCGAAATGCTTGAGCACCGGCAGGCCCTGGTCGTGGTACATGGCCAGCACGGCGTCGGCGCGCCGCAGGCAGGGCGGCGTGAACAGGGTGTCGGCCGGCAGCGGTCCGTCCAGGCGCATGCCCTCGGCGCGCAGCG
>JALSRI010000169.1 GCA_026984835.1 Thiohalobacter sp. | reverse complement strand
ACATGGAGCGCCGCTACCGCGAGACCGAGTCCAGCGTGGTGCGCGAGGAACTGGCGCGCTATCTCTCCACCCACCCCTGCCCGGACTGCGGCGGCACCCGCCTCAACCGCGCCGCGCGCCATGTGTTCGTGGCCGGCCGCAACCTGCCCGAGATCACCGCCTGGCCGGTGGGCGAGGCGCTGGAGTTCTTCCGGACACTGGACCTGCCCGGGCGGCGCGGCGCCATCGCCGGCAAGATCGTCAAGGAGATCCGCGACCGGCTCGACTTCCTGGTCAACGTGGGGCTGAACTACCTGTCGCTGGAGCGCAGCGCCGACACCCTGTCGGGCGGCGAGGCGCAGCGCATCCGCCTGGCCAGCCAGATCGGCGCCGGCCTGGTGGGCGTCATGTACATCCTCGACGAGCCCTCCATCGGCCTGCACCAGCGCGACAACCAGCGCCTGTTGAACACCCTGACCTACCTGCGCGATCTCGGCAACACCGTGATCGTGGTGGAACATGACGAGGACGCCATCCGCGCCGCCGACCACGTGGTGGATCTCGGCCCCGGCGCCGGCGCCCACGGCGGCCGCATCGTCGCCCAGGGCACGCCGGCCGAGATCATGGCCGACCCGGCCTCACTGACCGGCCAGTACCTGAGCGGCCGCCGCCGCATCGCGGGGCCGGCGATGCGCACCCCCAACGACCCGAAGCGCCAGTTGCGCATCCGCGGTGCCCGCGGCAACAACCTCAAGGCCGTGGACGTGGACATCCCGGTCGGCCTGCTGACCTGCATCACCGGCGTGTCCGGCTCCGGCAAGTCCACCCTCATCAACGACACCCTGTACGCCATCGCCGCCGCCGAGCTCAACGGCGCCGCCACCAACCCGGCGCCTTACGAGGCCATCGAGGGCCTGGACCGGTTCGACAAGGTGGTGGACATCGACCAGAGCCCCATCGGCCGCACGCCGCGCTCCAACCCGGCCACCTACACCGGCCTGTTCACGCCCATCCGCGAACTGTTCGCCGGCACCCAGGAGGCGCGCTCGCGCGGCTACAAGCCGGGGCGGTTCAGCTTCAACGTCAAGGGCGGCCGCTGCGAGGCCTGCCAGGGCGACGGCGTCATCAAGGTGGAGATGCACTTCCTGCCCGACATCTACGTGCCCTGCGACGTATGCAAGGGCAAGCGCTACAACCGCGAGACCCTGGATATCCGCTACAAGGGCCGGAACATCCACGAAGTGCTGGAAATGACCGTCGAGGAAGCCGCCGAATTCTTCAGCCCGGTGCCCGTCATCGCCCGCAAGCTGCAGACCCTGCTCGACGTCGGCCTGTCCTACATCCGCCTGGGCCAGAACGCCACCACCCTGTCCGGCGGCGAGGCCCAGCGCGTGAAGCTGTCGCGCGAACTGTCCAAGCGCGACACCGGCAAGACGCTCTACATCCTGGACGAACCCACCACCGGCCTGCACTTCCACGACATCGAACAATTGCTGGCCGTGCTGCACCGCCTGCGCGACCACGGCAATACCGTGGTCGTCATCGAGCACAACCTGGACGTCATCAAGACCGCCGACTGGCTCATCGACCTGGGCCCCGAGGGCGGCAACGGCGGCGGCGAGATCGTCGCCACCGGCACCCCCGAGGACGTCGCCCGAGACCCGGACTCCCACACCGGCCACTACCTCAAACCCATCCTGGACCGCGAATCCGATACCCCCCGCAGAGTGGGGTGAGCCAGGTGAACGCCGCCACCACGCCCGGGAAAAGATAGCCACGGAAAGCACGGAAAACACGGAAAAGAGCTTTTTTGCGGGCGCGCTGCGCGCGGCCCAGAAGACAAGAGTCCGTGCTTTCCGTGCTTTCCGTGCTTTCCGTGCTTTCCGTGCTTTCCGTGCTTTCCGTGCTTTCCGTGCTTTCCGTGGCTATCCTTAAGAACGAAATCCACCACCCCACCCGATGCCCTGGGACATCCGGCCATGAACAGGCACCGCATACGCACAGGACTTGGAATCACCGCCACCGCCGCCATAATGGTGCTCGACTACACCGTCCTGGCCGCCAACCCACCTGGAAAGGAGGCACCCATGAGCCTGCAGATCACCTCCCCCGCCTTCGCCGATGGGGGCGAGATCCCCGCCCGCTACACCTGCGAG
>JALSRI010000168.1 GCA_026984835.1 Thiohalobacter sp. | reverse complement strand
CGGCGCGCGCCGGCGACACGGAACCCGGACCGGACGACGCCGTCGTCCGGCTTTTTTTTGCCGCGCACCGCGGGCTGGGGTGAGAGGTTTCGGGAATGTGGCACGATCTGCTGAAGGCCGTTGCGCTGGTGCTGGTGATCGAGGGTATCATGCCCTTTCTCAACCCGCAGGCGCTGCGTCGCATGCTGGCCCTGGTGGTGCAGATGGATGACCGCAGCCTGCGGGTGGCGGGCCTGATGAGTATGCTGGGCGGCCTGGCGCTGCTCTATCTGGTACGTTGAGGATCGAGATGGTCGACGACAATCGCTGGCTGCTGCCGGAAGGCATCGAGGAGCTGCTGCCGGAGCAGGCGTGGCGGCTGGAGGTGCTGCGCCGCGAACTGCTCGACCTGTACCGGACCTGGGGTTACCAGCTGGTCGTGCCGCCGCTCATCGAGCACCTGGATTCGCTGCTGGTCGGCACCGGCAACGACCTCGACCTGCAGACATTCAAGCTCATCGACCAGTTGTCCGGTCGCCTGCTCGGCCTGCGCGCCGACATGACGCCACAGGCGGCGCGCATCGATGCCCACCGCCTGCGCCGCGAGGCGCCCGGCCGGCTGTGCTACCTGGGCACGGTGCTGCACACACGGCCAACCGGCTTCTCCGGCTCGCGCAGCCTCATGCAGGCGGGCGCCGAGCTGTATGGCCACGCCGGCCCGGAAGCCGACGTGGAGATCATGGCGCTGATGCTGGAGACGCTGGCGCTGACCGGCGTCCGCGACGTGCAGCTCGACCTCGGCCATGTCGGCATCTACCGTGGCCTGGCTCAGGACGCCGGCCTGGACGCCGACCAGGAAGCGGCGCTGTTCGACGCCTTGCAGCGCAAGGCGCTGCCGGAGATCGAGGCATTTCTCGGCGGGCTCGACCTGAGCACAGCCCAGCGCCAGCGGCTGGCCGCGCTGGCCGACCTCAACGGTGGGGTCGAGGTGCTGGAAGAGGCGCGCCAACGCCTGCGTGACGGCGGCGCGGCCGCGCAGCGCGCGCTGGACAACCTGCAGGACATCGCCGGCCTGGCGGCGCGCCGGCTGGGCGGCGTCTCGCTGTATTTCGATCTCGCCGAGCTGCGCGGCTACCAGTACCAGACCGGCGCCGTGTTCGCCGCCTTCGTGGCCGGCTGCGGCGAGGAGATCGCCCGCGGCGGCCGCTACGACGACATCGGCCAGGTGTTCGGCCGCGCCCGGCCGGCGACCGGGTTCAGCACCGACCTGCGCCAGCTGATGCAGCTCGGGGAGCGCGACTGGCCGGCGTTGCCGGGGGCCATCCTGGCGCCGGCCGAGGAGGACGAGGCGCTGGCGGACGAGGTGCGGCGCCTGCGCGAGGCCGGCGAATCCGTGGTCCGGCAGTTCGCCGGCCAGGCCGGCACGCCGGCCGAGATGGGCTGCGACCGCGTGCTGCGCTGGAACGGCTCCGCCTGGGTGGTGGAACCGCTGTCCTGAACGGCGGCCAGCGCAACAGAACACAGAACCCCGTAGGAGCGGGCTTGCCCGCGATCCCCGGCGCAGCCGGGGCAACGGCCGGTGCGGTGGCCACCGGGATCGCGGGCAAGCCCGCTCCTGCAGGGGGGAAGCAATGTCGGACAGACCGGGGTAGAACTTCAAATGGGCAAGAACGTCGTAGTGATCGGCACCCAGTGGGGTGACGAGGGCAAGGGCAAGATCGTGGACCTGCTGACCGACCGGGCGTCGGCGGTGGTGCGTTTCCAGGGCGGGCACAACGCCGGCCACACGCTGGTGATAGACGGCAGGCAGACGGTGCTGCACCTGATTCCTTCGGGGGTGCTGCGGGTCGGCGTGCGCTGCCTGATCGGCAACGGCGTGGTGCTGTCGCCGACCGCCCTGCTCGAAGAGATCGCGGGCCTGGAGGAGAACGGCGTGCCGGCGCGCGAGCGCATCGGCATCAGCGAGTCCTGCCCGCTCATCCTGCCCTACCACATCGCCCTGGACCACGCCCGCGAGGCGGCGCGCGGCAAGAAGGCCATCGGCACCACCGGCCGCGGCATCGGCCCGGCCTACGAGGACAAGGTGTCGCGGCGCGGCATCCGCCTCGGCGAACTGCTCGACCCGGAGCACTTCGCCGAGCGCCTGCGCGAAGTCATGGAGTATCACAATTTCGCCCTGCAGCACTATTTCAAGGCCGATACGGTGGACTATCAGCAGGTGCTGGACGAGGCGCTGGCGCAGGGCGAACAGATCGCGCCGCTGGTGGAGGACGTGCCGGGCACGCTGCACCGGCTGCGCGCCGAGGGCAAGAGCATCATGTTCGAGGGCGCCCAGGGCGCGCTGCTGGACATCGATCACGGCACCTATCCCTACGTCACCTCCTCGACCACCACCGCCGGCGGCGCCGCCAGCGGCACCGGCGTCGGCCCGCGTGACCTGGACTACGTGCTGGGCATCGTCAAGGCCTACACCACCCGCGTCGGCGCCGGTCCCTTCCCGACCGAACTGTTCGACGACGACGGCCGCTGGCTGGGCGAGAAGGGCCACGAGTTCGGCGCCACCACCGGTCGCCAGCGCCGCTGCGGCTGGCTCGACGTCGTGTCCCTGCGGCGCTCATTGCGGGTCAACAGCGTGTCCGGCCTGTGCATCACCAAGCTCGACGTGCTGGACGGCATGGAGACGGTCAAGATCTGCGTCGCCTACAAGCTGGACGGTCGCGAGATCGACACACCGCCGGTGGGTGCCGACCTGCTGGCCAGGTGCGAGCCGGTGCTGATCGAGATGCCGGGCTGGAAACAGTCCACGGTGGGGGTGAAGTCGGAAGAGAAACTGCCGCAGTCGGCGCGCGACTACCTGAAGAAGGTGGAAGACCTGTGCGGGACCCCCATCGACATCATCTCCACCGGACCGGACCGCGAGGAGACCCTCATCAAGCGGCATCCGTTCGAGTGACCGGTCGACCGCGGGACGCCGGGAGAGGTCCCTGGTCTTTTCTGGCTTCTCCCTTCGCGTCCTTCGCGGTTTCGAACTCCCGCCGGGATGACGGATTGATCCGGAATGACGAATCGATCCGGGTTTCCTTGATCTGACTCCGTGCACGCTACGTGCGCCGCGGGTCAAACCGCTTTGTCGGCGTCCCGGCCGTCGGAAAACCCTCAGTCCTGCGCTTCCGGCCGCTCCGGCCAGTCGCGCACGTGCACGTCGCGCTGCGGGAAGGGGATCTCGATGCCGTTGTCGCGGAACGCCTTGTCGATGGCGAAGTTGAGGTCGCTGATGACGCGCAGCCGTTCGTCGATGTTGTAGATATACACCCGCAGCTCGAAGTCCAGTGAACTGTCGCCGAAGGCGCGGAACAGCACCCGCGGCGGCGGTGAGCTGCCGTCCTTGACCACCCGCGGGTGGGCTTCGGCGACTTCCTCCAGCAGGCGTTTCACCTTTTCGGTGTCGCTGCCGTAGGCGACGCCGACGGCGATGCGGGCCCGGCCGCGGGTGTCGCGCAGCATCCAGTTGGTGACCTGGCTGGAAATGAGCTCCGAGTTGGGCACGATGACGTCGGCCTGGTCGAAGGTCTGGATCTGCGTGGAGCGGATGCGGATGCGCTTGACGTAGCCCTCGGTGTCGCCGACCACCACCCAGTCGCCGGTCTTGACCGGCCGCTCGAACAGCAGGATGAGGCCGGAGATGAAATTGTTGACCACGTTCTGCAGGCCGAAACCGATGCCGACCGACAGGGCGCCGGCGATGAGCGCGATGCGGCTGAAGTCGAGGCCGGCGATGCCGAGGCTGACCAGCGCCGCCACCAGCACCGACAGGTAGCCGCTGATGGTGACCAGCGCCTCGCGGGCGCCGCGGTCCATGGGGGTGTGCACCAGCCAGCGGTTCTCCAGGCTGGAGCGGAACCAGCCGCCGATGGTGAGCAGGACGGTGAAACTGACCGCGGCCCAGAACAGCTTGACCGGCACCACGTGCAGCGAGCCGATGTCGAAGCCCTGCAGCAGGTAGGTACGGATCTGATTGACCACGGTGTCGGAGATGCCCCAGATATAGATGATCAGCACGGCGAACAGGCTCCAGACGGCGATGGCGGTCACCAGTCGCAGCCACATGAGGCCGGTGACATGGCCCTCGGCGCCCGTGCCCAGCAGTTTGCGCACCCGCCTTGCCCAGGCGTAGCTGCCGGCGTCGATGGCGTCGAACAGGTCGCGGCTCAGCCGCGTCAGCAGCAGCATGAGGCCGAAGGCGAGGCTGGTGCCGATCACCACCCGGCGGGTGGCGAAGGCCAGGTTGCGGAAGCCGATCCATTCCGCCAGCAGCGAGGCGGCCAGCGCCAGGATCACGCCGAGGATGAGCGGCCGCAGCTCGGTCATGCGCGGCGAACGCTTGAGCAGCCACAGCGCCCAGATGATGTTGGCGACGATCAGGAAGCCGAGCACGCTGCGCGCCAGCATGAAGGCATATTCCGGCAGCGACTCGCGGATCAGCGAGGCGATCATGAGGTAGCCGAGCAGCGCGATCAGCGCCAGCACCGACAGGCGCCGCGCCAGGCCGGCGGCGATGTCCGGCGTCATGGGCAGGAACAGGGTGGCCGGCGGTGGCGGCGCGAACAGCAGGCGGATGACGATCAGCGCCAGCACGTAGACGAGCAGGGCGTAGGCCGCGATGGCGACGAAGGGAACCGGCTGCACCTTGTGGGCGTAGGCGAAGGCCAGGCCGGCCAGCGCCAGGGCGGCGCCGAGCCAGGGCGTGTAGCGGGCCAGGGAGGTGATGAGGGCGCGGCTGAAACGGCTGGAGAAGTCGTCCAGCCACAGGTCGGCAGCAGCCCAGCCGCGCAGCGCGGCGCGCAGCCGGATGCCCAGCGCCAGCGCACCGCTGAGCACCACGGCGAGCAGCGCCCACTGTTCGCGGCTGATGTCCGCCAGGCCGCTCTGCTGGCGCAGGAAGGTATCGATCTGCCGGAACCAGACCAGCGGTTGGGCCAGGTTCTCGCGCAGCAGGGTGACGATGGACGGCGCCCGGGCCAGCAGCTCCTGCGCCAGCAGCGCCTTGTTGGCGTCCGTGACGCGTTTGACCAGGGTGTTGCTGCGCAGTACGAGCAGCCGGCAGGCGGCCAGCTTCTTTTCGGTGTCGGCGCGGCTCCTGGCGATCTCCCGCCGCTTCTTGACCACGTCGGCGGGTTCCTTCGGCACCGGCTCGCCGAGTGTCTCGAGGTCGGCATCGAGTTTTTTCAACTGCGCTTCGAGGTCGGCGACGCAGCCTTCCGCCAGGGCCGTGCCGCTGGTCAGGGTGGCCAGCCAGTCGCTCAGGTCGTCGCGGTCGAAGTCGTGACGGTCCAGACGGTGTTCGATGCGATCGAGCGCCTTGTCGTAGGCGGCGATCTTCTGCGAGGGGTCGGGGTCCTCCCCGGCCCATGTCCAGCCGCCCGGCGCGAACAACAGCAGCAACGACAGCATCAGCCACAGGCCAGCCGGGCGGCGATGGCAAAGGGCGGAGCAGGCATGACGCAGGGAAGGGGCCATCAATGGTCGGTCCGGTGGGGGAGAGCGGGATTATACCGCCGCTGCCCGGCTATTGAAGGACGTGGGTGACGGATTCATGGCGGCCCGTCCGGCGGCGATTCCAAATCGGCGCCGCAGCCACTACCATGGCGGCAACGCCAACCAGGGAAACGGTTACATGACGGAAGACACAGCGGCGCCGCCGGGCGCCGGACAGCCGCCACCGGAACGCGGATTGCGCTGGCCACAGGTCGTTCTCATCGTCCTGGCCACCGTCGCCGTCACCGCCGGCGCCACCTGGTGGTTCCTGAACAGCTACCTGTTCGCGAAGGAGTTCCGGCCGGTGGCGCTGAATGCCAGGGAAGAACAGGTGCTGGACGACAAGCTGCGCCGGCTCGGCTTCGAACCGGCCAGCCGCAGCCGCGAGGAGAAAGAAGCCCTCGCCTCGGACTTCGACGCCCGGGGCCGGCTCAAGCCGGAGCCCTACAGCGAGGAAGGCGCCAGCCGCGAGGTGGTGCTGAGCGAGCGCGAACTGAATGCGCTGCTGGCCAGCAATCCCGGGATGGCCCGCCGGCTCGCCTTCGACCTGTCCGACGACATGATCAGCCTGCGCCTGCTGGTGCCGGTCGACCCGGATTTCCCGGTGTTCGGCGGCAAGACGCTGCGGGTACGGGCGGGCATGGAGCTCGCCTACCGCGACGGCCGGCCGGTGGTGGTGCTCAAGGGCGTCAGCCTCATGGGCGTACCGCTGCCCAACGCCTGGCTGGGCAACCTCAAGAATATCGACCTAGTGCGTGAGTTCGGCGGCCGGCAGGGCTTCTGGAAGGCGTTCGCCGACGGCGTCGACCGGCTGCGCGTCGAGGACGGCCGCCTGCTGGTCGAGCTGAAGGAATAGCATCCACCCTTTCCGTCGCGGGAGTAAGTTCAATGAAATCATGAAATTAGGGTGGACCCGGCCGGCCCGGGCGGGGTTTGCGGCGGCCCCTTCCGGCGCCCCCATTGATTGCGCGCCGCATCCCGAGCAAAATGCGCACCTGTATTTTCGCGCCGGGCCGCCGCACGCCGGATCACCGGACATCGACGTACTACACGCAATCCAAGAGGAAACACCGAATGAAGCTGATTCTGTTGGGCGCCCCGGGCGCCGGCAAGGGTACCGTGGCCAAGCTCCTGACCGAGCTGGACGGCTCGGTGCAGATCTCCACCGGCGACATCCTGCGCGGCGCCGTGCAGGCCGGTACCGAACTGGGCAAGAAGGCCGAGGCCTACATGAAGGCCGGCGACCTGGTGCCGGATGAACTCATCATGGACATCATGGAGAAGCGCCTGCAGGAGCCGGACTGCGAGAAGGGCTTCCTGCTGGACGGTTTCCCGCGCACCATCCCCCAGGCCGAGGCGCTGGAGAAGCTGCTCGACAAGCTCGGCATCGAGCTCGACATGGTGGTCAACATCGACGTGCCGCGCGACGTCATCCTCGATCGCCTCACCACCCGCCGTACCTGCTCCAACCCGGAGTGTCAGGCCATCTACAACGTCAAGAGCAACCCGCCCAAGGTGGAAGGCGTGTGCGACAAGTGCGGCAGCCCGGTGGTGCAGCGCGAGGACGAGACCGAGGAAGCCATCAGCCACCGCCTGGAGACCTACAACGAGAAGACCGCGCCGCTGGTCGGCTTCTACGAGAAGAAGGGCAAGTTGCTGACGGTGAGCGCCACCAGCAGCGACGAGGTCATCAACGCCATCAAGGCGCGGCTGGCCGCCTGAGCGGGCCTTCGACCGTGACGGTACAGGACGGCGGCCCCCGGGCCGCCGTTCGTTTTTGCGAGGCGACATGAGCGGACGCAGGACCCTGGTTTCCATCATCGAGTCGCCGGCCCACCCCAACCTGTCGGCGCTGTACCGGCGCCTGGAGCTGGACGAGGTCAAGCCGCGCTCGGTGCGCGACGCCATCAAGGCCCTGAAGAAGCGCCCGCCCGACTACGTCGTGGCGGATTTTCTCTATGGCTACGGCAACAACTACGCCGGCGTCAACCTGTGCAACCTGGACGTGTTCCTGTCCAGCCTGCAGAAGTACGCGCCCCATGCCCGCGTGGTGGTGCTGGTGTCGCGCGACGAGGAACCCCATGCGCGGCAGCTCGCGGAGCTGTTCCCGGTGCACGCCATCCTGGTCTATCCCGTGACCGAGGCGCAGGTCGAGGACGCGTTGCGGCGGG
>JALSRI010000167.1 GCA_026984835.1 Thiohalobacter sp. | reverse complement strand
TGATGCCGACCGGCGGCGGCAAGTCGCTGTGCTACCAGATCCCGGCGCTGCTGCGGCCGGGCACCGGCATCGTGGTGTCGCCGCTGATCGCGCTGATGCAGGACCAGGTCGACGCCCTGCGCCAGCTCGGCCTGCGCGCGGCCTTCCTGAACTCCAGCCAGGATCCGGCCAGGCAGCGCGACACCGAGCAGGCGCTCGCGGCCGGCGAGCTGGACCTGCTCTACGTGGCGCCCGAACGCCTGCTGGGCGCGCGCATGCTGGACCTGCTCGAGCGCGCGCCACTGGCCCTGCTGGCCATCGACGAGGCGCACTGCGTGTCCCAGTGGGGCCATGACTTCCGGCCCGAGTACCGCCAGTTGTCGGTGCTGGCCGAGCGCTTCCCCGGCGTGCCGCGCATCGCCCTGACCGCCACCGCCGACCGCCGCACCCGCGACGAGATCGTCGACCAGCTCGCCCTGCAGCGCGCCGAGGTGTTCGTCAACAGCTTCGACCGACCCAACATCCGCTATACCATCAGCGAGGGCGGCAATCCGCGCGAGCGGTTGTGGCGTTTCATCGACAGCGAACACCCCGGCGACGCCGGCATCGTCTACTGCCTGTCGCGCAACAAGGTCGAGCAGGTGGCGCAGTGGCTGAGCGGCAAGGGCCGCACCGCGCTGCCCTATCACGCCGGCCTGCCGGAAGCGGTGCGGCGCGAGCACCAGGCGCGCTTCCTGCGCGAGGACGGCGTCATCATGGTGGCCACCATCGCCTTCGGCATGGGCATCGACAAGCCGGACGTGCGCTTCGTCGCCCACCTCAACCTGCCCAAAAGCGTCGAGGCCTACTACCAGGAGACCGGCCGCGCCGGCCGCGACGGCCTGCCGGCCGACGCCTGGATGGCCTACAGCCTGCAGGACGTCATCACCCTGCGCCAGATGATGCACGACAGCGAGGCGGACGAGCTCTACAAGCGCGTCGCCCGCCACAAGCTGGAGACCATGCTGGGCCTGTGCGAACTGACCGGCTGCCGGCGCCAGGCGCTGCTGGCCTGCTTCGACGAGCACCTGGCCGAACCCTGCGGCAACTGCGACACCTGCCTGCAGCCGCCCGCCACCTGGGACGCCACCGAGGCGGCGCAAAAGGCACTGTCGGCAGTCTACCGCACCGGCCAGCGCTTCGGCGTCAACTACGTGATCGACGTGCTGACCGGCAAGGAGGACGAGCGCATCGCCCGCAACCGCCACCACCGGACCAGCACCTTCGGCATCGGCCGCGAGCACACGGCGGTGGAGTGGCGCGACATCTTCCGCCAGCTCATCGCCCGGGGCTTCCTCGATATCGATCCCGACGGCCACGGCGCCCTGCGCCTGACGGAGAAGGCGCGGCCGCTGCTGCGCGGCGAAGCCGAACTGCGGCTGCGGGTGCGACCGCCGCGCGAAAAGAAGGCGGCGCAGAAGCGCGAGCGTGCCGCCGTCGCCGACCTGGCGCCCGCCGACCAGCCGCTGTTCGAGGCGCTGCGCGGCCTGCGCCTGGAGCTGGCCCGCGAACAGGGCGTGCCGCCCTACGTCATCTTCCACGACAGCACGCTGCGCGAGATGGCGGTGCTGCGCCCGCGCGACGCCGATGCCCTGCGCGGCATCACCGGCGTCGGCGAACGCAAGCTGGAGAAGTTCGGCGCCCGCTTCCTGGCCACCCTGGCCGAAGCGGCGTCCCTCGCGGACGAAGTCACGCGGGACAGGGACGATGCGGGCAAGGTGGCGTGAATGCCGGCCTCGCGCGGCTGACCGGTTCCTGTACCGGCCCGGGTGCCCCGCGGACAGCCAGGGAATACCTCGTGTGGCAGCCCTGCTGCCGCCGATCCAGTCATCCAATGACCAGCAGGTGATCGTCATGCTCAATATCAGCGCGGATACCGTCTGTTTTCTCATCGCCCGGGCCCGGGCCTTCCACAGCAAGGAAGACGTGGTGCTGCCGGACAACGTCGACAACCCGGCCGAGGATTGGGCCTTGCAGATGCTCGCCGATCACGAGGGCGATCTGACCTTCCAGGAGTTCAAGGCCGGCGTCGAGGACCTGGAGCCCGACCAGCGGGCCGAGCTGGTCGCGCTGCTATGGCTGGGCCGCGGCGATTTCAGCCTGGACGAATGGCGGGAGGCGGTGGAAGAGGCGCGTCGCAACGCCACCCCCTACACCGCCGAGTACCTCATCGCCCACCCGCTGCTGGCGGACTACCTGCTGGAGGGACTCGCCCTGCACGGCCACTCCTGCGAGGAGTGAGTGCGGCC
>JALSRI010000166.1 GCA_026984835.1 Thiohalobacter sp. | reverse complement strand
CGACCGCGGTTTCCTGCTGCTGGACGACCTGGGCAGCCGGCTGTACCTGGACGAGCTGACCGAGGCCAGCGTCGACCGCCTGTACGGCGATGCGCTGGCGGCCCTGGCCGTCATCCAGGGCTGCGGTCCGCGCGACGACGCCTTGCCGCTCTACGACCGTGACCTCCTCATGCGGGAAATGGGCCTGTTCCGCGACTGGCTGCTCGGTCGGCACCTGGGCATGGTCCCGGACGACGAACAGTTGCGCGTACTCGACGAGGCCTTCTCACTGCTGGCCGACAATGCCCTGGAGCAGCCGCAGGTGTGCGTGCACCGCGACTACCATTCCCGCAACCTGATGGTCACCGAACGCAACAACCCCGGCATCCTCGATTTCCAGGACGCCGTGGTCGGACCCGTCACCTACGACCTGGTATCGCTGCTGCGCGACTGCTACATCGCCTGGCCACGCCAGCGCGTCGAGGACTGGGCGCTGGGCTACCAGGAGCTGGCCTTGCAGACCGGCATCCTGCGGCCCGGGCACAAGGACGAGGCGCAGTTCCTGCGCTGGTTCGACCTCATGGGTGTGCAGCGCCACCTGAAGGCGGCGGGCATCTTTGCGCGCCTCATGCACCGTGATGGCAAAGCGGGTTATCTGCGCGACATTCCCCGCACGCTGGGCTATGTCACAGAGGTGTGCGGGCGCTATCCCCGCTTGCAGGTGTTCGGTGAACTGGTCGGACAGGTGCGGGCGGCGCTGCCGGCCTGATATTGACGACCGTCCTGCCCGTCAGGTGTAGTGTGCCACGACTCGCGCAATCCGGCCGTCTTCGTCGAAGAACATGACTTCCATGGCGCGCTTGTCCATCACCGAGCGGTAGTAGAGGGTGACGGAGTCGACACCGCTGGCCACGTCCAGCAGTTCGAAGCGCAGTCCGGGAAGCTTGTCCAGCGCCGCCCGCCAGTAGTCACGCACCGCCGGCTTGCCGCGCAGCGAGTCGGTATCCGTGCCCAGCGCCATGCGGATCATGGGGGTCGTGATCTCGACATCGTCGCTGTAGTGGCCGAGGATGCGTTCGAGATCGTGGCTGTTCCATGCCGCGATCCACTGGGCGGCGAATGTGTGGGGGTCCATGTCCATGGGGCGGTGCCCTGCTGTCGTCGTGTGGTGTCAGGGTGCCCCGGCGGGCCATGAAAATCAACGCGGCTGCAGGACGGCGGTTGTCACCGCCGCCATCGGCCCTGTATCGTTCGGTGCATGAAAGCCATGATCCTGGCGGCCGGGCGCGGCGAGCGTATGCGGCCGCTCACCGACGACACGCCCAAGCCGCTGCTGAAGGCCGGCGGCAAGGCGTTGATCGAGTATCACGTCGAGGCGCTGGCGGCGGCCGGATTCACCGAGCTGGTCATCAACCATGCTCATCTGGGCGGGCAGATCGAGGCGTTCCTGGGTGATGGAGATCGTTACGGCCTGTCCATCGTCTATTCTCCGGAGCCCGAAGGTGCGCTGGAGACCGGCGGCGGCATCCGCCACGCCCTGCCGTTGCTGGGGGAGGCGCCCTTCGTGGTGGTGAATGCCGATATCTGGACAGACTTCGCCTTCCGCCGCCTGCGCTTCGAACCCCCCGGGCTGGCCCACCTGGTGCTGGTCGACAACCCCCCCCACCATGCGGCTGGCGATTTCGCGCTGCGGGAGGGCGTGGTGACGGATGCCGGCGAGCCGCGCCTGACCTTCAGCGGCATCGGCCTGTACCGGCCGGAGCTGTTCGCGGAGCAGCCCGATGCGGCGTTCCCGCTGGCGCCCCTGCTGCGCAACGCCATGCAGCGCGGCGCGGTGAGTGGCGAGCACCACGCCGGCCGCTGGCTCGATGCAGGCACCCCCGAGCGTCTTCGGCAGCTCGACCGGATGCTGACGCACTGAGTGGTACATGGGCGAAGAGATCAGGCACAGTCATTTCAGCCCCCGGGACTTCGAAGTCTTCCGGGCGCGGCTGGCCGAGGAGACGCGGCTGCTGGGACGCTGGTTCGCCGAGGGGCGCTTCTCCACCGAGGTGCCGGTGTGCGGGCTGGAGATGGAGGCCTGGCTGATCGACGCCGATGGTCGGCCGGCGCCGCTCAACCGGCCGTTCCTGGATGCGTTGCAGCATCCGCTGGTGGTGCCGGAGCTGGCGCGTTTCAACGTCGAACTCAACGTCAATCCACAGCCCCTGCAGGCCGCCGCCCTGTCGGCACTGGAGAACGAGCTGCGCCAGACCTGGTCGGAGTGCATCCGCGTGGCCGCCGGGCTGGATGCGCGCCTGGCCATGGTCGGCATCCTGCCCAGCGTGCGCCAGGACGACCTGAGCCTGGCCAACATGTCCGACCTGAAACGCTACCGGGCCCTCAACGAGCAGGTGTTGCGCCTGCGCGGAGGCAATCCCCTGATGCTCGACATTCACGGTCGCGAGCACCTCAATATTCTGCACCACGACGTCATGCTGGAGTCGGCCACCACCTCGCTGCAGCTGCACCTGAAGATCGGTGCCGACCAGGCGGTGCGGTTCTACAATGCCTCCCAGATCGTCGCCGCACCCATGGTAGCGGCCTGCGCCAATTCGCCCTACCTGTTCGGCAAGGATCTGTGGGACGAGACGCGCATTCCGCTGTTCGAACAGTCGGTCGAAGTGGGGGGTTTCGCCGGCGCCGCGCGCGGACCGGTGCGGCGGGTGAGCTTCGGCACCGGCTATGCCAAGGATTCGTTGCTGGAGTGCTTTACCGAGAACCTGGAGCACTTCCCGGTGCTGCTGCCCATGACATTCGATACGCCGCCGGAGCAGATGAACCACCTGCGCCTGCACAACGGCACCATCTGGCGCTGGAACCGCCCGCTGATCGGCTTCGACGACGATGGCGCACCGCATCTGCGTATCGAGCACCGGGTGCTGCCCAGCGGACCGACGGTGCACGACTCCATCGCCAACGGCGCCTTCTACTTTGGTCTGGTGCAGGCGCTGGCGACGCAGGATGAGGCGCCGGAGCAATTGCTGCCCTTCGCCCGGGCGCGTGACAATTTCTATGCCGCCGCCCGCGACGGTCTCGACGCCAGCATCACCTGGCTGGACGGCCGCAAGCTGCCGGTGCGCACCCTGCTGCTCGATCGGCTGGTTGGCCTGGCGCGCACCGGCCTGGCGATGCTGGAGATCGACAGCTGCGACCGAGACCGTTACCTGCAGACCGTCCGCCAGCGAATCGACAACGCCTGCGGCGGCGCCGCCTGGCAGCGCGCCTGGACGGCGCGCAACGGCCGTGACATGCAGGCGCTGACCAATGCCTATTACGACAACCAGCAGGGCGGCCTGCCGGTGCACGAGTGGGGGATCTGAGCCGTGCCGCGCGAGCTGGACAATCTGCCCGAGGGCCTGCTGGTGGCGCAGCCGGAACAGCTCGCCGATCTGCTGGGCGGCCCGACGCTGATCCACCTGCCGGGGCGGCGCGAGCCGCCGCTGTTCCTGTCCGTACTGCTGCACGGCAACGAGACCACCGGCTTTCTCGCCGTGCAGAAGCTGCTGCAGCACTACCGGAACCGAGAGCTGCCGCGCGCGCTGTCGCTGTTCATCGGCAACGTCGAGGCGGCGCGCCACGGCGTGCGGCGGCTGGCCGGGCAGCCGGACTACAATCGCGTATGGCCGGGTTCGGAACTGGAGCCCTGCCCCGAACAGCGCATGATGGCGAAGATCACCGACATCATGCGGGCGCGCGGCTGCTTCGCCAGTGTCGATGTGCACAACAACACCGGCATCAATCCGCACTACGCGTGCATCAATCGCATCGACCAGCGTTTCATGCGCCTGGCCTCGCTGTTCAGCCGCACGCTGGTGTATTTCATCCGGCCCCGGGGCGTGCAGTCCATGGCGTTCGCCGACTTCTGCCCGGCGGTGACGGTGGAGTGCGGCAAGGTAGGCCAGGCGACGGGTGTCGATCACGCCCGGGAATACCTCGATGCCTGCCTGCATCTGTCGGACATCCCGCATCACCCCGTCGCCAGCGGCGACGTGAACCTCTACCATACGGTCGCGACCGTCTACGTGTCGCGGGCCTTCAGCTTCGGCTTCAACGATCCGGATGCCGACGTCCGTTTCATCGAGGACCTGGACCGGCTCAACTTCCGCGAGCTGCCGGCCGGCACGGTGCTGGCGACCTTGCGCGAAGGGCTCGCCGAGCAGCCGCTGCAGGCCATCGACGAACAGGGTGAGGACGTGACGGAGGCCTATTTCGAGCTGGCGGGCAACGAGGTGCGCACGCGCCGGCGGGTGATGCCCTCGATGTTCACGCTCGACGAGCGGGTGATTCGCCAGGACTGCCTGGGCTACCTGATGGAACGCTATCCGCTCGCCGGCGCCTGATTGCGGCGGCTCTGGCCTCAATACCCCCGCAGACTCAGATCGATGCCGCCCGGTATCCCGGCCAGGCGCTCGACGCCCGTTTCGAAGCTGCCGCCGGGGCGTAGTCGCAGCCAGCGGTAACCGGGCGGCTGCAGGTCGATGGAGAAATCCTCGCTGCCCGGTTCGAACTGGATGCAGGTGGAAGGCGTCGCGAGCAGCCTCACATCGCTGTGGCGCTGCTCGAACACCTGGTGGACATGGCCCCAGATCAGGGCGCGCACCTGCGGGTGGCGGTCGATCACAGTGAACAGCTGTTCACCGTTGTCCACCGCCATGGTGTCCAGCCAGGGGCTGCCGACCGGCAACGGCTGGTGGTGCAGCCAGATCAGGGTCGGCGTGTCGGGATGGGCGGACAGGCTGCGTTCCAGCGCAGCCAGCGCGGATTCCCTCAGGTGACCGCCTTCGCTGCCGGGCACGGTGGAGTCGAGGAACAGCAACTGCCAGCCGGCGACCCGCAGGCCGCTGGTGCAATGAAAAGGCGGCTGGTCGCAGGCCCTGGCGAGCCGATCGGCGTCGTCGTGATTGCCCGGCAGGCAGTAGACCGGTGCATCCAGCCGGCCGAGGTGCTGGCGCAGCCGGGCGTAGGCGGCTGCCGAACCGTCGTGGGCCAGGTCACCCGTCGCCACCACCAAGTCGGGGCGCGGGCCGGCAGCGACCTTCCGGACCACCTGGCGCAGCGATTCGTCCGTGTCCAGGCCCAGCAGACGTCCGCCCGGGCGGGCATACAGATGGGTGTCGGTGATCTGCACGACGTGCAGCGGGACTGCGCTCGCCTCGTTCATGCGAACTTCAGTCGTCCAGTTCCTTGATGAAGACTTTCGAGTTGCGCTGGTAGTTGTACAGCGCGCGCCGCTTCACCGGCAGGTCGGCCAGCTCGCCGGGCCGGAAGCCGCGCTCGCGGAACCAGTGCGCGGCCTGTGTGGTGAGCACGAACAGCCGCCGCACGCCGGCCCGGCGGGCACGCTGCTCGACGGCG
The DNA here is from genome assembly GCA_026984835.1 of Thiohalobacter sp. GTDB lineage: Bacteria > Pseudomonadota > Gammaproteobacteria > DSM-19610 > DSM-19610 > JALSRI01. The sequence goes on along the minus strand of JALSRI010000166.1, from coordinate 3,404 downwards.
GCCAGCAGGCTGTCGCCGCGGCCCTGGCCCCGGTAGTCGGGGTGCACGGCCAGACAGGCGAGCTCGGCCACCTTGCCGGGGTAGGGGTAGAGGGCGGCGCAGGCCAGGATCATGCCGTCGCGCTTGACCACCAGGAAATGGTCGATCTCCATTTCCAGACGCTCACGCGAGCGTTTGACCAGCACGCCCTGGGCCTCCAGCGGCTCGATCAGTTCCAGGATGCCGCCTACGTCGTCGATGCCGGCGGGCTGCAGGTCTTCGTAGCGTTCGGCGCTGACCAGGGTGCCGACGCCGTCGCGTGTGAACAGCTCCTGCAGCAGGCCACCGTCGATGTGACGGTCGATGAGATGGGCGCGCTTGACGCCGCGCCGGCAGCCCGACACGGCCAGTTCCAGGTGACGCCTGAGATCGTCGCCGATGCGCCGGCGGCTGCCCAGCGCCCGTTCGGCTTCGGCCAGCGAGAGCTGGCGCACCAGGCGCCGGCGGCCATCGCGCAGGCCGGGTTCGGCGGTCAGCAGCACCAGCTTGTCGGCATGCAGGGCGACGGCGGCGGCGGCCGCCACTTCGCCGGCGCTGAGGTTGAACACCTCGCCGGTGGGCGAGTAGCCGAGCGGCGACAGCAGCACGATGCGCCGGGCCTGGAGTTCCTGGCGGATGCCGTCGGCGTCGACGCGGCGCACCTGGCCGGTGTGCAGGTGATCGACGCCGTCGCGCACGCCCAGCGGCCGCGCCGTGACGAAGTTGCCCGAGGCCACCCGGATGCGGGCACCGGCCATGGGGGTGTTGACCAGGCCCATGGACAGGCGCGCCTCGATCTCCACCCGCAGGCTGCCGACGGCGTCCTTGACGCAGGCCAGGGCGTCGTCGTCGGTGACGCGCAGGTCGTTGACGTAGCGGATCTGCGCACCCGCCCTGCGCAGCCGCTGCTCGATCTGCGGCCGCGCCCCGTGCACCAGCACCAGGCGGATGCCGAGGCTGTAGAGCAGGGCCAGGTCGTGGATCAGGTTGGAGAAGTGCTCGTCGACGGATTCGCCGCCGAACATGATCACGAAGGTGGCGTCGCGGTGGGCGTGGATATAGGGCGCCGCCTGCCGGATGTTGTCGACGAAGACCTGTTGCGGCGTTGTTTTTCTTTTGCCTGCCATGGGCATAGGGTACAGCGAAGGCCGTGCGGGGTACAGGCGTGGACTCAGTGCGGCGCGATGCAGAAGCGCTGGACGAGCCGCCCCAGCAGGTCCAGCGTCGGCTCGATGCGGGCCAGTTCCAGGTACTCGTCGGGTTGGTGGGCCTGGTCGATGTCACCCGGCCCCAGCACCACGGTGTTCATGCCGAGCTGGTTCAGGTAGGGGCCCTCGGTGCCGAAGGCGACCGCTTCGGCCGGGTGGCCGGTGAGCTGTTCGGCCGCCCGCACGATGGCGGCGCCGGCCGGCGTGTCCATGGCCGGCGTGCCCTCGAACAGCGGCCGCAGCTCGATGCCGACACCGCGATGGTCGGCCACCCGGGCCAGCCGTTCGCGCAACCGGCCGCGCAGCTCCTCCAGCGCCATGCCCGGCAGCGGCCGCAGGTCGATGTGCAGCTCGCAGTCGGCGCAGATGCGGTTGGGGTTGTCGCCGCCATGGATGTGGCCCAGGTTGAGGGTCGGCACCGGCACGGCGAACAGGGCGTCGTGGTGCCGGGCCTGCAGTTCGTCGCGCCAGGCGAGCAGATCCGACACCACGGCGTGCATGGCTTCCAGGGCGCTGACGCCCAGCGCCGGGTCGCTGGAGTGTCCGGAACGGCCAGTGACGCGGATGGCCTCCATCATGATGCCCTTGTGCAGCCGCACCGGGCGCAGGCCGGTGGGTTCGCCGATGACGGCGTGGGCCGCCCGGGGACTGCCGCCTTCCACCAGGGCGCGGGCGCCGGCCATGGAGCTCTCCTCGTCGGCGGTGGCGACCAGGATCAGCGGGGCCTGCAGCCGTGCGGCATCGACGGACTTCGCCGCCTCGATGGCCAGCGCCAGGAAGGCCTTCATGTCGGAGGTGCCGAGCCCGTACAGGCGCTGGTCCGCCTCGGTGAGCCGGAAGGGATCGTGGGTCCAGCGGCCTTCGTCCCAGGGCACGGTGTCGGTGTGGCCGGCCAGCACCAGGCCGCCGGGGCCGCGGCCCAGGGTGGCGACCAGGTTGGCCTTGTCCGGGCGGCCGGGCAGGGGCCGGATGTCGATGTCGAAGCCGAGCGCCTCCAGCCAGCCGGCCAGCAGGTCGACGACGGCGCGGTTGCCCTGGTCGAAGTCCGGGTTGACGCTGCTCACCGAGGGCGTGGCGATGAGCGCGCTGATCATCTGTTCCAGCTTGGGTATGCTTGGCATCCCTTCAGTGTAAACCATGGGAGTCGTTTGCGTTGCAGACCGGGAAACCGATACCGGGCTTCCCTCGCCCGGACTGGCGCGAGGCCGGCGCCTATGCCTTCACACAGTCGCTGAACGTGGTGCAATGGACCTGGGAGTTCCTGCGCCGCAACCCGGACTACCACCGCGACTGGGCCTGGTTCGACCGCAACTGGAAGGCGCTGGAGGCGGACTACGGCCGGCCGCCGGAGCGGGACTTTCAGCGCTGGAAGGCGGACCCGCGCGCCTGGGTGAAGGCCGACGACTGCGGCGGCGACTGCCGCGTCGACCAGGACCGGGTGCTGATCGAGTGCTGGATGGGCGCGAAATGGGGTTTCTACAAGTTTCCGCTGGACCCGGCCACCGACAACCCGCTGGGGCCGGAACGGTTGCGCTGGCGCGAGCGGGTGCGGCCGGTGGTGACGGTGACGCCGCGGGACACGGCCTGGCTGGCGGCCGACCCGGCGCGGGTGGCGCCCGGTTTCGAGCTCGACCTGCCGCTGAAACCGCAGCTCGAGCGCGTGAAGCGCTGGCTGCAGGCGCGCCAGGCGAGGTTGCGCCGATCGGGTGAGCTGCAGATGCGCACACTGTCCAGCCGGCGCGGGACCTGGCTGCAGTTGCTGCGTTGTGCGGATGCGCTGGCGGCGGGAGTGGGGGAGGAAGAGGTGCGGGCGTTACTGGAGGTGGATATCGGCCAGGCGCGGCGGCTGGTCGGCGGCGGTCACCTGGAACTGCTGGACACCCTCGACGAGTGATTTCCCGCCGGAGCCGCTTCCCCTGTAGGAGCGGCCTTGGCCGCGATGGGTTGTGGCCACCGAACGGCCGTTGCCCGGCGGCGCCGGGATCGCGGGCGCAGCCCGCTCCTACAGCGGAGGCAGCAAGCCCCTGTAGGAGCGGCCTTGGCCGCGATGGTTGTGGCCACCGAACGGTCGTTGCCCGGCTGCGCCGGGATCGCGGGCACAGCCCGCTCCTACAGCGGAGGCAGCAAGCCCCTGTAGGAGCGGCCTTGGCCGCGATGGGTTGTGGCCACCGAACGGTC
>JALSRI010000165.1 GCA_026984835.1 Thiohalobacter sp. | reverse complement strand
TGGAAGAGGCGCGTCGCAACGCCACCCCCTACACCGCCGAGTACCTCATCGCCCACCCGCTGCTGGCGGACTACCTGCTGGAGGGACTCGCCCTGCACGGCCACTCCTGCGAGGAGTGAGTGCGGCCGGTGCGGCCCGCGCGCCGGTGGCCGATACCAGGGTGGCGGTGGTGTACGGCCTCAGTGACCGCCGCACTTGCCTTCGTTGAGCTTCATGTGTTCGCTGCCACAGCGCCCTTCCGGCAGGGCCTGGGCGTCGTCTTTCGCCTCGTCGTCGTTCCGCGGTGTCTTCGCCGCGTCGTCCGTCGCGCCTGCCGGTTCGGCCGCGGCCGCCTCCTCACCGTGGGCAACCTGATAGCCGGTGCCGAGTTCGGTCATGCGGAACGGGTTGCCGGCCGCCGCCGCGCTGCCTGCCAGACCCATGTCGGTGAGCAGCACCGCCGTTGCCAGCCAGGCGCCCCGTTTCATCGTTTTGTTGTCGTGCATCGTGTCATCCCTTTGCGGTGATTGTGGATTCGAGCAAGAGAAGACCACACGATGCCGGACAAGTTCACCCGCGCCGGGCCGGCTGTGGCGCGCGTCACACCGCCAGCAGGTCGCTGCTCCAGCCCACGCCGCCGGGCACGGCCTCCGGATGGCGACGGTGCACCAGCGCCTCGATCTCGGCCACCCGGCGCGGCGCCACGTCCACCATGAGCAGGATCTCGCCGTGCTCGAGGGCGTCGTGGAACTCGTCCAGGTGGACATTGGGTACGCGGTGCACGAACTGCCAGCCGGCCTCGTAGGTGCCGACCATGACCGCCAGCGGCAGCAGCCACCAGCCCCAGGCCGCGCCGCCCGCCACCAGGCCGATCAGCGCCAGCAGGGCCAGGGTGAACAGGGCCAGGTTGCCGTACCAGAGTCCGCGCTCCAGCCGCCGGCCGACATCGCGGCGCTGCGCGGGGGTGGCCGCGGGCAGTCCGCCCAGGTCGGCGTCGCCGGCGGCCAGCACGTGCAGGCGGCGCCGGTCGATGTCGCGCTGTTGCAGTTCCTCGACCACCGCGCGGGTGTGGTCGATGTCTGGCAGGAGAAAATAGAGTCTGCGTTTCATGTCGCACCTCCTGTCACATCATGTAGGTCCTGGCTTCCTCACCGGGGTCGGGCAGGCCGGCGATGCGCCAGGCTTCGCGTTCACTGGGAAACAGTTGTTCCATGCAGTGCCGGTCCATGTCGTTCAGGTGGCAGACGTGATGCAGCGGCAAGGGCATGGCGCCGTGCTGCCGGTAATGCTCGCGCAGGCAGTGGATGATCTTCCAGTGCGCGGGTGTGAGCGGCGCCAGACCGTCACTGCGTGCGATGCGTTCGGCCAGCTGCTCGTCCCACAACTCCGGCTCGGTCAGAAAGCCGTTGGCGTCGAAGCGGGGCATGGCCGATCTGGGTGGATACTGGCTTGCCATCCGTAATCACCTCCTTCCCGTCCGGATACCGCTTCTGCGGTTTCCTTCCGATCAATGGCTGCGTGGCGCGGCCGCGGCGGGGAAACGTCGTGGCGGGTGCGCCACAGGAACGGGTCCGGTCGAACCCTTTTGACCTCTTACTCTACATAGTAGTGCGGGGAGCAAAGTTCAAGTCGGCCGGCCCCGCGGCACCGCGTGTAGACGCTTGTTCACAATATTTCCCCCAAGTGATTGATCGAAAAGGAGTGGCGCTGTCGCCCGGTGGCGCCTTCCCTGGCTGCCGGCTGTCGCCTGTTCTATGCTGGCGCAAACGAAGAAAGCGGCCCGACCCGCTGTCCGGCCGCAAACGGCAAGCAGAAACGGAGACGATCCCATGTCCATCCCTCGTTCGAGGCGCCTGTGTGGCGCCGCCCCGTCCTTGTGCGCCATCCCCTTGCTGCTGTTGCTGCCCGCCGCCGCGCCGGCCAACGGCATACTGCCGCCTTCCTATCCGGGCGCCGCGCTCATCAACGAGGGCCGGCGTATCTTCTTCGAAGAAACCTTCGAGGGCAATGGTCGCACCTGCGGCACCTGCCACCCCGAGGACAACAACCATACCCTGGATCCGGCCTACATCGCCGCCCTGCCGGCAGACGATCCGTTGTTCGTCGCCGAGCGTCCGGCCCCCAACCCGCTGGCGGAGAATTTCGAAAAGCCGGTGCTGATGCGGGGCGCCGCACTGATCCTGGAGAACACCAACGGCTTCGGCGACCTGGCGCACGACTACACCCTGCGCAGCGTGCCGCACCTGCTGGCGCTGCGCACCTCGCTGTCTGCTCCCGCCAGTGACGGCACCAGCCAGCCGCCGGATCAGCGCACCGGCTGGAGCGGTGACGGTGCGCCGGTGGACCTCGACGCGGCGCCGCCGCTGCGTGGCACCCTGCGTGACTTCACCGTGGGCGCGATCGTGCAGCATCTGCCAAAGACGCTGGCGCGCGTGCCGGGCCGTGATTTCCGGCTGCCGACCCAGAACGAACTGGACGCACTGGAGGCCTACATGCTGTCGCTGGGTCGGCAGCAGGAGTTCGATGATCTCACTACCATCCGGCTCACCGACGCGCGCGCCGAGCGCGGCCGCCGCAACTACCTGGGGGAGGGCCTGGCCGGCGGTGTGCCCTGCAATGCCTGCCACTTCAATGCCGGCGCCAACACCGACCCGGCGTTCGATTTTCCAGCCGGTGTCACGCCGCCGGCTTTCGAGTCCACCAACCGTTCCTTCGCGCCGCGTGTGGAGGAACTGCTGGACCAGCCCGGCGACGTGCTCGCCGGTGGCCAGCTGCCCTTCGACGACGGATTCGGTCACGGCAGCAACCTGTTCAATGCACCGACCGTGGTGGAGGCGGCCGACACCGGCCCCTATTTCCATTCCAACCAGATCGACACGGTGGAGGCCCTGGTGGCCTTCTACTCGTCGCCACGCCACCTGCGCAACGGAGAGGTGCTGCCTCCCATCGTCGGCCTCAACGGCGCCCAGGTGGCCAATGTCGGCGCTTTCCTGCGCGTCATCAACGCCGACGAGAACGCCCGTTCCGCCATCGGGCTGGTCGAACAGGCGCGGCTGTTGTACCGGCCGCGCGAGCGCCGCGTCGATCTGGATCTGGCCCGCGCCGAGATCGGCGATGCCCTGGAGGTGCTGCGTGGCGCTCACCTGCATTCCGGCGACGCCGTGCCCCTGTTGCGCAAGGCACGCAGGGCCATTGCGCGTGGCCGCCTGGGTGCCGCCATCCGGCATCTGCGACGGGTGCGACGGGTGATGATCGTGCGGCCGGCCGACGACGACTGAGTCGCGGCACGTTTTTCCCACCGCTGTCCGCTGGTGGTAGACTGGCGCCAACAGACCCTACGAGGCTGAGGCGGTGCCTGGCGGCGGCGAGCGCGCCGCCAGGCACCGACCCGGCCCGCGACCAGGACGGGATTCATGAATACCGTGGTTGTCACCCACGAACGGGAGCTTGCGCGCTATCGCGGCCAGTGGCACGACCTGGTCGGGGCGGCTGCCCAGCCCAACCCGTTCTACGAGCCCTGGATGCTGCTGCCGGCCATGCGCCACCTGCGGGCCGGCCACGAAACCCTCAGCGTGGTGCTGGTGTTCGAGGGCGATGCCGACAGGCGCCTGCTCGGCCTGTTCCCGCTCGCCCGCGAACGCGTCTACCGGCGCCTGCCGCTGCGCTGCTTGAGCTGCTGGGAATACCTGCACTGCTTCTCCACCACGCCGCTGGTGCGGCGGGGCCATGAGCCGCGTTGTCTGTCGGCGCTGTTCGCCTGGCTGGACGACGCCAGCCCCGGCGCGCGGTTGCTGCGCTTTCCGGTGTTCACCGGCGACGGACCGCTCTACAAGGCGCTGATGGAATGCGCCCGCCGCGACGGTCGCATCGTCGACACCGTCGATGTGCAGCGGCGCGCCCTGCTGGAAGCCGGCCGGGCAGGGGAGGACTACCTGCGCACCTTCGTCTCCCGCAGGCATCTCAAGGAGTTCCGGCGGCTGTGGAAGCGGCTGGGCGAACAGGGCGAGCTGCGTTTCGAGGCCTTCCGTCCCGGCGTCGACGACCTGGACGACTGGACGAGCGCCTTCCTGCGCCTGGAACAGGCGGGCTGGAAGGGGCGCAACGGCACCGCCATGGCGTGCAGCGTGGCGGAGAGCGCCTATTTCAACGACATGATGCGCCAGGCCGGGGCCGCGGACCGGCTGCTGCTGGCGCGCCTGACGCTGGACGGGGAGCCGCTGGCCATGCACTGCGGTTTTCGCACCGGCGCCGGCGGCGTGGCCTTCAAGATCGCCTTCGACGAGGCCTGGAGCCGCTTCTCGCCCGGCCTGCTGCTGGAACTGCGGCACACCGAGCACCTGCTCGACCACACGGACATCGAGTGGGTCGACTCCTGCGCCAGCCCCGATCACCCCATGATCGAGCGGCTGTGGAAGCAAAAGCAGGTGGTGTGCGATTTCGGCATCAGCAGCCGCCGGCCACTGGCGAAGCTGCTGGCCCGGGCTGTCGGGTTGCTGGGTGTCCTGTATCGTATGGCCAGAGGAGGCAACCGCAATGCAACGCTGCCTGGATATTGACGAGCAGGCCGCCGCCGGGCGTTTCCCCGCGCGGCCGTTCCGGGTCCGCCACGGCCTGGCGGATTCGCCGCTGTTCGAACTGCCGCGGCTGGTGGAGCTGGGCCGCACGCTGTCCCCCGAACACGTCGAGTACAACCTCGGAGAGCTGGACGTCCACCAGGACCCGGACAGCGTGCCCGGCAACGGCTTGTCGGTGGAAGAGACCATCGAGCGCATCGGCCAGTGCCGTTCCTGGCTGGTGCTGAAATATGTCGAGCGGGATCCGGCCTACCGCGCGCTGCTGGAAGGCTGCATGACGGAGTTCCACGACTGGGCCGGGCGGACCCTGGGCCCCATGAAAGACATGATGGCTTTCGTCTTCATCACCTCGCCGGGCTCGGTGACGCCCTTCCATTTCGATCCCGAGCTGAACTTCCTGCTGCAGATCCGCGGCGACAAGACCATGCATGCCTTCGACGAGGCCGACCGCGAACTGCTGCCGGAGACCCGCCTGGAGCAGCAATACGTCGACCCTTCCACCCACCGCAACCTGCCCTTCGAGCCGCATTACCAGGAACGCGCCGAGAGCTTCCACCTGCAGCCGGGCGAGGGCGTCTACATGCCCGTCCACGCCCCGCACTGGGTGCAGAACGGCGACCAGGTATCGGTGTCCTTCAGCATCACCTGTCGCTCGGCGCAGTCACAGCGGCGCGCCCGGCTGTACGCCCTCAACGGCCGGTTGCGAAAGGCGGGCCTGCGGCCGTCGCCGGTGGGGGCCTCGCCCTGGCGCGACGCCGTCAAGGATACGGCCTGGCGGGTCTACTGCAAGGCGCGCAGCCTGGCTGGCGGTTGAGACGGCAGGGGATGATGCGAAGGCCTGGCGCCAGGGGGCGACTCGGGTCCGCAGGGAAGGAAATCAAATGGTGCCGAGGAGAGGACTTGAACCTCCACGGGGTTACCCCCACTAGCACCTGAAGCTAGCGCGTCTACCAATTCCGCCACCTCGGCATATCCTGCACCGGCGGCCGCCGGCTTCGGAAGGCGCGAACTTTACCGTTCGTCCACGGCCTTGTCAAACTGGCCGGGCCGGCCGTTCCAGTGCAGTCCCTTTCACTCGCAGCCTTAAGTGGTTAGCATGCGTGCATGAGCAGAAAACGCAGAAAAACCGAGCGGTTCGGGGAAGACCCGGCCGCAGAGCGCGAGGCCGCCACCTACGAACGGCCCATTCCCAGTCGTGAATTCATCATGCAGAAGCTCGACGAGGCGGGCCGGCCGCTGAACCGCGAGCAGATCGCGGTGTTGTTCGGTCTCGCCGAGGAGGACGACCTGGAGGCGCTGCGCCGGCGCCTGCGCGCCATGGAGCGCGACGGCCAGTTGATCCGCAACCGGCGCGGCGGCTACGGCCTGGTGGACCGCATGGACATGGTGCGCGGACGGGTCGTCGGCCACCCGGACGGCTTCGGCTTCCTGGTGCCGGAGGAGGGCGGCGACGACCTGTTCCTGTCGCCGCGCCAGATGCGCGGCCTGTTCCACGGTGACCGGGTGGTGGCGCGGGTGGTGGGCGTGGACTCGCGCGGCCGCCGCGAGGGCGCCGTGGTCGAGGTGCTGGAGCGCAACACGCACCGACTGGTGGGGCGCATCTATTTCGAGAACGGCATCAGCTACGTGGTGCCCGACAACAAGCGCATCCCCCACCAGATCCAGATCCCGCCCGAGAACGCCGGCGGCGCCCGCCACGGCCAGTTCGTGGCCGTCGAGATCGTCGAGCAGCCGAGCGGCCGCTCGGCGCCGGTCGGGCGTGTCATCGAGGTCATCGGCGACCACATGGCGCCCGGCATGGAGATCGACGTCGCCATCCGCGCCCACGACCTGCCGCTGGAGTGGCCGGCACTGGTGCTGGAGGAGACGGCGCAATTCACCGCCGAGGTGCCGGAAGCGGCCAAGAAGGGCCGCGTCGACCTGCGCGACACGCCGCTGGTCACCATCGACGGCGCCGATTCGCGCGACTTCGACGACGCCGTGTTCTGCCAGGCCACGCCCAAGGGCTGGCGGCTGCTGGTCGCCATCGCCGACGTGTCCCACTATGTGCTGCCCGGCAGCGGCCTGGACGTCGAGGCGAAGGCGCGCGGCAACTCGGTGTATTTCCCGGAGCGCGTCATTCCCATGCTGCCGGAGGTGCTGTCCAACGGCCTGTGCTCGCTCAACCCGGACGTCGACCGCCTGTGCATGGTGTGCGAGATGTACATCAACAAGGAGGGCAAGATCACCCGTTCGCGCTTCTTCGAGGGCGTGATGCGTTCGCATGCGCGGTTAACCTACGACGAGGTCGCGCGTTTGGTGGTGGACAGGGATGCCGGAGTGCGTGAGCGGCGCCAGGCGCTGGCCCCGCACCTGGACGAGTTGTACCGTCTCTACAAGGTGCTCAGGCGCGTCCGCGAGCGCCGCGGCGCCATCGACTTCGAGACCACGGAAACCCGCATCCTGTTCAGCGAGGACCGCAAGATCGAGCGCATCGTGCCGGTGGAGCGCAACGATGCCCACAAGATCATCGAGGAGTGCATGATTGCCGCCAATGTCTGCGCCGCACGCTTCCTGGGCCGCCACAAGCTGCCCACCCTGTACCGCGTGCATGAAGGGCCCAAGGCCGAGAAGCTGGCCGACCTGCGCGAGTTCCTGAAGGAACTGGGCCTTTCACTGGGCGGCGGCGACAAGCCGAAGGCGAAGGACTTTGCGCGCCTGCTGGAGCAGGTCAGGCGGCGCGAGGATGCCCACCTGATCCAGACCGTGATGCTGCGCACCCTGTCGCAGGCCCGCTACAGCCCCGACAACATCGGCCATTTCGGGCTGGCGCACGACGAGTACCTGCACTTCACCTCGCCCATCCGCCGCTACCCCGACCTGCTGGTGCACCGGGGCATACGCCACCACCTGCGCGCCAGGACCCTGACGCGGATCCGCCGGAAGCTGGGCGGCGGCCGGGTGGCCAGTGATTTCCCCTACACCCACACCGACATGGTGGCCCTGGGCGAGCACTGCTCCATGACCGAGCGGCGCGCCGACGAGGCCACGCGCGACGCCGTCGACTGGCTCAAGTGCGAGTTCATGATGGACAAGGTCGGCGAGACCTTCGACGGCATCATCACGAGCGTCACCTCCTTCGGCATCTTCGTGGAGCTGAAAGACATCTACGTCGAGGGCCTGGTGCACATCACGGCGCTGGGCAACGACTACTATCACTTCGACCCGGCGGCCCACCGGTTGCTGGGCGAGCGCACCCACAAGACGTTCCGGCTCGCCGATCCCGTTCAGGTGCGGGTGATGCGGGTGGATCTGGACGAGCGCAAGATCGATTTCGAACTGGCCGACGGCGGCCGGGACGAGGGCGCCGCGCCGCGCAAGAAGAAGCGGCGACGGCCCGGCCGTTCCGGCAGAAAGAAGAGGAGCAGAGCATGAAACGCATGAGCAGATGGATCGTACTGCTGGTGGCGGTCAGCCTGGCCGGCTGCGCCACCGACGACCCCAACCGGCGGGCCAAGACCGGCGCCGCGGTCGGCGCCGTGGCCGGCGCCATCATCGGCAAGCAGATCAGCGGTGGCAAGAAGGGCGCCATCGCCGGCGCCGTGGCCGGCGCCGTGGCCGGCGGCGCCCTCGGCAACTACATGGACCAGCAGCAGCGCGAGTTCGAGGCCGCCCTGGCCGAGGAGCAGCGCCGCAACGAGCTGGAGATCCACCGCCTGCAGGACGAGAGTCTGAAGATCGAGGTGTCCAACGAGGTATCCTTCGACTTCGACAGCGCCGCCCTCAAACCGGCCTTCCTGCCGACCCTGGACAAGGTGGCGGCCATCCTGCAGCGCTACCCGCGCACCACCGTGACCATCGTCGGGCATACCGACAACATCGGTCCCGAGGCCTACAACCAGCAGTTGTCGGAGCGCCGCGCGCGCAGCGTCGCCAACTACCTGGCCGACCGCGGTGTCGATCCGGCGCGCCTGAGCATCGTCGGCCGCGGCGAGACGCAGCCGCGCGCCAGCAACGCCACGGCCGCCGGCCGCCAGCTCAACCGCCGTGTCGAGATCCTGATCCGTCCCATCGACGACGGCCTGCATGGCCGCTAGCGCGGCGCCCGCCCGGCCTTGAAGACCCAGCGGGTATTCGGGCTGCACGCCGTCGGCAGCCTGCTGCAGCGCGACCCCGCCCGGGTGTCGGTGCTGCTGGTACAGGAAGGGCGCCGCGATGCCCGCGTCGAGGAGTTGCTCGCCCTGGCCGGCCGCGCCGGCGTGCCGGTGCGGCGGGTGGCGCGCAGCGAACTGGATGAACGGGTGCCCGGCGTCAGCCACCAGGGCGTGGTGGCCGAGAGCGGTACGGCCGCCGCCGGCCTGACCGAGAAGGGGTTGCCGGATTTCCTCGCCGGTCTTGGCGAGGCCCCCTTCCTGCTGGTGCTGGACGGCGTGCAGGACCCGCACAACCTGGGCGCCTGCCTGCGCAGCGCCGACGCCGCCGGCGTGCACGCCGTCATCGTGCCGCGCGACCGCGCCGCCCCCTTGAACGGGGCGGCGCGCAAGGTCGCCTGCGGGGCCGCCGACGCCGTGCCCCTGGTGCGGGTCACCAACCTGGCCCGCACCCTGCGCGGCCTGCGCGACGCCGGCATCTGGATCCACGGCGCCGCCGGCGACGCGCCGCAGAGCCTCTACGAGGCCGACCTGTCCGGCCCCCTGGCGCTGGTGCTGGGCGGCGAGGGCAAGGGCCTGCGGCGCCTGACCCGCGAACACTGCGACAGCCTGATCGCCATCCCCATGGCCGGCTCCGTCGGCAGCCTCAACGTCTCGGTGGCGGCCGGCATCTGCCTGTTCGAGGCGCGCCGCCAGCGGGGGCTGGCCACCGTGGCGTCATCGCCCCCCTCGTAGGAGCGGCCTTTGGCCGCGACCCCGCGGAGATTCTGGCGCCCCTTCGGGGTGGATGCTCCCTCTTTCTTTCCACCCCCGCCTCCAGTACAATGCGCGGGCTTTCCGGCCTGCCACGGCCGGATCTCCTTGCCTTGTGCACGGGTACAAGGCTGATAAACCGCAAGGAGCCACAATGCGTCATTACGAAATCGTGTTCCTGGTCCACCCGGACCAGAGCGAGCAGGTGCCTGCGATGGTGGAACGCTACCGCAGCAGCATCGAGTCCGCCGGTGGCAAGGTCCACCGCCTCGAGGACTGGGGCCGCCGCCAGCTCGCCTATCCCATCCAGAAACTCGCCAAGGCACATTACGTGCTGATGAACGTCGAGTGCGACACCGAGACGCTCAACGAGCTGGAGAGCGCCTTCCGTTTCAACGATGCGGTGCTGCGCAACCTGGTGATCTCGCGCAAGGAAGCCGTGACCGAGCCGTCCCTGCTGGCCAAGCGCAGCGAGGACAAGGAAGAGCGCGAGCCGGCTGCCGAGGCCAAGCCGGCTGCCGCTGAAGCGGCCGAAGCGCCGGCCGCGGAGCCGGCCGCCGGGGGTGAGGCCGAGGGCGCGAGCGCCGATTGAACGGCCGCCCTGGCCCGGTGCCGGAAGCCGCGGCGACGCCGGCGCTCAACGAGCTGTCGATCACCGGCACCCTGGTGGCGCCGCCGCAGCAGCGCACCACG
>JALSRI010000164.1 GCA_026984835.1 Thiohalobacter sp. | reverse complement strand
GTCTATATTCCGCTGGTGGCGGAGCTCATCGAGGGCAGCGCCATCGCGCTCGGCAGCCAGGACATCAGCGACCAGGAATACGGCGCCTACACCGGCGAGGTGTCCGGTCCCATGCTGAAGGAGTTCGGCTGCCGCTACGCCATCGTCGGCCATTCCGAGCGCCGCGCCCTGTACGGCGAGGACGATGCCTTCACGGCGCGCAAGTTCGCTGCGGCCCGCCGCTTCGGCCTGACGCCCATCCTGTGCGTGGGCGAGCTGCTGGAGGAGCGCGAGCAGGGCGTCACCGAACAGGTGGTGGCGCGCCAGCTCGACGCGGTCATCGAGCTGGAAGGCGTGGCCGCGCTGGCCGACGCCGTGATCGCTTACGAACCGGTGTGGGCCATCGGCACCGGCAAGACGGCCAGCCCGCAGCAGGCCCAGGACGTGCACGCCTTCATCCGCGGCAAGATCGCCGGCCTGGATGCCGGCGTGGCGGACAAGGTGCGGATTCTGTACGGCGGCAGCGTCAAGGGCGCCAATGCGGCGGAACTGTTCGCCATGCCCGATATCGACGGTGGCCTGATCGGCGGCGCGTCGCTGAAGGCCGACGAATTCCTGGCCATCTGCAAGGCAGGCGGCTGAAACCGACAAGAGGCAGCAGCCGGACCCGATCCGGACCACAATCATGTTCGTAGCATTACTGGTCGTACAGACGCTGCTGGGGCTGGCCATCATCGGCCTGGTGCTCCTGCAGCAGGGCAAGGGCGCCGACATGGGCGCGGCCTTCGGCAGCGGCGCCTCCGGCACCGTGTTCGGGGCGCGCGGCGGCGGCTCCTTCTTCACCCGCGCCACCGCGGTGCTGGCGACGCTGTTCTTCGCCAACAGCATCCTGCTGTCCTCGCCGCTGGTGCTGGATCGCAGCGAGGCCGGCGCCAGCGTGACCGAGAAGATCGAGGCGCCGGCGCCCGCACCGGCCCCGGTCGAGGCACCGGCCGCCAAGGTGCCGGCGCCCGCCGACCTGCCCGACCTGCCGGAAGCCCCGGCTGCCGGCGAACCCGCCGACGGCAAGGCCGACAACGACCTGCCGCAGTAATTCCTAGCTATTATGCCGACGTGGTGGAATTGGTAGACACGCTGTCTTGAGGGGGCAGTGGCGAAAGCCGTGCCGGTTCGACTCCGGCCGTCGGCACCATATCCGCAATCGTTTCCGGACGCCAAGGGCGCCAGGAAAGACAAAACCCTGATGGCTGTCGCCGGCTTCGCGCGGATGCGTGAGCCGGCAAACCAGGGTTTTCTCGAATCAATCGAGTCTGACCCCATTGATCGGGGTTTTTTATGGGGCCAGAAGTCAAATTAACCCTCTGATTTCACTTTAAAAGCATCGGATCTCTCCGCTTGACACCCGAGAAGCGACTGGCCTAGACTGCGGGACGCTTGCAGTCGCGCACAATAACTAAAGCAGGTGGCCGCCGAAGGCGCCGGATGAGGGAGCCATGCTGGAAAACTATCTGCCGGTCCTGATCTTCATTGCCGTCGGCATTGGCGTGGGACTGGTGATGACCCTGATGGGCTTCATGCTCGGGACCCGCAAGCCCGACAGCGAGAAGCTCTCTCCCTATGAATGCGGCTTCGAGGCCTTCGAGGATACGCGCATGCGCTTCGACGTGCGCTACTACCTGGTCGCCATCCTGTTCATCATCTTCGATCTGGAGATCGCCTTCCTGTTTCCCTGGGCCGTGGTGCTGGACCAGATCGGCCTGTTCGGCTACCTGGCCATGATGCTG
This sequence comes from Thiohalobacter sp., assembly GCA_026984835.1. Lineage (GTDB taxonomy): Bacteria > Pseudomonadota > Gammaproteobacteria > DSM-19610 > DSM-19610 > JALSRI01. The sequence goes on along the minus strand of JALSRI010000164.1, from coordinate 1,286 downwards.
TTCCTGGGCATCCTGGTGATCGGCTTCGTGTACGAGTGGAAGAAGGGCGCCCTGGAGTGGGAGTGACGGCGTAAATGGGCATCGAAGGCATACTCGAAGAAGGTGTCGTCACCACCACGGCCGACAAGCTCATCAACTGGGCGCGCACCGGCTCCATGTGGCCCATGACCTTCGGCCTGGCCTGCTGCGCGGTGGAGATGATGCAGGCCGGCGCCTCGCGCTACGACCTGGACCGCTTCGGCGTGGTGTTCCGGCCCAGCCCGCGCCAGTCCGACGTCATGATCGTGGCCGGCACCCTGTGCAACAAGATGGCGCCGGCGCTGCGCAAGGTCTACGACCAGATGGCCGAGCCGCGCTGGGTGATCTCCATGGGCTCCTGCGCCAACGGCGGCGGCTACTACCATTATTCCTACTCGGTGGTGCGTGGCTGCGACCGCATCGTGCCGGTCGACATCTACGTGCCCGGTTGCCCGCCCACCGCCGAGGCCCTCCTGTACGGCATCCTGCAGCTGCAGAACAAGATCCGCCGTACCAACACCATCGCCCGGTGAGCAGGCCATGACGCCCGAGGCACTGAAAGACAGGCTGCAGGAACGCTTCGGCGACCGGCTCGCCGACTGCGTGCTGGCCCGCGGCGAGGTGACCATAGAGCTGGCGCCGGCGGACCTGGTCGAGGTGGCGACGGCGCTGCGCGACGAGCAGGATCTGCGTTTCGAACAGTGCGTCGATGTCTGCGGCGTCGACTATTCCGCCTGGGGACAGGCCGAGTGGGCGACGGAAGAGGCCAGCGGCACGGGTTTCAGCCGCGGCGTCGAGCCCAACACGGCGGCCCGCCTGACGCCGCGGACCGAGGAGCTGTCGGTGGAGCGCCCCGGCCAGGGCCAGCGCTTTGCCGCCGTCTACCACTTGCTGTCGGTCACCCACAATCACCGCCTGCGCCTGAAAGTGTTCGCGCCCGACGACGACCTGCCGGTGATTCCGTCGGTGATCGATGTCTGGAATGGCGTCAACTGGTTCGAGCGCGAGGCCTTCGACCTGTTCGGCATCATCTTCGAGGGCCACCCCGACCTGCGCCGCATACTCACCGACTACGGCTTCATCGGCCACCCGTTCCGCAAGGACTTCCCGCTGTCGGGCAACGTGGAGGTGCGCTACGACCCCGAGCAGCAGCGCGTCGTCTACCAGCCGGTCAGCATCGAACCGCGCGTCCTGGTGCCGCGCGTCATCCGCGCCGACGGACATGCCGATGCGGTGCAGGAGACGGAGGGTGAGTCGGGTGAGTGAGC
>JALSRI010000163.1 GCA_026984835.1 Thiohalobacter sp. | reverse complement strand
TCCTTCGCGCGCCTTGGCGCGCCTTCGTGGTCACAAAAAACCAACCACCCAGGCCACGGGTATCCACCTGCAATTTTCACCTGGTGTTCCTTCGTGCGCCTTTGTGCGCCTTCGTGGTTAACAAGAACCATGGCCGAGTTCCGCAACTACACCCTCAACTTCGGTCCCCAGCACCCGGCCGCGCACGGCGTGTTGCGCCTGGTGCTGGAGATGGATGGCGAGGTGGTGGAGCGCGCCGACCCCCACGTCGGCCTGCTGCACCGCGCCACCGAGAAGCTGGCCGAGAGCAAGCCCTACAACCAGAGCATCGGCTACATGGACCGGCTCGACTACGTGTCCATGATGTGCAACGAGCACGGCTACGTGCTGGCCATGGAGAAGCTCGCCGGCATCGAGGTGCCGGAGCGGGCGCAGTACATCCGCGTCATGTTCGACGAGATCACCCGCATCCTCAACCACCTGCTGTGGCTGGGCGCGCACGGGCTGGACATCGGCGCCATGACCATCTTCCTCTACACCTTCCGCGAGCGCGAAGACCTCATGGACGTGTACGAGGCGGTGTCAGGCGCGCGCCTGCACGCCACCTACTACCGGCCCGGCGGCGTCTACCGCGACCTGCCGGAGCGCATGCCGCAGTACCAGGAGTCCCGCTGGCACGACGCCCAGGCCGTCAAACGGCTCAACGAGACCCGCCAGGGTTCGGTGCTGGATTTCCTGGAGGCCTTCACCGAGCGCTTCCCGCGCTGCGTCGACGAGTACGAGACCCTGCTCACCGACAACCGCATCTGGAAACAGCGCACCGTCGGCATCGGCGTGGTGTCGCCGGAGCGCGCCCTGCAGCTCGGCTTCACCGGCCCCATGCTGCGCGGCTCGGGCGTCGCCTGGGACCTGCGCAAGAAGCAGCCCTACGAGGTCTACGACCGCATGGACTTCGACATCCCGGTGGGCGTCAACGGCGACTGCTACGACCGCTACCTGGTGCGCGTCGAGGAAATGCGCCAGTCCAACTGCATCATCAGGCAGTGCATCGACTGGCTGCGCGCCAACCCCGGCCCCGTCATCACCGACGACCACAAGGTGGCGCCGCCGAAGCGCGAGGAAATGAAGGCCGACATGGAAGCGCTGATCCACCATTTCAAGCTGTTCACGGAAGGCTTCTGCCTGCCGGCCGGCGAGGTGTACGCGGCGGTGGAGCACCCCAAGGGCGAGTTCGGCGTGTTCCTGGCCTCGGACGGCGCCAACAAGCCCTACCGGCTCAAGATCCGCGCGCCGGGCTTCGCCCACCTGTCGGCGCTGGACGAAATGACGCGCGGCCACATGCTGGCCGACGTGGTAGCCGTGATCGGCACCCAGGACATCGTATTCGGAGAGGTGGATCGCTGATGCCGGACTGTGCACATCCTTCCACGGCCGACCGCATGCCGGACGCGGTGCGCGAGCGCATCGACGAATGGCTGAAGAAGTACCCGCCGGACCAGAAGCAGTCGGCGGTGCTGGCCGCCCTGCAGGCCGCCCAGGACAGCAACGGCGGCTGGCTGACGCGCGAACTCATGGACGCGGTGGCCGACTACCTGGGCATGCCGCGCGTGTCGGTGTACGAGGTCGGCACCTTCTATTCCATGCTGGAACTGGAGCCGGTCGGTCGGCACATGGTGTCCATCTGCACCAACATCTCCTGCATGCTGTGCGGCGCCGAGGACATCGTCGCCCACGTCGAGAACAAGCTCGGCATCCGGCTGGGCGAGACCACCCCGGACGGCCGCATCACCCTCAAGAAGGAAGAGGAATGCCTGGCGGCCTGCGTCGGCGCGCCCATGATGGCGGTCGACGGCCACTACCACGAGAACCTGACGCCGGAGAAGGTGGACCGGATCCTGGACGGGCTGGAGTAGATCATGACGAACCGGGTCTGTTTCACCACGCTCGAATTCGACCAGCCCTGGACGCTGGAGAACTACCTCAAGGTGGGCGGCTACCAGGCCTGGAAGAAGATCCTGGCCGACAAGACGCCGCCCGAGGACATCATCGAGGAAGTGAAGAAATCCGCCCTGCGCGGCCGCGGCGGCGCCGGCTTCTCCACCGGCCTCAAGTGGAGCTTCATGCCCCGATCCGCGCCGGTGCAGAAATACATCGTCTGCAACTCCGACGAGTCCGAGCCCGGCACCTGCAAGGACCGCGACATCCTGCGCTACAACCCGCACGCCCTGATCGAGGGCATGGCCATCGCCGGCTACGCCATTGGCGCCACCGTCGGCTACAACTACATGCGCGGCGAGTTCCATCACGAGCCCTTCGAGCGCTTCGAGGCCGCGCTGCGGGAAGCTTACGCGGCCGGCCTGCTGGGGCGCGACATCCAGGGCTCCGGCATCGACTTCGATCTCTATTCGCACCTGGGCGCCGGCGCCTACATCTGCGGCGAGGAGACGGCGCTGCTCAACTCGCTGGAGGGCAAGAAGGGCCAGCCGCGCTTCAAGCCGCCGTTCCCGGCCAACTTCGGCCTGTACGGCAGGCCCACCACCATCAACAACACCGAGACCCTGGCCTCGGTGCCGGCCATCCTGCGCAACGGCGCCGACTGGTTCCTGGGGCTGGGCCGGCCCAACAACGGCGGCGAAAAGATCTTCTGCGTATCGGGCCACGTCAACCGGCCCGGCAACTACGAAGTGCCGCTGGGCACGCCCTTCCGCGACATCCTGGAGCTGGCCGGCGGCGTGCGCGACGGCCATAAACTCAAGGCCGTCATCCCCGGCGGCTGCTCCATGCCGGTGATGCCCGCCGAGGTCATCCTGGAGACCGACCTGGACTACGATTCCCTGGCCAAGGCCGGCTCGGCGCTGGGCTCGGCCGGCATGATCGTGATGGACGACTCCACCTGCATGGTGAAGGCGCTGGAGCGCATTTCGCGCTTCTACTACGCCGAGTCCTGCGGCCAGTGCACGCCCTGCCGCGAGGGCTGCGGCTGGATGTACCGCGTCATCAAGCGCATCGAGGAAGGGCAGGGGCGCCAGGAGGATCTCGACCTGCTGGTATCGGCCGCCGGCCAGATCGAGGGCCACACAATCTGCGCCTTCGGCGACGCCGCTGCCTGGCCGGTGCAGAGCTTCCTCAAGCATTTCCGCGACGAGTTCGAGTACCACGTCACCCACAAGAACTGCCTGCCGGGCACCAGCAGCCACCGCGCCGGCAAGGGAGCGGCGGCATGAGCGCCAAGCCCGAAGCCGTGGCCGAGGACAGCGTCACCATCGAGATCGACGGCGTCGGGTACCCGGCGCGCAAGGGCGCCATGATCATCGAGGTCACCGACGCCAATGGCATCACCGTGCCGCGCTTCTGCTATCACCCCAAGCTGCCGGTGGCCGCCAACTGCCGCATGTGCATGGTGCAGGTGGAGATGGGCGGCCGCATGGCGCCCAAGCCGCTGCCGGCCTGCGCCACGCCGGTGGCCGAGGGCATGAAGGTATGGACGCAGTCCGACTACGCCCGCGACGCGCAGCGCGCGGTGATGGAGTTCCTGCTCATCAACCACCCGCTGGACTGTCCCATCTGCGACCAGGGTGGTGAGTGCGAGCTGCAGGACCTGGCGCTGGGCTACGGCCGCGGCGTGTCGCGCTTCACCGAGGACAAGCGCGTGGTGGCCGACAAGGACTTCGGCCCCCTGATCGCGACCGCCATGACGCGCTGCATCCACTGCACGCGCTGCATCCGCTTCCTGGAACACATCGCCGGGCAGAAGGAGCTGGGCGGCACCGGCCGCGGCGAGAACGTCGAGATCGGCACCTGGATCGAACACAGCATCGAATCCGAGTTGTCGGGCAACGTCATCGACGTCTGCCCGGTGGGCGCGCTGACATCGAAACCCTTCCTGTACCGGGCGCGCGCCTGGGAGATGATCGAGACGCCGGGCATCGGCCCGCACGACTGCGTCGGCTCCAACCTCTACCTGCACACCCGCCGCGGCGAGCTGCTGCGCGTGGCGCCGCGCGACAACGAGGCCGTCAACGAGGTCTGGCTGTCGGACCGCGACCGCTTCGGCTACGAAGGGATCAACAGCGACGACCGGCTCTTGCAGCCGATGGTCAAGCGCGACGGCGAATGGCAGGCGGTGGACTGGGAGCAAGCCCTGCAGGCGGCCGTCGACGGGCTGCGCGGGCGCGGCGCCGACCTGGGCGTGCTGGTCTCGCCGTCCGCCACCGTCGAGGAGCATGCCCTGCTGGCGCGGCTGGCCGCCGGCCTGGGCACGGCCAACATCGACCATCGCCTGCGCCAGACCGATTTCACCGGCCAGGCGGAGGCGCCGCTGTATCCCGCCCTGGGGCGTTCCATCGAATCCCTGGAGCGGGCCGATGCCGTGCTGGTGGTCGGCGGCAACCCGCGCAAGGACCAGCCCATGCTGGGCCACCGGCTGCGCAAGGCCGCCCTGGCCGGCGCCGCCGTCATGCACATCGACATGGTGGAGCCGGTGCTGACCTACCCGCTGGCGCAGCGCGTGGTGACGGCGCCCGACAAGCTGGTGCCGGCGCTTGCCGGCGTGGCGGCGGCGCTGCTCCAGGCCAGGGGGGCGCGGGCGCCGCAGGAACTGCAGCCGCTGCTGGACAATGTCCTGCCGGACGCCGCCGAGCAGGCCATGGCCGCGACCCTGAGCGAGGCGGACGACGCCGTGCTGTTGCTCGGCATCGGCGCCCACATGCATCCCGCCTTCTCGGCCCTGCGCGCCCTGGCGGTGCTGGTGGCGGAGCTGTCCGGCGCCGGCCTGGGCTTCCTGGCCGACGGCGCCAACGCCGCCGGCGCCCACCTGGCCGGCGTACTGCCGCACCGCGAGGCCGCCGGCAAGCCGCGGGCGCAGGTCGGCCTGGACGCCGCCGCCATGATCCGCGATCCCCGCAAGGCCTGGCTGCTGTTCGGCATCGAGCCGGAACTGGACTGCGCCGACGGCACCGCCGCCCTGGCCGCCATGCAGCAGGCGGAGTTCGTGGTGTCGCTGACGCCCTTCGCGACCGCCGCCATGCGCGACTACGCCGACGTGCTGCTGCCGGTCGCCGCCTGGGCGGAGACGTCCGGCACCTTCGTCAACTGCGAGGGCCGCTGGCAGAGCTTCGCCGCGGCTGCGCGCGCGCCGGGCGAGACGCGGCCGGGCTGGAAGGTGCTGCGGGTGCTGGGCAACCTGTGCGGCCTGCAGGGATTCGGGCATGACTCGACCGTGGAGGTGCGCGACGAATTGCGCGCGCTGGCCGGCGAGGCGGCGGTGGACAACACGCAGTGTGCCTCGGCATTCACCGACCTCTCGGCGGGCGAGGGCGGCCAGCGCATCGGCGAGCTGCCGCTGTACGCCGTCGATGCGGTGGTGCGCCGCGCCGCGGCGCTGCAGGACACGCCGGACGCGCGTTCGGCGCGCGCCGTGCACCTGTCCAGCGCCGATATCGATCGTCTCGGCCTGGGCGACGCCCGCTACGTGCGCGTGCGCCAGGGCGGCGCCGAGGTGGAGCTGCCCTTGCGCGTCGACGACTGCGTGCCGGAAGGCTGCGCGCGTGTGGCCACCGGCCTGGCGGAGACGGCGGCGCTGGGCGCGCCCTTCGGCGTCATCCGGATCGAGAAGGTGCCGACATGAACGAAATCAGCCTCATCGACTGGATCATCACCGGCGGCTGGATACTGATCAAGATCGTCGTCATCGTGGCGCCGCTGATGCTGGCGGTCGCCTACCTGACCTACGCCGAGCGCAAGATCATCGGCTACATGCAGTTGCGCATCGGCCCCAACCGGGTCGGTCCACGCGGCTGGCTGCAGCCCATCGCCGATGCCCTGAAGCTGATGCTGAAGGAGATCATCATCCCGGCGAACTCCAACCGCTACCTGTTCGTGGTGGCGCCGACGCTGGCCATCGGGCCGGCGCTGGCGGCCTGGGCGGTGATTCCCTTCGACGACGGCCTGGTGCTGGCCGACGTGGACGCCAGCCTGCTCTACATCCTGGCGCTGACCTCCATCGGCGTCTATGGCGTCATCATCGCAGGCTGGGCGGCCAACTCCAAGTACGCCTTCCTCGGCGCCATGCGCAGCGCCGCCCAGATCGTCGCCTACGAGATCGCCATGGGCTTCGCCCTGGTGGGCGTGCTGATGGCGGCCGGCTCCATCAATCTGGGCGACATCGTGCGCGCCCAGGAAGGCAGCCTGGTGCACTGGTTCTGGCTGCCGCTGCTGCCGCTGTTCCTGATCTACTTCATCTCCGGCGTCGCCGAGACCAACCGCGCGCCCTTCGACGTGGCCGAGGGCGAGTCGGAGATCGTGGCCGGCTTCCACGTCGAGTACTCGGGCATGACCTTCGCGGTGTTCTTCCTGGCCGAGTACGCCAACATGATCCTGATCGCCACCCTGGCGGCGCTCATGTTCCTGGGTGGCTGGCTGTCGCCCTTCCAGGGCGTCCCGCTGCTGGAGCCCATGTTCGCCTGGGTGCCGGGCATGGTCTGGCTGATGCTCAAGGCGGCCCTGTTCCTGTTCTGCTATCTATGGTTCCGCGCCACCTTCCCGCGCTACCGCTACGACCAGATCATGCGCCTGGGCTGGAAGGTGTTCATCCCCATCACCATCGTCTGGCTGGCCATCGAGGGCGCCGCGGTGGTGGGCGGGCTCGGACCCTGGTTCGACTGAGGGCGACGACATGCAGGCACTGAGAAACTTCTTCAAGACCTTCCTGCTGCTGGAGCTGGTGCGCGGCCTGCGCCTGACCGGTCGTTACCTGTTCGCCAGGAAGATCACCGTCCAGTACCCGGACGAGAAGACGCCCCAGTCCAATCGCTTCCGCGGCCTGCACGCCCTGCGCCGTTACCCCAACGGCGAGGAGCGTTGCATCGCCTGCAAGCTCTGCGAGGCGGTGTGCCCGGCGCTGGCCATCACCATCGAGGCCGCCCCGCGCGGCGACGGCACGCGCCGCACCACGCGCTACGACATCGACCTGTTCAAGTGCATCTACTGCGGCTTCTGCGAGGAATCCTGCCCGGTGGACTCCATCGTCGAGACGCGGGTCTACGAATACCACTTCGAGAACCGCGGCGAGAACATCATGACCAAGGACAAGCTGCTGGCGATCGGCGACAAGTACGAAGACCAGAT
>JALSRI010000162.1 GCA_026984835.1 Thiohalobacter sp. | reverse complement strand
TATCGGCCGGGCCAGGGAAAGGCCCGGGTTTCATCCACCGCCCCTGTACAAGGAAGATCCGGTATGGACAAACCTGCAATCAAGGTACTGCTGGTCGACGATCACGAACTGGTGCGCAGCGGTATCCGGCGGCTGTTGGACGACGTGGCGACCGTGGAGGTGGTGGCCGACGTCGGCAGCGGCGAGGCGGCCATGGACATCGTTCGCCAGGCCTGCCCCGACGTGGTATTGATGGACATCGATATGCCCGGCATCGGCGGTATGGAAGCCACCCGGCGCATCGCCAGGGCGACGCCGGGGGTGCGGGTGGTGGCCTTGATGACGCACGTCGACGAACCCTATCCGGCGCGGCTGCTGGAAGCCGGTGCGGCGGGCTGCCTGACCAAGGACTGCGGCCTGGAAGAGATCCTGGCCGCCATCGACACGGTGGCCTCGGGCGGACGCTACATCAGCGCCGACATCGCCCGGCAGATGGCACTGTCCATGCTGCCCGGGGGCAAGACCTCGCCCATCGAGCAGTTGTCCCGCCGCGAACTGCAGGTGATGCTGATGGTCACCCAGGGCTACAACCTGCAGACGATCTCGGAAAAGCTGTGCCTGAGCCCCAAGACGGTGAGTACCTACCGGTACCGCCTGTACGAGAAGCTGGGCGTGGACAACGACGTCGAACTGACCCGGCTGGCCATCCGCCACGGCATTCTTCCGCCGCTCGCATCAACTTGAAACAGGCGCCGCAACCTACTGTATCTCAATTGAAACACAGGGAATCCGGTTCAAGTTTCATCGATCCCTGTCGCTAGCCCCGTTCAGATAGCCTCGGATTTGAACAGGGTGGCCCCATGCCCGTCCCACGACCGTCGGTACGACCCGATCAGGAAGCCGTCTCCATCCTGCTGGTGGAGCGCCGGCCGCTGATCCGCCAGGGCATCCAGCGCCTGCTGGAGGACAGCGGCCATGTCACGGTGCTGGGCGACGCGGTCGACTGCGACGAGGCGATCCGGCTGGCGCGCAGGCAGCGCCCGCGGGTGATCGTCATCAACCTGAACGGTTCGGCGGTCAGCGTGCTGGACGGGGCGCGCAAGCTGGGCCGGCAGTTCGCCGATATCGCCGTGCTGGTGATCAGCCCGCAGGCGGACCTGGTGATCCAGGAGCGGCTGCTGCAGTCCGGCGTGGCCGGCTGCATCGACAGCCGCTGCTCGCTGGACGACCTGCTGGAAGCCATCGACCGCGTCAGTCGCGGCCAACGCTACCTGAGCGACGAACTGGCGCAGAAGCTGGCCGCGCGCCGGCTGCCGGGCGCCGAACGGCCGCTGTTCGACGACCTGACTCACCGCGAACTGCAGATCCTGCTGCTGGTGGCGGAGGGGCGCAATACCGCGCAGATCGCGAGGGAACTCTGTCTCACCCAGAAGACCGTGAACACCTACCGCAACCGGTTGCTGGACAAGCTCGACGTCGGCACCGAGGTGGGGCTGCTGCACCTGGCCCTGCGCCACGGCCTGGTCCAGGGCCCGGAGCCGGGCTGAAAAAGGTGAACTGAATCCCGGAAACGGTTCCGGCCGGTGGTACTATAGGGATGTACGACCAGAAGGAAGCCATATGAACGGCGAAACAAGGATCCGAGCGCCAGAACTGCCCGATTCCCTCGCGTGGTTCAACACCGACCGGCCGCTGTCCCTGCAGGGGCTGCGTGGCCGCGTGGTGCTGCTGGACTTCTGGACTTCCTGCTGCATCAATTGCATGCATATCCTGCCCGACCTGCGCTACCTCGAGAACAAGTACCCGGATACCCTGGCGGTGCTCGGCATCCATTCGCCCAAGTTCGAGAACGAACGCAACCCCGACCAGCTGCAAAAAGCCATCAACCGGCTGCACATCCAGCACCCGGTGGCGAACGACACCGAGTTCCAGCTGTGGCGCACCTATGGCATCAAGGCCTGGCCCTCGATCATCCTCATCGATCCCGAGGGCTACGTGGTGGGCGTGCTGCGGGGCGAGGGCCGCCGCAAGCAGCTCGACGACCTGATCGCCAGCCAAATCGAGGAGGCGGAGCGCAAGGGCACGCTGGTGCGCAAGCCGCTGGCCGTGGCACCGAAGCCGGAAGCGGCCACGACGCTGCGCTTCCCGGGCAAGGTGCTGGCCACCCGCAATCACCTGTACATCGCCGACAGCGGCAACAACCGGGTGCTCGAGACCAGCCACG
>JALSRI010000161.1 GCA_026984835.1 Thiohalobacter sp. | reverse complement strand
CCTGCTGGCCAGAAACGTCCGCCGCCTGCGGCGGGGGCGGGGCTGGTCGCAGGAGCAGCTGGCCGACCGGTGCGGCCTGCACCGCACCTATGTGGGCGCGGTGGAACGCGGCGAGCGCAACCTGAGCCTCGACAGCATGGCACGTCTGGCGGCGGCGCTGGACACCGACGTCGCCACCCTGCTCACCCCGCCCTGGGGCGTGGAGGAACGGCTGCCCGCCTACGGAGTCGGCCGGCGCTACGGCCCGCGGTCTTACCCTTGCGGCCGGCGGACTGCCGTACATGTACGTCAAAGTGCTACTTATCGGCTGTCGACGCTCCCGGTCAAAGCGCCTGTAATGGGTGCCCATGATCGAATCGGCAAGGAAGCGACTCGCCCAACGCATACGCCTGCTGCGAACCAACCGCGGCTGGTCGCAGGAAGTGCTGGCTGAACTCAGCGGGCTCAACCGCAGCTACATCGGCGCCATCGAGCGCGCCGAACACAACATCGGCCTGGACAACATCGAACGCATCGCGCACGCCCTCGAGACCAGCGTTCGCCACCTGGTCGACGAAGAGGAACCGCGCCAGCACCCGCTGCCGCCCGGGGCGCGCGGGCCACAGCCGGCAGCCGCGCCCGCCCGCCAGGCGGTCGTTCACCGGCGCATCTTCCTCGAATTGCTGGAACAGTGCGGACAGCAGCGCAGGGACCTCGTGCTCATCTACCTGGAACGCTGCGGCGTGAAGGTGCTGGACTGAGCGCCGGCCGGCGCAGCACTCAGCCCGCAGCCGGGGGCGGCCCGCCGAACTCGTGCCGCCCCCGCCGCAGGCGGCGGTAGTTGCGGATCATGATCATCAGCTTGCGAATGGCGGGTTCGTCGATCGACGGGATGTCCAGGGCCACGCACAGGGACAGCCCGCGCCGGCCCGGCGCACCGATGTCGATAAAATCACGGTCCGCCGCCAGTCCCAGCACCCTGGCCCGCTGCAGGGTCAGGAACCGGCAGTCCCAGACCACCGGCTGGCCCTCGAAGACGCCGGTGAAACACAGGCGCGCCTCTTCGTCGCCCGCCTCCCTCAGCAGGTAGTCGCGACCCAGGCGTTCCAGTTCCCGTTCGAGCTGCAGCGGGTCGGCGGCTTCGCCCGGTTCACCCGTATCCTGCATGGCGAATGGCCGCTCTAGTCGGAGAGCTCTTCGTCGAAGAAATCGGGTTCCGGCGGATTGCCGTCGTATTCGTCGCTCCAGCGCTTCTGCCGGTAGGCCTCGCGGATGGACACGTAGGGATCCAGCGCCGCCGTGTCCAGGATGCGGCTGGCGCTGAGCAGGTCGGCGCGTACACTGATGGTGCGCAGCACCAGTGCGCTGTAGCGGGTCCGCGTGCCGGTATAGAGCGCCGGATCCAGTTGCCAGTTGAACGGCAGGCCCACGGCATCGCGCACGTTGCTCGGCCCCAGCAGCGGCAGCACCAGGTACCAGCCCTCGCCGAATCCCCACACGGCGAAGGTCTGGCCGAAGTCCTCGTGATGTCTGGGCAGCCCCCAGCCGCTGGCCACGTCGAACACGCCGGCCAGGCCGAACACCGAATTGAAGGTGAAACGCATGAAATCCGAGGCCGCGGCCTGTGGCTTGGCCTGCAGCACGTTGTTGACCAGGGTCAGCGGCTCGCCCAGGTTGGAGAAGAAGTTGCGCACGCCCTTGCGCACGGGTACCGGCACGTAGTCCCGGTATCGCTGGGCGACCGGCTTGAGCACATAGCGGTCGAGCTTGTCGTTGAAGCGGTACACCACGCGGTTGACCGGCTCCAGCGGATCGTGCGCCTCTTCGTAGGGGCCGCGATGGGCGCACCCGGCCACGACGACCAGCAGGGACGGCAGTAGAAGCATCCTGGCGACGGATTTCACGTCTTCGTTTCCTTTGTTGCGTGTTATTTGTGCTTTATGTGGCGCAGCATACGCTTGCGCTTGCGCTGCTGTCGAGGCGTGAGCCGGTTGCGACGGCCCTTGAAGGGGTTGTCGCCGGTGCGGAACTCCAGCCGCAGCGGCGTCCCGACCAGCCCCAGCGCCTCGCGCAAGTAATTGTTCAGATACCGCTTGTAGGCCTGCGGCAGGCGCTCGGTCTGGTTGCCGTGGATGACGATCAGGGGCGGGTTGTGGCCGCCCTGGTGGGCATAGCGCAGCTTGATGCGCCGGCCGCGCACCAGCGGCGGCTGGTGCGCCTCCACCGCCCGCAGCAGGTGGCGCGTCAGCTCGGCGGTGGAAACGTCGACCATGGCCGAATCGTAAGCGCGGTGGATGGCATCGAACAACCCGCCGACGCCGCTGCCGTGCAGGGCGGAGATAAAGTGGCGTTCGGCGAACTGCAGGAACGGCAGGCGCCGCTCCATCTCGCGCCGGAACCAGTCGCGCCGCTCGCTGTCGAGACCGTCCCACTTGTTGGCGGCCAGCACCAGCGCCCGGCCCTGCTCGACGATGTGGCCGGCCAGGGTGGCGTCCTGCTCCGACACCTCGCCGGACCGGGCGTCCAGCACCAGCACCGCCACGTTGCAGTCGTCGATGGCCTGCAGCGTCTTGATGACGCTGAACTTCTCGACCGCATCCGCCACCCTGCTGCGGCGCCGCACGCCGGCGGTGTCGATCAGCACGTAGTCCCGGCCGTCGCGCTGCAGGGGAATGTGGATGCTGTCGCGGGTGGTGCCGGGCCGGTCGTAGGCCAGCACCCGCTCCTCGCCCAGCATGCGGTTGATGAGGGTCGACTTGCCGACGTTGGGCCGCCCCACCACGCTGATGCGGATACCCCTGGCCTCTTGTTCCGGCGCCGTCTCTTCGGCTTCTTCCGCCGCCGGCAGGACAGCCAGCACCCGGTCCATGAGCGCCGCCACGCCGCGGCCATGGGCGGCGGCGATCGGCAGCGGCGCCCCCAGCCCCAGGGCGTGGCCGTCGGCGGCCGCCACGTCGGGGTCGCGGCCGTCCACCTTGTTCAGCACCAGGAACACGCGCTTGCCGGTACGCCGCAGGCGCCCGGCGATCTGCTCGTCGCTGAGGTTGATGCCCTCGCGGGCGTCGACCAGGAACAGCACCACGTCGGCCTCGTCCACGGCCCGCCACACCTGTTCCGCCATCAGGCTGTCCAGGCCCTGTTCATCGCCCACCAGCCCGCCGGTGTCGACCACGATATAGGGCTGGCCGCCGACCCGTCCCTGGCCGTACTGGCGGTCGCGCGTGAGACCGGGGAAATCCGCCACCAGGGCGTCGCGGCTGCGCGTCAGGCGGTTGAACAGCGTGGACTTGCCGACATTGGGTCGGCCGACGATGGCGATGACGGGCAGCATCGGGGCCGGCTATTCCCGGGCTTCGAGCGCGTAGGCGACCAGCTTGCCGCCGGCGCCGAGCACGTACAAGCGGCCGTCGCGCACCACTGGCGCCACCTGGATGCCCTTGCTGTCGACGCGCACCCGCCCGACGATCTCGCCGCTGGAGCGCAGCAGCAGGTGCAGGTAGCCGGCAAAATCCCCCACTGTCAGGTAGTCTTCGATCAGCGCCGGGCCGGTCAGCGACCGGTGCAGCAGCTTGTCCTGCTTCCACATGGAGGCGCCGCTGAAGCGGTCCAGCGCCCACACCTGGCTCTGGTCGTCGGTCAGGTAGACCTGGCGCGCGTCGACCGCCAGGCCGGCGTAGGCCGACATGTCGCGCTTCCAGAGGGTGCGGCCCTTGGCCAGGTCGATGGCCGCGAGCTGGCCCTGAAAGCTGGCCACGTAGAGGATGCTGTCACGCAGCACCGGGTCGGCGTCGATGTCGACGATGCGGTCCAGCTCGGAACGGCCGTGCGGCACGGTGACGGTGGTCTCCCACAACTGGCGGCCGCTGGTGATGTCCAGCGCCGCCAGCTTGCCGGTGGCGAAGCCCGCCAGCACCACGTTGTCGATGATCAGCGGCGTGCTGGTGCCGCGCAGCGTCAGCACCGGCACCGTGCGGTCGAATACCCACAGCCGGCTGCCGTCGCTTGCCGAGTAACCGGCCAGGTTGCCGTCGACGGTCTGCACCACCACCACGTCGTAGGCGATCCGCGGCACCGACAACACTTCGCTGGACACCGCCACCCGCCAGCGCTCGCTGCCGTCCTCGCGGTCCAGCGCCAGCAGTTCGCCGTCGCTGCCGCCCACCAGCACCAGGCCTTCGCCGGTGCCGGGGCCGGCCGACAGGCTGACGCCGGTGCGGGTGCGCCACAGGCGCTTGCCGTCGGCCAGCGCCAGGCGCTCGACGGCGCCGCTGTGGTCGGCCACGAACAGGCTGTCGCCGTCGATGGCCGGCACCAGTTTCAGCAGGCGGCCGTCGGTACCCTTGCCGGTGTCGTGACTCCACAGCCGGTGGAAGTGCACGCGGGCGTCGATCGACTCCAGCCTGGCCGGCGGCGCGGCATTGTCCTCGTCCCCGAACACGGAGCAGCCGCCCAGCAGTACTGCCAGCAGCAGCGGCCATACGCGGCTCATTGGCCGTCGTCCCCCCCGCCCGCCAGCGCCACGTTCTCGTACTTGGTGGTCAGGAAACCGGAAGCCGGCGACTGCGGCGGCATGGCCTCCAGCGCCGCCTTGTAGGCGCTCCGGGCCGCCGCCGCGTCACCCTTCGCCAGCGCCAGGTCGCCGCGCAGCTCGTCGTACAGGTAGCGGTAGGCGCCGGCGTCGCCGGCCTCGGCGATGCGGGCCGCCGCGCCTTTCCAGTCCTTCTGGTCGATCAGCACCCGCACCAGCCGCAACCGCGCCAGGTGGCGGATCTCGTCGCTGTCGGCGTGGTCGAGGGCCCATTCGAGCTGGATCTGCGCCGAGGCCGGGTCGGCCTCGTCCACCGCCAGCCGCGCCAGCGCCAGCGCCGCCAGCGGCGCGTAGCCGGTGCCGGAATAGTTGCCGATGATGTCGTTGGCGCGGCTGCGCACCTGCTCGTTCTGCTGCGACGACAGCCCTGTCATCATCTGCGCATACAGGTTGGAGGCGTTGGCCGCCTGGCTGTCCTGGTAACCGAACCAGGCCTTGACACCGAACAGCACCGACAGGCCCAGCAGCAGGCCGGTGACGATGGAGGCGCCATTTTCTTTCCACCATTTCCTGAGTTGTTCGATCTGTTCCTTTTCCGATGCGTGTACGTCCACGGTGCATCTCCCCTGTGCAAGATTTGTCGTCGATTCTACAGTTCGGTCAGCAGTTCGGTCAGCCGCGCCACCAGCGCGTCCTGCGCCACGTGCTCCTGTTCGCCCTGGCCGCGCAGCGGCTTGATACCGACCTGGCCGCTGCCGATTTCGTCCTCTCCCAGCACCAGCGCCAGCGGCGCGCCGCTCTTGTCCGCCTTCTTGAACTGGCTCTTGAAGCTGCCGCCGCCGCAGTGGGTCAGGATGCGCAGGCCCGGCACGGCCTCGCGCAGCTGCTCGGCCAGCACCAGGCCGCGGCGCGCCGCGGCCTCGCCCGCCAGCACCAGGTAGACGTGCGGGACCGCGGCGGGCGGTACCGCGCCGGCGTCCTCCAGCAGCGCGATGAGGCGTTCCAGGCCCAGCGCGAAACCGGCGGCCGGCGTCGGCTTCCCGCCCAGCCATTCCACCAGGGCGTCGTAGCGGCCGCCGGCGCACACCGTGCCCTGGGCGCCGAGCCGGTCCGTGACCCACTCGAACACGGTGCGGCCATAGTAGTCCAGGCCGCGCACCAGGTGCGGATTGATGCGGTAGGCCAGGCCGGCGTCGTCGAGCAGTGCCCGCAGGCCGGCGAAGTGCTGTTTCGACCCGGCATCGAGGTGGTCTTCCAGCCGCGGCGCATCGGCCAGCAGCGACTGCACCTCGGGATTCTTGCTGTCCAGGATGCGCAGCGGGTTGGTCGCCAGCCGGCGCCGGCTGTCGTCGTCCAGCCGGTCCTCGCGCGCCCGCAGCCAGTCCACCAGCCGCTCGCGGTACACCGCGCGCGCCTCGCTGGTGCCGAGGGTATTGATCTGCAGCTCCAGCCCGTCCAGGCCCAGGCGCCTCCACAGGCGCGCCGTCAGCAGCAGCAGCTCGGCGTCGACATCCGGGCCCTGCAGGCCGAACACCTCGACGCCGACCTGGTGAAACTGGCGATAGCGGCCCTTCTGTGGCCGCTCGTGGCGGAACATCGGCCCCGCGTACCACAGCCGCTGCACCTGGTTGTGCAGCAGGCCGTGCTGGATACAGGCGCGCACACAGCCGGCCGTTCCTTCCGGCCGCAGGGTGAGGCTGTCGCCGTTGCGGTCCGTGAAGGTGTACATCTCCTTTTCGACGATGTCCGTCACTTCGCCGATGGAACGCTTGAACAGTTCCGTCTTCTCGACGATGGGCAGGCGGATCTCGCGGTAGCCGTAGGCCGAAAGCTGCTCGCGCACCACCGTCTCGACGAACTGCCAGGCCGGCGTGCGGTCGGGCAGGATGTCGCTCATGCCGCGAATGGCTTGCAGGATCCCGGACATGCTCTCTCAGTCGCCCAGCCTGAAGCGCGCCACCCGGCCACGCCGGTAGGACGTGGTATCGAACGGCTTGCCGTTGTACTCGACCTCGACCGCGGGGGCATTGCCGAGCAGCACCTCGAAGGGTGGCTGGCCGCGCAGGGTGCGTTCACTGCCGGCGTGCAGGATGCCGGCCACCAGCTTGCGACCGCCGGCCGACACCTCCACCCAGCTGTCGGCGTTCAGGCGCAGCTGCAGTTCGGCGCGCACCGTTGCGACGGCCGGCGGCTCGGGCTCGCTTTCCACGACCGGCGGCGCTTGCCCGGCGACCGGCGCTGCCGCCACGGGTTCCGGAACCGTCGACCCACCGGCGGCCGGCGGCTGCGCGCGGTGCGGCGGGATGTCGTCGGCGCGCTGCGCCGGCAGCAGCAGGCGGCCGCCGTCCCCGGCCTGGCCCTCGACCCCGGCGTCCGGCAGAGGGATGACCAGTTCCGAGCCGCCGTCGGCCGGTGCCCGCTCGCCCCCGCCCGACATCAGTCGGTCCACCACCGGCACGCCGTAGACCACGGCCAGCAGCAGGACCAGCGCGCCGAGACCCCAGGCCAGCCACTTGCCTACCGGCAACGGCGGCCGGTAGCGAATGGAGCCGGCCCGCCCCAGCGCGGCGCTGGCGGCGGGCCGGGCCTCGCCCAGTTCGTCGAGCAACTGCTGCTCCGGCAGACCGACGATGCGTGCGTAGGAGCGCACGTAGCCGCGCACGAAGGCGTGCCCGGGCAGGTGCCGGTGATCACCGGCTTCCAGCGCCTCGACCACCCGCACCGACAACCTGAGCTCGGCGGCGACGGCCTCGATGCTCAGCTGGCGCTCCTTGCGCGCCGCCTGCAGGCGGGCGCCGGCCGACTGCAGGCCGGCTTCGCGGCGCTGGCTGTCGTCGTCTTCCCCGCTGCCGCCCTGGATACCCTCAGCGCTCATGTTCCCACTTGGCCAATTCCGCCGCCTCGGTGGAAGTCGGGTAGCGGTTCTTCAGCAGCAGCGCATAGCTGGACTCGGCGTTCCGGTCGCCGAGCTCGTGTTCGGCACGCACGGCGATCCACAGCAGTTCGGGCGTCATGGTGCCCTTCTGCGCCTCGTAGCGCTGGATGTAGGCGCGCGTGGCCAGGTAGTTGCCGCGCGCGAAGCTGATGCGGATCATTTCGCGCAACGCCGGCTGGAACCCGGGGTTCTGTTTCAGCGCCTGGCGAAAATACTGCTCCGCCTTTTCGACATCGCCACCCTTGTGGGCGCAGATACCGGCATTGGTGGCGACCAGCCAGGGGTAGCCGTAGACCGGGTCCTTCAGGGCCTTGCGGAAATAGTCGTCCGCCTTCTTCAGCTTGCCCTGCGTGCACAGGAACTGGCCATAGTGGTTCAGGAAATCGGGGTTGTCCGGTTCCAGCGACAGGGCGCGCCGGTATTCCTTTTCTGCCTTGGCCGTCTCGCCGAGCTGTTCGTACAGCAGGCCCAGTACGTCGTGGGCCGGCGCATAACGCGAATCCTGCCTGACCGCTTTCTTCAGCTTCTCCAGCGCTGATTCGTTCATACCCTTGCGCAGGTACTCGACACCGAGCTGCGTATTGGCCTCGGCCGGCGGCGGCCCCTTGTGCTGCGGCCGGCCGGGCGCGGACGAGCAGGCCGCCAGCAGGCTCGCGACCAGGGCCAGCAGCGCGAAGCGGACGGCCGCCTTCATGCCTTGCCCCCCGCAAGCTGCACCAGCCGCTGTTCGCGGCGCCGGGTGCGGTCCCGGAACTCGCCCGCCAGCTGCCCGCAGGCGGCGTCGATGTCGTCGCCGCGCGGGCGCCGGGTGATGGTCACGATGCCGGCGTTGTGCAGGATGTCGCGGAAACGGTCGATGCGCGCCTGGCTGCTGCGCCTGTACAGGGTGTCCGGAAACGGGTTGAAGGGAATGAGGTTCACCTTCGACGGCAGGCGCCGAAGCAGCTTGACCAGCGCGCGCGCCTGGGCGTCGGAATCGTTGATGCCGTCGAGCATGACGTATTCCACGGTCACCCGGCGCCGGCCCTCGCCGACGTAGTCGCGGCAGGCATCCAGCACTTCGCCGATGGGGTAGCGGCGGTTGAGCGGCACCAGTTCGTTGCGCAGCGCGTCATCCGGTGCGTGCAGGGACAGCGCCAGGCTGACATCCGACACCTTGCCCAGTTCGCGCAGGCCCGGCACCACGCCGGCGGTGCTGAGCGTCACGCGGCGCTTGGACAGGGCATAGGCGAAGTCGTCCTGCATCAGGTCCATGGCCCGCACCACGTTGTCGAAGTTCAGCAGCGGCTCGCCCATGCCCATCATGACCACGTTGGAGACCGGTCGCGGCGCCGCCGGGTCGGCCGCCAGCAGGCGGGCCGCCTGCCACAGCTGGCCGATGATCTCGGCCGTGGTCAGGTTGCGGTTGAAGCCCTGCCGGGCCGTGGAGCAGAAGCTGCAGTTGAGCGTGCAACCGACCTGCGAGGACACGCACAGGGTGGCGCGGTCCGCCTCGGGGATGTAGACCGACTCGATGCAGTTGCCGTCATCCAGTTCGAACAGCCACTTGCGCGAGCCATCCGCCGACACCTGCTGGCCGGCCAGGCGCGGGCCGCGGATCTGCGCCACGGCAGCCAGGCGCTCGCGCAGCGCCCGCGACAGGTTGGTCATGGCGCCGAAGTCGTCGACGCCGTACTGATGGATCCACTTCAGCACCTGGGTGGCGCGGAAGGGTTTCTCGCCCAGCGACTCGAACCACGCGGCCAGGCCGGCGCGATCGAAATCGAGCAGGTTGATGGTCCTGTCTTGGGAAGCGTTGGTCATGCCCGGGCCCCGCCAGCCGGAATTTCCGGCGTAAAGTGGATAAACCCGCGAAAAATCGCAAGCTTAGCTCTGAAACTGAATTGGGTAGTGTACCTTCTATTGAGGGACCCAGGCAAACCCGGGCCGGGGCCGCCGGCCCTAGCGTTCCTCGATCCAGGCCATCTGGATGGCCTCCAGGATCTTCTCGCCGGAGTGTTCCGGGTCGTCGTCGAAGTCTTCCAGGCCGACGACCCATTCACGCAGCTCCACGAAATTGACCTTGAGAGGGTCAATATCCGGATATTTCTCGTCCAGTTCGATGGCGATGTCGACACTATCGGTCCATTTCAACCCCATGGCACTCTCCTAGTGATTCTCGCTGACCATGTTGATGGTGTACTTGGGAATCTCCACGACCAGGTCCTCGTCGTCCACTCTGGCCTGGCAGCTCAGGCGCGAGTCCGGCTCCAGCCCCCAGGCCTTGTCGAGCATGTCGTCCTCCATCTCGGTGGATTCCTCCAGCGAATCGAACCCCTCGCGCACGTAGACGTGGCAGGTGGTGCAGGCACAGGACTTCTCGCAGGCATGCTCGATCTCGATGCCGTTGGCCAGCGCCGCATCACAGATGGTGGTGCCGGGCTCGGCCTCGATGACGGCGCCCTCGGGGCAGATTTCCTCGTGCGGCAGAAAAATTATCTTGGGCATGGTGTGGAATACTCGACAGGTGACGAACGTGTAACCACGAAGGCGCACGAAGGCACACAAGGGAAAAACATTCTTTTCCCTTGGTGTCCCTTTGTGCGCCCTTGTCCGCCTTCGTGGTTAACCCTGCTCACCGGTTTCACTCGAAATCGTCCACCGCGTGGCCGGCCATGGCCTTGCGGATGTTGGCGTTCATGCGGCGCTCGACGTACGCGGCGCTGGCCGCTTCCAGGCCCTCGATGGCCTGCTTTATGGCGCGGTGATCACTGCCCTGGCGAGCCGCGGCCAGGCGCTCGGCGGCGGCGTCGATGGCGGCGCGCTCGCCGGCGTCGAGAAAGGCGTCGCTGTCCTCGGCCAGGGCCGCGTGCAGGGCCTCCAGCACCCGGTCGGCCTCCACCTGCTGCTCGCGCAGGCGGCGGGCGTCGCGGTCTTCCTCGGCGTGCGTCAGGGAGTCGCGCAGCATGGTCTCGATT
>JALSRI010000160.1 GCA_026984835.1 Thiohalobacter sp. | reverse complement strand
TCCAGGCCCTGGCCGGTTTTCAACTGGGTGAACACGAATGGCCGGTCGCCACGCATGCGCCGGCTGTCAGCCGCCATCACCTCCAGCGAGGCGCCCACGCTGTCGGCGAGGTCGATCTTGTTGATCACAAGCAGGTCGGAACGGGTGATGCCGGGGCCGCCCTTGCGCGGGATTTTCTCGCCCGAGGCGACGTCGATGACATAGAGGGTGAGGTCCGCCAGTTCCGGGCTGAAGGTGGCGCTGAGATTGTCGCCGCCGCTTTCGATGAAAATGACGTCCAGATCGGCAAAGCGGTGCGACAGGTCCTCGACAGCCGCCAGATTCATAGAGGCATCCTCGCGGATGGCGGTATGCGGACAACCGCCGGTTTCCACGCCGACGATGCGTTCCGCCTCCAGCGCCCGGGCCTCGGTGAGAATGCGCTGATCCTCGCGCGTGTAAATATCATTGGTGACCACGGCGAGACTGTAGTCGTCGCGCATGGCCTTGCACAGCTGTTCCAGCAGGGCTGTCTTGCCGGAGCCGACCGGGCCGCCGACACCGACGCGCAAGGGGGTTGAACGGGTCATGCTATCTCCTTTGCTATGATCTGAACAGGCGGCTGTACTGGGTTTCGTGCAGGCTGCTGGCGATGGCCAGGGCGGGCGTGCTGGCGCCGATGGCGTCTTCCCTGATCCGCCGCGCCTCGCCAACGAGCGTGCCGATGTCCGTACTCAGCTCGTAGAGCAGGCGCTGGCCCTCGGTCTGACCGAGTGGCACCAGCTTGATGGCGGCGGCCACGGCGCTCTCGAGCCAGCTCCAGGCATAGCCCCGCAACAGCTCGTCCAGGGCGATCCGCCAGCGCATGGCTGCCAGCGCATAGCCGCCCAGCTGGCAGTGCAGCAGGGCGTCCCGCCACTCATCCAGCTCCGGCCAGGACGGGCTGTCGGGAAGACGGCCGAGCACCGCATACAGCGCCCGGGCACGTTGTCTTTCCTCGTCGCGCAGTTCGGCGGTTTCACGGCTGGCGTACGCCCAGCGGCTCCAGTGCCGGAAGGCTTCCGCATCGTTGCCCTCCACGGCCCGGTACAGGCGGGCCAGTACCGGCAGCTCCAGGTATTGCAGACCGTCTTCCAGCACCGACGACAGCCACCGGCGGGTGTCGTCGAAGTCACTCACCCAGCCGCACGCCACCGCCCACTCCAGACCCTGCGAATAGGTGAAGGCCCCGGTCGGCAGGGTGGGGCTGATGAGCTGCAGCAGGCGCAGGCCCGGCAGGCCGGGATCAGGCAAGGCCGGACCGTGTGGCGTCCCGGCTGCTGGCGAAGCGGGCGCGCAGCGTCACACCGAGCAATGTGGCCAATCCCGCGCAGGCCACCGAACTCACCAGGAAACCGGCCAGGAACGCCTGCGTCATGCCGCGCGTCTCCACGCCGTGCATCCAGCCGTGGGCCGCCATGAACAGGCCCGCGACGGCAAGCGCGACGGCCGGCCGTCCACGCCACTGGAGCACCGCCAGTACCGGCAGGGACAGCAGCACGAGCGTCTCCATGCCGGCCAGCGCACCGAGCGACAAACCGCCCACTGCGCCCAGTCCCAGCACGCCGGCAAGCCCCCCCAGCGCCAGGTATCTTCCCCTGGCCAGCCGCGCGAACAGCAACCCGCACAGGACCAGCGCGACAAGATGGTCGAGGCCTGTCAGCGGATGGGCGAGGCCGGCGAGCAGGCCCGTGCCCAGGCTGTTGTCGTGCGCCTGCGCCAGGGGTGAGGCCAGGCAGGCGGCAAGGACGATGATCTTTCTGTGACTCGATTTCATGGCAGACTCCTCGTTACTGTCCAGGTTGCATCGAATGGGTGTGTGCATGTCCAGGATCACGACCGTGCGCGGCCTGTCGGTAGGCGCCCGCTTCCGGTTCGAAGGGGGCCAGTTCGACCACCGGCGCCAGTCCCATCTGCCGCAGCATGTCGTCCAGCACCGGGTCATGCAGGTAGCGCAGCCAGCCGGCTTCGACCTGCAGCGGCACGTGGCGGTTGCCGAGGTGGTAGGCCGCCCGCGCCAGGCCGGCGAGATCTTCACAATGCACGGTCGACACCCGTTCCTCGGCGGCGATGACTTCGACCACCATCCCGTCCTCGCTGCCGAGGCGGTCGCCACCGCGCAGCAGGATTCCACGCGGGAGGAACAGGCCGGCATCCCGGCCATCGTCCAGCGTCACACGCTGGCGGCTGCGTACGCGTTGCTCGA
>JALSRI010000159.1 GCA_026984835.1 Thiohalobacter sp. | reverse complement strand
GCGTGAAATGAAGCATCCCGACGACCGGCCGGTCGACGAACGCGACCTGCATGCCTATGTCGATGGCGAGCTGGACGCGTCCCGGCGCCTGCAGGTGGAGGCCTGGCTGGCCGGCCATCCCCGCGACGCCGCCCGGGTCGAGGACTACCGACGCATCGGCGAGTGGCTGCACAGGCGCTACGACCCGGCGCTGACGGAGTCGCCGCCGGAGGCGGCGGACGTGCCGGCCCGCGACGCGGGAGCCCTGGCGCGCGTGGCGGCGGTGGCGGGGTTGATGCTGGTCTCCGGCCTGGCGGGCTGGTCGCTGCGCGGCGCGCCGGGTACGCCGGCGCAGGCCGACCTGGTCCGGCCGGCCGCCTTCGCCCACCGCGTGTACGCCACCGATCCGCGCCGGCCGGTCGAGATCCCGGGTGGCGATCGCCTGTCGCTGAACCGCTGGGTGTCGCAGCGCATGCACACCGAGTTGCGGGCCCCGGACCTGTCCGCCCGGGGGTTGCGCCTGATCGGCGGCCGCCTGTTGCCGTCCACCGACCGCATGGCTGCCCAGTTCATGTACGAGACGGCCGGGGGGCGACGGGTCACCGTCTACGTGCGGCGGATCGCGGCCGGCGCCGGGGGGTCGGAGTTCCATTACCGCGAGCAGGACGGCCTGCATGTGTTCTACTGGATGGATGCGGAGATGGGTTATGCCGTCATCGGCTCCGAGCCGGCGGCGCGGCTGATCGGCATCGCCGGCGCCGTGCGCAGCGCGATCGCCGGCGGCGGCTAGAAGCGGCGCGCCCTCGCACCGAAGGGCGCATCGTGCGTCGGTTCCACCCGGGGGAAGGCGGCCGGGACGCGGGGCAGTGAGGGCCGCCACCCGCTCCCCGGCCGGGGTTGCCGTCAGTTGACGAGGGTCAGGCTGGTGGCCGTCAGGATGCCGGTGCCGACGTTGTAGTTGCCGCGGATGTCCACCTTGTCGCCGGTGGCGGGCGTTGCGCCCACACCCGAGATGTCCACGCTCACCCCGCCGACGCTGATCTGGCCGGGCGCCGGCGCGCCGTCGACCACGCCTTCCAGCTTGTCCGGCCCGGCGCCGTCCTCGCGTTTCAGCTTCCTGGCCACCCGTTGGCCGCTGCCGTTGTCCTGGAACAGGTCGACCTCGACGCGATCGGTGCCCGGGTTGAGGTCGTCCAGCCTGAAGCGGCGCACGGGGTTGCCGCTGCGATCGTCCCTGAACATGGTGAAGTTGTCCACCGTCACCGTCAGGCCCATGACCACCAGGGTGTTGGCTGCCGGGTCGACGCTCTCGACCACCGCCTCGAGTTCGGTCTCCGGCGCTTCCTTGAACGCGATCTCGGTGGCCACCAGGTCGCCACTGGCGTCGACGACGCCTTCCACCTTGACCTCGACGCCGTCGGCGATGGAGGCCGACGTGCCGTGCTCGAAGCGTGTGTTGCCGTTCACCACTACGGTGGTGCCGTCGACGCTGAAGCGGCTGGCGGACGAGCCGTTGTCGATGGGGCCGAACAGCTTGATGTCCTCTCCCTCGCTGGCGTCGATGTCGCGGTCACCGTTGCTTTCGAGTTCCACCTTGCTGGCGATCAGGTTGCCGCTGCCGTCGAAGCCAGCGATGCTCTTGACCTCCACGTACAGGCCTTCGCTGAGTGTGCCGCCGGGGATGTTGTCGAGTTGCGCGCTGCTGTAGTCGATGGTCATGCCGCCGAAGCGGAAGCTGGTGGCGGTCAGGCTGCCGATCACACCCTTCACCTCGATCTCGCTGCCTGGCGTGAAGCTGGCGCTCTTCACCTCGATCAGGGTCGCCTGCACGGTGGTGTCGTCGAGGCGGTGGCCGCTCACTTCGATGACATTGCCGGCGCTGATGTCTGCGCTGCCGGCGATGCCTGGCACCCGGCTTTCGAAGAAGGTGCTGTTGTCGACCTGCACGGTGATGCCCATGACCACCAGGCTGCCCGTGCCGTCGGCTGCCAGGCTGGTGCTCTGCACGATGCCTTCCAGTTCGTCGGCGTAGTCGATGCTGCTGGCGCTGCCGCTGCGCCCGTCCGGGTTGATCGAACCGCGCAGGGTGACCCGCATGCCGACCTTGAGCCGGTCTTCGGTGGAGGGTGAGCCGTCGACCGTGATACGGCTGCTGGCGGTCTCGTATTCCACGCCGTTGACGAACACGCTGCCGAAACCACTGATCACACCCGAGGACAGGCCGCTGGAAGAAGACGAAGCGCCGGAACCGCTGCCGCCACCGCCGCAACCGCTCAGGCCGAGGCTGGCCAGGATTGCGATACCCAGTAGATTACGTTTATGAATCAACATGATGAGGCTCCTTGTGGCTGCTGGTCGGGAGTCGTCGACGGCGCGGACGCGACCGTCGATCCCGAGTTGGTTTTTACATTGGGAAATATATCCCAAATATGGGCCTTGTCAAGGCGTGCTGGCCCTGTTTGTTCCATTTTTGTGAGCGCTGTCCGTCGCGGCCTGCGGCCCCATCAGCGAGAAGGCGGAATCTGGCCTTGGGAACAAGGACTTACAACCAGCCACCCAAACCTATAGAATCGTCCCATGAACGCCGTCCATACCTCCGTCGAACGGTTCGAGACCGACGTGCTGCTGGCTTCCGGCGAGCGGCCGCTGCTGGTCGATTTCTGGGCCGAGTGGTGCGCGCCCTGCCTGGTGATCGCGCCGGTGCTGGACGGGCTGGTGGCGGAACTGGGTGGCAGGCTCGGCCTGGTCAAGGTGGAGGTGGACGAGGGCGACAACATGAAGCTGGCCGGCCATTGCCGGGTGCGCGGGTTTCCCACCGTGATCCTGTTTCACCGGGGTGAGGAACTCGGTCGCTTCAGCGGAGCACGTTCCCGCGGCCAGGTGCTGGCCTTTCTGCGCGAGCACCTGGAAGGCTTCGACGCTGCCGACTGAGCACCCGCCATGACCATGACCTACGACCAGGACGTGAACAGGGCCGGCGAGATCGCCCGCCTGGTGCTGCCGCAGATGACCCGGCTCGGCATTCCCGTCACGCCCGTCAACTACGCGCTCTGGTACGAGTATCACCTGGGACGCTCGCCGGAACTGGTGGCCGAGCTGGAGGCCATCGACGCCGGAACGGTCGCCTACGACGAGGAGCAGGCACACCGCTTGTACCTGCGCTATGTCGCCACACCGGGTGTCGAACGGCTGGAACAGATCGAGACGGAGGTGTGCCGCCTGCTGGCCGACATCGTGCAGATCGTCGCCGACGCCGGTCTCGACATCACCCGCTACGGTGCGCTGCTCAAGAGCTGTACTTCACGGCTGGACGACGCCGAGGATATCCGCGACATCCGCAAGGTGGTCGACACCCTGGCCCGTGACACGCGGGCCATGGCGGACTCCAGCGACAGCGTGGCGAACATGCTGAAGGCGCACGCCTTGGAGATCGACGAGCTGCGCGCGGAACTTGACCAGGTACGGCGTGAGGCGGTGCGCGACCCGCTCACCGGGCTGGCCAACCGGCGCGCCTTCGACGAACGCCTGGCCGAATCGCTGGACCAGACCCTGCTGGCCGTGAAGTCCATCTGTCTGTTGATGGTGGACATCGACCATTTCAAGGATATCAACGATCGCCACGGTCACCAGATCGGCGACAAGGTGTTGCAGTACGTGGCCGCTCTGCTCAAGCGCAATATCAAGGGTCGCGACCTGGTGGCGCGCTTCGGCGGTGACGAGTTCTCGGTGATCCTGGAGAATGCCGCGCCCGGCGGCGTGCGCGCGGTGGCGGAGAGCATCCGCAAGGCGATGGACGAGAGCACGCTCAGGCGCACCGATACCGGCGAATCGCTGGGCAGGGTCACCGTCAGCATCGGCTACGAATGCGCGCGGCCCGGGGACGAGGCCACGGCGCTGCTGGAGCGGGCGGACAAGGCCCTGTACCGGGCCAAGCAGGGCGGGCGCAACCGGGTGGCCGGCTGCGACGAGGGTGGCTGAGAGGGACGCACTTCACGTTTTTCGCCGTCGGCCGACAAGAACCGCGAGACACTCGCTATACAAGGAGCAGGAAGCCATGCTGGTGACCAATCTGGAAATCGTCCCGGGCCGGCGCATCGCCCGCCACCTGGGCCTGGTGCAGGGGAGCACGGTGCGGGCCAAGCACGTCGGCCGTGACCTCATGGCGGGGATCAAGAACATCTTCGGCGGCGAACTCAAGGGCTATACCGAGCTGCTGCAGGAGTCGCGCGACGAGGCGCTGGCGCGCATGCAGGCGCAGGCCGAGGCGGTCGGCGCCAACGCGGTGCTGAACGTGCGCTTCTCCACCTCGTCGGTGGCCCAGGGCGCGGCCGAGCTGTTCGCCTACGGCACGGCGGTGGTGCTGGAGGACGGCTGATGGCCGATCTGATCGTATTCGTGGTCCTGCTGCTGCTCGGCTACGGCTTCGGCCAGTGGGCCGAGAAACGCCACTACCGCTCCATCCGCGAACGCGAGGCGCGCCTGCGCCGCCGCATTCTGCTGGTGCAGTCGAAGTACCCGCCGCAGGTCGGCGGCGGCCACCGCTCGCAGCTGGTCACCGGCAGCGTGGTCGTTTCCGTGGACTACTTCAAGCGGTTCCTGGCCGGCCTGCGCAATCTGTTCGGCGGGCGGGTGAAGTCCTACGAGAGCCTCGTCGACCGCGCCCGCCGCGAGGCCATCCTGCGCATGCAGGAGCAGGCGCTGGGACTGGGCGCCGACCAGGTCGTCAACCTGAAGCTGGAGACCGCGTCCATCTACAAGGGCAGGCGCCAGGCCATCGGCTCCATCGAGGTGCTCGCCTACGGCACGGCGCTGGTGCCGCCGGCCGCTGCCGGAGCCTGACCCTGCGCTACGAGAACCCGGAGATCCCGGAAGGCATCAACGTCAGCCGCGAGCATCCGCTGAGGGAGCTGCTGTTGCTCGGCGGCGGCCTGGTGCTGCTGACCGTCGCGGCCGTGGCGCTGCTGGGCTGGGCCGGCGGTTTCATCGCCCAGCGCATCCCCTTTTCCTATGAACAGGACATGGCCGCGGGCCTGAGCGGGCAGCTGGAGAGCGGCGACCCGCAGGTGGAGGCCTGGCTGCAGCGGCTCGCCGATTCGCTGGCGGCCGACATGGGGCTGCCCGAGGGCATGTCGGTCACCGTGCATTTCGTCGACGCCGATACCGTCAATGCCCTGGCCACCCTGGGCGGCCACATCGTCATCTACCGGGGACTGCTCGAGAAGGTGGCGGACGAGAACGCCCTGGCCATGGTGGTGGCGCACGAAGTGGCGCACGTGAAACACCGGGATCCCGTCGTCGCGCTCGGCCGCGGCGTGCTGGTGGGTACGGTGCTGGCGGTGGTGAGCGGCGCCAGCGGCAACGACGCGGCCGGGCGGCTGCTGGGGGAGACCGGCCTGCTGACCGGGCTGTCGTTCAGCCGCGAGCAGGAACGCCGGGCGGATCGCGCGGCGCTGGCGGCGCTGGCCCGTCGTTACGGTCATGTCGGCGGCGCCACGGCCATCTTCCAGTACTTCCGCCGCCAGGAACAGGATGACGGGTTCGGCATGCCGGAACTGTTCCGTACCCACCCGGCCAGCGGGGGACGCATCGGGGAACTGCGCGCGCTGGCCCGCGAACAGGGCTGGCCGGAGCAGGGGGCACGCACGCCGCTGCCGGCGTTCGTGCAATCGGAATGAACCGGGCCGCGCAGCCCGGCATCAAAAAAAATGCGAAGGCGCGGCGTCGTGCCGCAGCACTTCGCAACCCTCCCTTCCCGGAGGTCGGGCAGAGCAGCCGGCTACATCACGCTGCCGAACGACTTGTCGATGGCGTCCGGCGGAACCGGCAGGCCGGCCAGCTTGCTGGCCTGGCACACAGGCCCTTTGGGGAACAGGCGGTACAGGTATTTCTTGCCCCCCTGCGGTGCGTATTCCTCGACCAGCATGGCGATCATTTCGCGTGCCGGCATTGGTCCCTGTGCCTTGTACTGTTCCCGCACGAAGCGCAGGATCGCCAGGTGCTCGTCGGTCAGTTCGATCCCTTCCTCCTCGGCTAGCCGGGCGGCGATCTCTTCCGACCAGTCGTCCAGGTCGTATGCCTCGGGCTCGGCACCGATCCTGGCCGTCTCGGAATGTGCTACGAAATCGGGACTTTCTGTCATCTTTGGTCACTCCCCTGGTTGGACTTGCCTCTAAACTATAGACCAGATCCACGACTCTGCAGGACGCCATGGACATCCCGTCAATAGCCCTTCTCCTGGTGATGTTACTGGCGGCGAACGGTGCGCCGGTACTGGCCTGGCGGCTGCTGGGGGAACGCTTCGCGGCACCCGTGGATGCTGGCCGCACGCTGGGGGACGGACGTCCGCTGCTGGGGCGTTCCAAGACCTGGCGCGGCCTGCTGGCGAGCCTGGTTGCGACCCCGCCGGTGGCGATGTTGCTGGGCCTGGACTGGCAGACCGGCCTGCTGGTGGCGGCGGGCGCCATGACGGGCGACCTGCTGTCGAGCTTTTTCAAGCGGCGCCTCGGGATCGAGCCCAGCGGTCAGGCGCTGGGCCTGGACCAGGTGCCGGAGTCGCTGCTGCCGGCGCTGCTGACGGCGCCGCGGCTGCACACCGGGCCGACCGACTGGCTGCTGGTGGTGGCGCTGTTCACCCTGGGCGAGCTGCTGCTGTCGCGCATCCTGTATCGCCTGCACCTGCGCAAGCGGCCGTACTGATCGCTCAGAAGTCGGCGCGGTAGCCGAGACTGAAGAACCATGAGGAGGTGTGCTGGGAATCGGTGGTCAGCTCGCGCGAGGACCATTCGCCGCCGCCTTCCGCCTCGAAGCGGTAGCGCCGCCGCCAGCGGTAGTCCATGCGCAGCGACGGGGCGCCGATCCACTGGGTGGAGTCGTCGGTGGAGTTCTTGCGGTAGTCGACGCGCAGGCGTGGGTTGATCCGCCAGTCCCGGGTGAAGGGGTAGCGGGTGTTCAGTGACAGCGACGTGGTCTTCGACGTACTGGTGTCGGCGTAGCGCAGGCCCAGGATGGCGATGTCGCCAGCCTTGATCAGGCTGCTGCCGATCAGCTGAAAGTTGTAGAAGAAATCATTGTCCGTCCCCGGCTGGGCGGCCACGCCGCCCGAAGCCTTCGTGTCGCCCAGCCGGGACAGGGTGATGTCGCCGCTGACCTGCAGCCGTTGTGACAGCGGGTGAGTGGCGCCCAGGGTTACGGTGGTGCTCTCCGCCGTGCGGTCCTCGGCGAGCGCCCGAACCTCGTCTTCGGTGAAACTGTCGAGCAGCTTGTCGATGGTGGTCACGGTCTGGCCCTGCAGGGCGTTGGTGGTGGTGAGTATGGGGCTGTTGCGGTAGTCGAGGGTCGCGTTCAGGGTGGTGCGGTCGGGCAGCGTCCAGGTGCCGAGGACTATCAAGGTGTTGAGCGAGTCGTAGGACAGATCGTAGTCGACGAAGCCCAGCAGGGAGCGCACCGGATCGAAGTAGCGCGCCTCGCCGCCGACGGCGCGTCGATCGAGAATGCCGTCGACCTGTTGCTCGACGAAGAAGGCGTTGAAATCCAGTGTGTTGGCAAAGGTGCCGAGGTCCATGCTGACGCCGTAGAGCGTCCTGTTCGTGTGCAGGCTGTCGCGGGTGGACAATACCGGGTACCCGCCCAGCGCCTTGAGCGTCAGCCAGTCGGTCAGGCGGTAGGCCAGGAGCAGGCCGTCGAAGCGGCCCAGCACGCCGTCGGTGTTGTGCGACTGGCGTCCCAGCCGCAGGGACAGGCCGTAGCGTTTGTGGGTGGCGTCCAGGTACAGGCTGCTGACGCTGGATTCGTCACCCGGGCCGTCATTGAGAAAGTCGTGCAGGTAGGATCCTGTGAAGCGGGTCTGGACATCGAGGTCGTCGCCGCGGCGGCGCGCGGTGATGTCGAGGTCGGTCGACAGCGACGACTGGGTGACGAGCTCGTCGTTGTTGTCGAGCGTGCTCTGGTCGCGGCGGTAGAACTGGGAGATACCGCCATAGACGTCCCAGGGCTTGGCGCGGCCGGCACGGCGGCGCCGGCCGGTGGCCGGCAGCGGTGCGCGGGCGGCCGTCGTCAGCCCGGCCAGCCGCTGGCGCACGCGCGCCGCGGCTTCGCCTTCCGGGTACAGCGACAGGTAGCGTTCATATTCGCGGATGGCATGCGCGAACTGGCCTTTCTTCTCGCGCGTCACGGCAAGGTATTCCAGCGCCTGCTGGCGGTAGGGGTGGTCCGGGTAGCGCAGCACCTTGGTGTAGAGCTGGATGGCGCGGCCGTAGTGCTCCTCGGCCACGGCCTTGCGCGCCTGCTCCATGAGCGCCTCGATCTTCTCATTGCTCACCCGTGGCAGGGAAGGCTGGATGTCCGGCACCCTGTGGCGCGGCGCCTTCGGCCGTGGCCGTGCGGTTGCGGTCGCTGGCGCCTTTGCCGTTGCGCCGGTCAGCGCAGCGTGGATCTCGTCCCGGGAAGCGACCGTGACCCAGGCGCGCGGGTACCTGTCCTTCAGTTGTGCCAGCAGGCGCAGCGCCGCCTGGCGGGTGCGAAAGAACCCCAGTCGGGTGCGGTACCAGATGCGGCCGTCGATGGGGAACCGGGTCTGGTAGACCAGGTAGCGCTCGCGGTTGCTGAGAAAGGCCAGTTCCGGCGCGGGGACCGGGCGGGCGTTGGACTCCAGGTTGATGACGTAGCTGCCGCTGTCGGGCAGGGGGCGGGCCGCGGCCGAACCCGGCCGGGTTGGCGCCGCCCGCGGGGCGGAAAAGCGCCGGTCGGCCGGTGTCGGCACGATACTGACCACCAGGTGGCGGCGGTCGGCGCCCGCCTGGACGCGGAACCGGACCGTGCGCCGGAAACGCAGGGTCAGCACACCGCGTCCGGCATCGCGCTGCTCGTAGCTGGCGTCGCGCAGCGGGATGCGACGGCTGGCTTCGAAGGTGATCGGCTGCAGGCTGCGGTCAGGGCTGCTGTCCAGGACCCCGCCGACCGGCAGACGTTCCAGCTGGATATGCAGTTCATCCCCGGCGTCGGTGGGTGTGTGATTGATGTAGCGCAGCGGCAGCGTGAAGTTCACCTGGATGACGGGAGGTGTGACGCTGTCGTCGAGTTCGATATTGTCGATGACGTCCGCCCGCGCCAGCACCGACAGCAGCATCAGCAGGATGCCGGCCAGCAGGTGCGCAGGGGAGGGGTGTCTAATGCTTCTGTTCTGGCTGTCCATTAGCCTTGTTGATTGCCGTCACGATGATGAGCAGGCCCCGATAGTCGGGAGACGGAATGACCTGGTAACTGACGTCATGCGTGAAGTACACGGTCAGGTAGGGGCCACCGTCCATGTCGCCTTCGTAGACCACTTCGTCGACAGCGATAGTGCTCGCATAGCGTGGCGCCACCGCCTCGCGCCGGAACAGTGCATCGAGATCGGAGGCGGGGACCACCACCGGGTGCAGACGGACGCGCAGCTCCTTGCCGCTGTCCAGCGGAAAGTGGGAGACATAACGCAACGGAAACGAAAACCGCACGTCCAGCACCGTGTGGTGATCTCGGGTTTCGACCCGAACGTCGTCCAGCACCTTGTCCCGCACCGGTGCAGCGGTATGGGTGACGCCCGCGATGGCCAGCGCCAGCAGCGCCGCCAGCGCCAGGCCGATGGATTTCCCTCTCCGGTTCACGCGGGTGCCCTAGTCGAATCCGCCGTCCGAGACGCGGTGCTCGTTGTTGCGGCGCTTCTTGATCGTCGTCAGGCTGCTGTCGGTGTAGACGTGACAGCTGCCGGAGCAGTCACGCAGCTCGCTGACCGTATACTTGGTCTTGGTCGGACTCTCGTACTTGGTGTGCGGCCCGCTCTTGTAGTTCCTGGCGTGGCAGCCGGCGCAGTCCGGCTGGTAGGCGGGCGCACTCCAGGTGACCACCTGGGAGTTGCCGCCGTGGCAGGCGGTGCAGGCGAGGTTTCTGCGGTGATCGCCGGGATAGGCGCCCGAGGTGTGGCGGAAGGTGGACGGCTTCCAGGCGGTGGTGTCGTGGCAGGTGTTGCATCCCAGGCTGGTGATGAAATGGTTGCCGGGCTTGCCGGTCGCCTGCTGGCCGTTGTGGCAGGACGAGCAGGATCCGGTCACACTGTTGTGATCGAAGTTCGCCGGTGTCCAGGCGCGCCTGGTGTGGCAGACGTCGCATTCCGCCGTTGTCTGGATGTGCTGTGGACCCTTGCCGGTGGCCGTGGTGCCGTTGTGGCAGCTGCTGCAGGTTCCCGGCGATACGTTGTTGTGGTCGAACACCGCACCCAGCCAGGTGGTCGTGGTATGGCAGTCGTCGCAGGCGTTGCCGCTGGCGATGTGGTTGGCCGACTTGCCGGTGGCGATCTGGCCGTTGTGGCAGCTGAAGCAGCTGCCCAGCACGTCGGCGTGGTCGACGCCGGTGACCGGCTTCCAGGCCGTGGTGCGGTGGCAGTGTTCGCACAGGTTGTTGGTCTGGATGTGCTGTGCGTTCTTGCCGGTGGCGGTGGTGCCGTTGTGGCAGCTGGCGCAGTTGCCGGTGACCTGGCTGTGGTCG
>JALSRI010000158.1 GCA_026984835.1 Thiohalobacter sp. | reverse complement strand
GATCTTGGTCAGGTAGTACCACACGCGGTTGCGTGTAGCGCGGTCGGCCCGGGTGTCGAGGATGCCCTGGAACTGCTTCTCGGCCTCCCGGTGCATGCCGTAGGAGAGCTGCAGTCCGCCCAGCAGCAGTTCGGCCTCGTCGGCGTGGTGGGGCAGCAGCCCCCGTTCGCGGGCCGCCATCAGGTGGGTGATGGCGGTGAAGTAGTCTTCGCTGTAGAAATGGAACAGCACCTCGCCGTAGTGCAGATCCTGCACTTGCTGCAGCTTCTTCCCGGACGCCTGGAGAGGGCTGCCGGCCACCGCCAGCAGCGTCACCAGCAGCAGCCGGGATACGGCGCGGCGCATCACCACTCCCTGACTTCGAATTCCGGTTGCTGGTTGCCGGTGCGGTCGACGATCTGCAGTTCGACGTAGCGGGGTCCCAGGCCCTTGGTGATCTTTGCCGTGGCGCCGCGCTTGTAGTCACGCCCGTGCGGCCCCTTGCCGGTGAAGATGGCGGTGATCTCGTGCTCCCCGGTGCGCAGATTGCCGACGTGCAGTCGCTGCACGCCGCCGCGGACGAGGGCTTCGGCCTCGCGCCGGGTATACAGGTAGTCGGCCACTTCCTTGTCGTCGATCTTGAGTTTCACCGAGTCCAGGGTGAAGAACTTGCCGACATCCATGGAGACGAATACCGACACCTGGGTGTTGGAGGGGAACAGCAGCTCTTCTTCCAGCAGGAACAGGTCGCGGTTCAGCTCCAGGGTCTTTTTCTTGAGCGTCTGCACGTCGTCGTCCAGGCTGGTGAACGACTTGTCCTGCCCGGCCAGCACCAGCGCCGGCACCAGCAGCAGGAGTATGCGCAAGTAGTTGAAAAACGGTTTCATCATGGCCTCCTGGCCGTTGTCGACTTGGACACGGCAGGCCGCTGGCGCGCATCCTTCGGGCGGGCCGGCGGCCGAATCGTTCCGGGTTGTTCCTGTTGTTTCGGCAGTGTGCCGCCTGCCTGTAC
Source organism: Thiohalobacter sp. (assembly GCA_026984835.1). Lineage (GTDB taxonomy): Bacteria > Pseudomonadota > Gammaproteobacteria > DSM-19610 > DSM-19610 > JALSRI01. The sequence continues at coordinate 44,426 of JALSRI010000158.1, read as the reverse complement.
CCTCCGTCCGTGACCCGGTTCACGGGGGGTTCGTGACGCCGGTCACGAAGCGGGCGGCGGCACCGGCGCCGGTATCCGCAGGGATAAAGCAATGTGCATGCCAGTGACGGGATGGCTGCGTTATGACGCGGGCGGCCGGCGCCGCGGCATCCGCAACTGTCGTTTTGCGGCGACGGTCCCGGTCGGTCCTTCCCGGTCCGGGCGGCGGCCCGGCAAGCTGTCTGCGCACGGCGACAGTCAGTGCGGCTGGAGCTGTTCGAGGCCGCTGGAATAGTGCAGCCGGCCCTGGCCATCGACCAGGATGGCATCGATGCCCGTCAGCCGGTCCACCAGGGCCAGGCCGCGTTCCCTGCCCAGCACGAACACGCTGGTGGACAGCGCGTCGGTAGTGGTGGCGTCCGGGCCGATGATGGTGACGCTGCGCAGCCCGCGGGCCGAATCGCCGCTGGTCGGGTCGATGATGTGGTGGTAGCGCACGCCGTCTTCCTCGAAGAAGCGTTCGTAGTCGCCCGAGGTGGACACGGCCACGTCTTCCAGCGGGATTACGGCCACCAGCGCGTCCGGCCGCCGCGGGTCACGCACGCCGATGCGCCAGGGCCGCCCCCAGCGCCGGCCGATGACGCGGCTGTCGCCGCCGGCGGTCACCAGGGCATCGTGAATGCCCATGGCACGCAGCAGGGCGATGGAACGGTCCACGGCGTGGCCCTTGGCGATGCCGCCCAGGTCGATCTTCACGCCGGGCAGACTGAAGCGCACGCTGTGGGTGGCGGGGTCCAGCGCCAGGTTGTGGTAGTCGATGCGCGCCGCCGCCTGCTTCAGCGTCCGGGCGTCCGGATGGACGTGGCGCCGGTAGTCGTACAGGAAGCCGGCGCTGGCGAAGGTGATGTCGAAGGCGCCGTCGGTGAGATCCGAGACCTGCCGGGACCGCTGCAGCAGGTCGAAGAGTTCGCGGCTGATGGGCACCGGACCGGCGGCGGCTTCGCGGTTGACGCGGGACAGTTCGCTGTCTTCCCGGAACGGGCTCATGGCGGCGTCGAGACGGCGCATCTCCGCCATGACGGCATCGACACCGCGCCGCGCCACGTCGTCGTCGGCGTGGAACACCTCCACCGTGATGCGGGTGCCCATGATGTCCTGCTGTTCACGCAGCCAGCCGGCGCCCGCCGGCCATGCGAGCAGCGACAGGCAGATCAGCAGCAGCGCGCGGCCGGGCAGGGTGGTCACCTCGCGCACCGCCTCAGTACCAGGCCGACAGGTAGAGCTGGATGACGTCGGCCGTGAATGCATAGGCCGGTTCGTCACCCACCGGGCCGTTCCGGCTCAGGTCGCTGAAGTTGTCATAGCTGAACCAGAAGCGGCGGTACTTGAAACTGATCTCGGCGCGATCGATATAGCCCCAGGCGTGACTGAGCAGGGCATAGCTGACGCCGGCGCCGAGCGACACATCGCTGAAGCGGCTCAGCTCCTTGTCGCGGGCGCGGAAGTTCTGGGCGTCCTGGCGCGGGAACAGGTCGCTGTAGAAATCGGCCGCCGACTGGGTGTAGTAGCGGGCGACGACATCCAGGATCCAGCGCTTGCCGAACGGCTGGGTATAGTCGACCTGGGCGGTGTGCGACTCGATGTCCCAGTCGTCCGCGTAGTAGCGGTAGCCCAACCCCAGGGCGGCCCGGTAGGGCAGGTAGTACTTCATGTTCAGCGCCACAGCGTTGCTGGTGCGGGTGCGCGGGTAGTTCTCCGGTTCATACACGAAGGTGGCGCCGTCCAGGTAGCGGTCCGAGCGGTAGGGGTTGCTGAGGAAGCCTTCCTCGGTGACATTCTCGAAGTTGAGGCCCAGGATCAGGTTCTTGGTCAGGATCTGCGACAGCCCGACGCGGTACTGCTGGCGGTCGACGGGCTCGCTGAAGTCGGGATTGCCGTTCTGCAGCACATCGTCCTTGCCGCGGCCGTAGCCCAGCGTGACGGTGGTGAGATCGCCGAACATGCTCTGGCTGATGCTGAAGCTGGCGGTATCGGCCTTGTAGTCGCTCTCCTCGCTGCGCGTATAGTTGAGGGACATGATGGTGTCGCCGTGCAGGTAGTCCACGCCCAGCGATTTCTGCTCGCGCTGTTCGGAGTAGGGGCTGCCCTGGGTGACCACGTCGATGGAGGCGCTGGAGATGCTGTCCACGTAATAGTTGGCGGACACCGAGAAGTTCCTGTTGTCGCCCTTGCGCACCAGGATGGAGGGCCCCGTGACCTCGACGCCGCCGCCGTCGTAGGAATGGTACAGGGCATCGGCGCGGTCTTCCGGCAGGACGGCGGCCCGCGCCGACAGGGACGCCAGCAGCAGCGTCAGCCAGGCGGCCCGCCGTCTAGTTGCAGCCACAGCCGCCCCCCTCTCCGCCCTCGGCGCCTCGGGCGCCCTCGCGCACCTGGTAGATGTGGCTGTCGTAGGCCGACGAGACCGGGTCGCGCGAGAAGCTCATGATGGGATCGGCCAGGTGGGTGCGCTCGTAGGGTTTCACCCAGGGTTCCACGCTGCTGCAGGCGCCCAGCAGCAGGGTAAGGCTCAGCAGGCTGGCGAGTCGTTTCACGGTTATTCCCGGATCAGGGCCCGGACCTGGTCCTGGTAGGTCTGTTCATAGCCGGGCTTGTAGCCGCGGTGCAGGAAACGGACCCGGCCGTCGCGGTCGATCAGCACGGTGCTGGGCATGGCCACCACGTTGTACAGCTTGCTCACCTTGCTGCTGGTGTCGAACAGCACCGGGAAGCTGACCGGGATCTCGTTCAGCATGGCCAGCGCCTTGCCCGAATCCTCTTCGACATTGACGCCGAGAATGGTGAAGCCGAGCGGATTGTACTCGCTGTAGAGCTGCTCCAGCAGCGGCATCTCCTGGCGGCAGGGGCCGCACCAGGAGGCCCAGAAGTTGATCATCACCACCTCGCCCCGATAGTCGCTCAGGCGCAGGTTCTCGCCGGAGCGGCTCTTGAGGGTGAAGTCCGGCGCCGGGGTCGGCGGCGCTTCGGCCCGGGCGAGGGAAACCGTCAGCAGGCAGGCGGCCAGGGCGGCGCCCAGGCGGCGCAGAAAGGTGCTGGTCGGGATGTGCATGTCAGTTGTACTCCATGGGGTCGTGTTCATCGGGTCGGTCCGAGCCGTGCTCGTCTACCCTGTATCGGCGGCGGGCGCCGGGCTTGCGGTGGAAAATCGAGAACCGGTCCACAGTTTTCCGTCCTCAGAAGAAGACCGACAGGCCGAGGCTGTATTCCAGGTTGTGGTAGGTGCGCTTGTCGCCCAGCAGGTCCAGGTCGAAGACGTGGTCCCGGGCCTCGATGCGCAGCGACAGCCAGTCGTTGGCGAGCAGCCGGTAGCCGGCGCCGACGTTCCAGGTGAACAGGTCGTCGCCGGCGAAGCTGGTGCTGCCGACGCCGCCGATCAGGTAGAACGCCGTGGTGAAGGCCCAGCGGTCGGCGACGAAGCCTTCGCCCGGCAGCAGGTTGAAACCGAACGACAGGTTCCAGTAGCTCAGCAGGCGGTCGTCGTCGCTGATGAGCTGGATGTTGCCGCTCAGGCGCTCGAAGCTGGTCTCGTCCGTGTTGCTGCGTGCGTAGGCGGCCTCGACGAACACATCCTCGGTGACGTGGTAGCCGAAGCGCGCGCCATAGACCGGGTTGGTACCGAAATCCTCGGTGGCCAGCAGGCCCGCGTAGGCACCGATCTCGAAATCTTCGGTGTCGATGGCGGCTTCGGTGATCTCGCGCCGCTCGATCTCGGGCTCGATGACCTGTCCGGCCGGCTGCTCGGCAGCCCGGGCCGCCGTCGCCGCCACGGCGCCGAGCACCAGGCTCAGAAAAATACGGCGAATCCTGCTTTCCATTCGTTGATCTCCTGGTTGTCGTCCTTGCTCTGGAAGATGACATAGTTGCGGTACTGGGCGCGAAACACGAAGCGCCGCGTCAGGTAGACGCGCAGACCGGCGCCGACATAGCCGGTCTGGTCGGTCTGGTCGCGCGCCTGCACCAGCGTGGCCTTGGGGTCGGTCTGGACGACGCCGGTGCCGACGGTGAAGAAGGGTGAGAAGCGCCAGCCCGGGAACGGCAGTGACACCAGCCCCAGGGTGGCGACATTGGAATCGGAGAAATCGGCCAGCACCTTGGACAGCTCCATCTCCACGTACAGGTGGGGCGTCAGGGCGAAGCCGCCCAGCAGGGAAATGACGTTGGCGCCTTCGAAATCGCCGCCCAGCGCCCCCAGCTCCCAGCGGTGACGGGCGAATTCGGCGATGGTCGCATCCTTGAAGCGGGTCGGCTCGCCGGAGAGCGACAAGGTGCGCTCCATCTGCGAGCGCTGTACCCAGCCCTCCTTGCCGCGCCCGGTCCGGACCTTGAACCAGTCGGTCTTGCGCTTGAGGACGTCGATGCGTGCGCCCCGTTCTTCCACGTGGAAGACCGGGTAGCCGCGGCCGGGCCCGGTATGCAGTTCGATATAGGGGTCGGCCACCTGGACGCTCAGGGGCGCTTCGCCCGCCTCCACCGGCAGCGCAGACAGTTGTGCGAGCAGCAGGAGAGCGGCGAACAGCCAGCCCGGTGTATCGCCCGAGTATGAGTGCTTCAGTGCCAAGTCCTTTTCTTTCCTTGCCGGCTAGTGGGTCGATGCATCCTGCCCTGCTTTTCCCTCGCCGCGCCGCTCAGGGCGCATCGAAGGGGTTGTTGTAGTACTGTCCACCGATATCGAGCCATTCCGCGATCAACTTGAGCTCGATCGGGTCGAGGCGGCCGGCGTGCGTGCCGCCGGCGTCGAACAGCGAGAAGAACCGCGGGCTGGCGGCGGCGCCGTTGACGGACATGGCCGGCGCCACGGTGACGTTGACCATGACGGGAATCATGTTGCCGTTGCTGTCCAGTACCGGGTCGCCGTTGGCGTCGGTCAGGAACAGCGGATTGCCGTTGGCGTCGGTGTCCTGCACCAGGGTGTCCACCAGCACGCCGCCGCTCAGTTCCTGGGCGTTGTCGGTGAACAGCAGTTCGCGGTAGGCCTTGAAATGATCGGGATTCTGGTCCGATGCGCCGTCGGTCAGGTCGAGCTGCGCGTCCGGCACTTTCGGATTGCCCGCGGCGTCGGTCGGCGCATGGCAGCCGGTGCAGGTGTTGGCGCCGCGGTCGCGGGCCCACAGCGGGTGGATGTTGCGCTCGTAGTCGATGACGACGCGGCAGGTGCTGGTCCAGGTCGTCAGGCAGGCGGGCGAGGACACCGGCGCTGGAATGGCCGGGTCGAGGTCGCCGTAGGCATAGCTCAGCGGGGCATCGGCCGCGCGGCCGGCGGCGACCGGATCGGTCCACACGTCGGTGTAGAGGATATCCACGCTCGGCGTCAGGGCGCTGGCGTCCAGGCGGGTGCGGGCCTGGGCCATGGTCTCGCCGAAGTCGGCGAAAATGGAACTGACCGTGTTGGGGTAGACATAGCCACTGGCCGGGGCGCCCGCGTGCAGCGGCAGGAAGGCGTCGGCGCGGCCGTGCGAGGTGCCGGCCGCCGGGCTGTGGCAGCCGTTGCAGGTGACGGTCTCGCCGGGCCGCACCTGCAGCCAGTTGTTGTGGCGGCTGCCGATGCGGCGGCCGTTGCGGTCCACCAGGCTGATGGCCAGCGGCACGTTGGCGGGCACCTTGACCCGCACCGAACCGTCCGGCTCGATGGGGGTGTAGCCGATGATCTCTCGCATCAACTGGCCGGCGCTGCGGCCGAAGGCCGAGCCGTTGAGCTGCTTGGTGTTGCGGTCGGGAATCGCGACCGCCTTGACGATGCGCAGGAAACGCGCCGGCCGCTGGTCGGCGCTGGTGGTCCGGGCCGGGTCGGCCAGCGCGGCGATGTCGGGTGCGCCGCCGCCCAGGGCGTTGTAGACGCCGTCGAAATCATACACGCTGCGGATGTCCAGTACGCCGGCGTTCTCGTCCGCCAGCGACTGGCTGAGCTCGACGCCCGGCTGCTTGTCCGGAATGATGTTGGGGAGGCGCCGGGGTTGGGCCGCCACCACGTCCGTGTACATGAAGCCTTCCTGCGGTGTGAAAATCGGCAGTTGGGTGTTGGTGTCCATGTCGTACAGGAACAGGCTGTACAGCGGCGGCGCCTCCTGCACATTGGGGTCGGCCAGCCGGTCGGCGCTGCAGGGCACGATGTTGCCGTTCTCCAGCAGGCGGCACTGGCTCCAGCTTATCAGCGCCCGGTTGGTGCCGTCCCACAGCGGAAAGACCGAGATGAAGCGGCCGCCGGGGGAAGGCGCCGCCTCGGTGCTGATGACGTTGACCGAGGCCGAAGCCTGGGCGGGGCCGCTGAGGGCGCCCTGGTTGACCGCCGTGGGCTGGGTGTTGTCGACGTAATTGTTCACATCGATGGTGACGATGTCGCCGCCCTGGCGGGTGCCGGTATAGGGTTTGAGCAGCACCATGATGCGGCCGTCCGGCATTTCGCGCGGCTGCAGGAACTGCACCGTCGAACCGTTGGTGCCGGTGGTGTGGCTGTTGGCGCCATAGAGCAGTTGCAGGTTGGTGCCGTCCGGGTTCATCTTGTACAGGCTGATGGCGTCGCTGGGATTCATGTTGTCCCAGCGGCTGAATACGACCTCACCGCTCTGCAGCACCGTCGGGTCCAGGTCGTGGCTCTGGTTGAAGGAGACCTGGGTGATGTTGGAGCCGTCCGCGTTCATGACGTGCAGCACCAGCGCGGGTTCGTTGCGGTCCTCGTCCTGGGCGGCGTACTGCGGCTTGCCCTCGTCGAGCAGGATCGCCTTGGACTTGCGCTGGCGGCTGGAGGAAAAGATGATGCGGCCGTCCGGCAGGTAGTGCGGCGCCACGTCCTGGCCGGCTTCCGCGGTGATGTCCGAGGTGATGATGCGGCGCAGCCGGTCGTTGGGGATGTCGTATTCCCAGATGTTCCAGGTCGGCTGGTCCTCGGGGTTGGCGCCCTGGATGTCGGGCAGGCGCAGCGCGAACACCAGCTTGCTGCCGTCGAAGGAAGGCTCCACGTCCTTGACATCGCCCATGCCCCCGGTGATCGGGAAGGTGATGTTGCGTTCGGCCGCGCTGGGGGAGGCGAGATCGCGGTAGTAGAGATCGCCGCCGGGGATGAAAGTGGTCGCTTCGCGCGCATCCGCCGTGTCCATGGCGGGAACCGGACGGCGCACGTAGGCGATGCCGTAGTCCTGCACCAGCGGGTCGACGCCCTGGGTGGTGGCGCTGCCCCCGGCGCCGGCGCCGCCCCCGCAGGCGCCCAGTATCAGCATGGCGGCGGCCGACAGGGCGAGACCCAGCAGCCGTTTGGCCACGGTCGTTCGGTTGGTTCCCGTCGTTCGTTTCATCATTTTATTTCCGTCATCAATGCGGGGGCGTTCGGCTCCGGGTCTCATGCAAGTCCTGTACCGAAAGTCCCTGAACAATCCCGTCCTGGTGAAAACAGGCGCGGCCACGCTGCTTCCGCCAGCGGTCCGGGGCGGCGGCGTTCTGTCGTGAATACCGGACAGCGTCGCCTTTCCACGACAGCATCCGGCGCCGGTCCGGGGCGGTTTACGGCACTCTAGCCCGGTGACCGCCGGCCGATCCGAGACCTGCATCACAGTTCTTCCGGATGGCCTTCAACATTGCCGCGCGTCTGCCGCAAGCCCATGAAATCCGGAGTAAAGAGCCAACCGCGTTCAGCCCTCGCGCGGGTGGGTCGCTAACTTGTGGACCGGGTCACAGAATTCGCCGGTCTCAACCCCTAAGGTCGACAACCATGAACAAGGGTTCGGCTGGAGTGCTTTTTGCTTAAGTCCGGCTGGTCGACGACAAGAACGCGCCAGGTGACACGCCATGATGGAACCGGAAACCGGTCAGACATCCCGAGACGGGGGGACAGACGTGAACAGAGACAAGCTCAAGTTGCAGGCCCGGTCCCGGGCCGCGCGCCGACTGCTGGCCGCCGCCCTGCTGGGCCCGTTGCTGGCCATGGCGTTGCCGCAGGGCGCCGATGCCGGCGCACTGGAACGGCGCCAGGCCAAGCGCATCCACGATCGCATCGCCGGCGTGCCGCCCAGCGAGACGGTACTCGACCTCATGGAGCAGGACATCGTGGCCGGCGACCCGCAGGCCGCCGCCCGGCGCGCCATGAACAACCGCGCTTTCTACAATGTCACCCTGAAGAACTTCGCCGCGCCCTGGACCAACGAGGCCCAGAGCGTGTTCGTGCCGCTCAACGACTACACGGCCACTGTCATCGGCATGATCCGCGACGACGTGCCCTTCGACCAGGTGCTGTCGGGCGATATCATCTATATCGGCGACAGCGCCCAGGTGCCCGGCCTGCCCCCCTATTCCAACACCGACAACAACCATTACCAGGCGCTCGATGACATGGATGCCGATCTCCAGCAGGTGCTGGTGCAGCGCCCCCAGTCCCAGGTGACCGGACTGCCCGCCACCGCCACGGCGGGGGTGCTCACCACCCGCGCCGCGGCCGAAGCCTTCTTCGTCGCCGGCACCAACCGGGCCATGTTCCGCTTCACCATGATCAATCACCTGTGTACCGACCTCGAACCGCTCAAGGACAACTCGCGTCCCCCGGACCGGGTCCGGCAGGACGTGTCGCGCAGTCCCGGTGGTGACAGCCGCATCTTCATGAACTCCTGCGTGGGGTGCCATGCCGGCATGGATCCGATGGTGCAGGCCTTCGCCTACTACAACTACGACGAGGCGCAGGGCCGGCTGGTCTACACCCCCGGCCAGGTGCAGCCCAAGTACCTGATCAACGCGGACAATTTCAAGTACGGCTACGTCACGCCCAACGACAACTGGGACAACTACTGGCGTGCGGGTCCGAATGCCAACCTGGGCTGGAGCGCCAGCCTGCCCGGCAGCGGCGCCGGCGCCAAGTCGCTGGGAGCCGAACTGGCCGGCAGCCAGGCATTCGCCGGCTGCCAGGTGAAGAAGGTGTTTCGCACGGTCTGCCTGCGCGATCCGTCCGACGCCGCCGACCAGGCGCAGGTGAGCAGCATGGTCTCCTCCTTCATCGCCAGCAACTACAGCATGAAGCAGGTGTTCGCCGACGCAGCCGTCTACTGCATGGGTGACTGATCATGATGAACAGAATCAGGGCGGGATCCGGGGATAGGGCCATGACGACTTCAAACAACGACAGGCTGTTTTCGATCGACACCGGCATGCTGGTGGGCGGCGCCGTTCATTTCGTGTTGTTCCTGCTGCTGGTGGTGATGCTGACCGGTTGCGGCGGCGGCGCCCAGACCACCGAGAACCCGGTCACCGGCGGCGTATCGCCGTCCAGTTACTCCGGCCCGCCGCCCGCCACCTCGGACGTGCAGGCCTTCCGCATCAACGTGTGGGAGAACCTCAAGGCCGACAACCGCTGCGGCGCCTGCCACGTGCCCGGCATCCAGGCGCCGGAGTTCGTGCGCCAGGACGACATCAACCAGGCCTATGCCGCCGCCAACACCATCGTCGACCTGAACCAGCCGGCCAATTCACGCATGGTCACCAAGGTGGCGGGCGGCCACAATTGCTGGCTGTCCGCGCCCTCGGCCTGCGCCGCCGTGATCACGGCCTACATCGAGGCCTGGGCCGGCAACACCGCCGCCGGTGCCTCGCGGCAGATCCAGCTGACGCCGCCGCCCATCAAGGATCCGGGCGCCACGCTCAATTTTCCGGCCGATTCCACCGCTTTCGCCACCACCGTGTGGCCGCTGCTGACCACCAACTGCGCCGGCTGTCACACCGACACCTCGGCCACGCCGCAGGCGCCGTTCTTCGCCGGCAGTGAAGTCGATGCGGCCTACGAGGCGGCCAAGTCCAAGATGGACCTCAACAACCCGGCCAACTCGCGCCTGGTGGTGCGGCTGCGCAACGAGTTCCACAACTGCTGGTCCGACTGCGCCAGTGACTCGAACGACATGGAGGCGCAGATCGCCGCCTTCGCCGGCACCATCACGCCGACCACGGTCGATCCCAGCCTGGTCATCAGCAAGGCGTTGAACATCACCGACGGCGTGGTGGCCAGCGGCGGCAGCCGCTACGAGGCCAACGTCATCGCCTTGTGGGAGTTCAAGACCGGCAGCGGCACCACCGCCTTCGACACCAGCGGCGTGGAGCCGGCGCTGCACCTGAACTTCAGCGGTGACGTGAGCTGGGTCGGCGGCTGGGGCATCCAGATCGGCGCCAACGGCAAGGCCCAGGGTTCGACCACGGCCAGCAAGAAGCTGCACGACCTGATCACCTCGACGGGCGAGTATTCCATCGAGGCCTGGGTGGCGCCCGCCAACGTGACCCAGGAAGGTCCGGCACGCATCGTCAGCTACTCGGCCGGCACCCAGGCGCGCAACTTCACCCTGGGCCAGACCCAGTACAACTATGACTTCCTGCACCGCAGCAGCACCACCGACGCCAACGGAGAGCCGGCGCTGTCGACCGCCGACGCCGACGAGGACCTGCAGGCGACCCTGCAGCACGTGGTGGTCACCTACGACCCGGTCAACGGCCGCCGCATCTATGTCAACGGCGTGTTCACGGGCGACATGGACCCGGTGGCCGGCGGCAGCCTGGCCGACTGGGACGACAGCTTCGCCTTCGTGCTCGGCAACGAAGTATCCAACGACCGTCCCTGGATGGGCACCATCCGCATGGTCGCCATCCACAACCGGGCGCTGACCCAGGCCCAGATCCAGCAGAATTTCGACGTCGGCGTGGGCGAGAAATTCTTCCTGCTGTTCAGTGTCAGCGACCTGATCCCGGTGCCGCAGAGCTTCATCATGTTCGAGGTCAGCCAGTACGACACCTACAGCTACCTGTTCAACAAGCCGACCTTCATCAGCCTCGATCCCAATGCAGTGCCGAGCGCCATTCCGCTCAAGGGCATGCGCATCGGCATCAACGGCAGGGAGGCCGTGGTCGGACAGGCCTACCGCAACCTCGACGTGACGCTGGATTCCAGCCAGTACACGCCCTCGACCGGCCAGGTGTTGTCGAATCTCGGCACCATCATCGCGCTGGAGAACGGCCCGTCCTCGGACGAGTTCTTCCTCAGCTTCGAAGTGCTGGGCAGCAACGTCAACGTGGTGACCGAACCGGCGCCGCCGCCGCTGCCGACACCGCCGCCGCTGCCGCCGGTGTCGGACATCGGGCTGCGCACCTTCGACGAGATCAATGCCTCCATGGCCGCCCTGACCGGTGTCGACCCGGTGGTGGTGAAGTCGAGCTACGACGTCATCATGCAGCAACTGCCGGCGGTGGAGGTCATCGAGGGTTTCCTGTCTGCACACCAGATGGCGATCGCCCAGCTGGCCATCGAGTACTGTTCCGCGCTGGTCGACGATACGGCGCTGCGCAGCAGCCTGTTCGGCGCCTTCCCCTTCGGCTCGGACGTGGTGACCGCCTTCAACACGGCGGCCGGCGACTCCGCCGAGAAGAACCAGATCGTCGACGCCCTCTACAACCGCATGGTCGGCATACCCGGTTCGTCCGCGGCGCTGACCAATGCGCCGACGCGGGCGGAGGTCAAGGCCGAACTCACCGGCTACGACGCCGGTGGCGTACTGGTCAACGCCGGCAACCTGTTCGACCGGCTGGCGGGGGGCTGCAGTGGCCCCTCCGATCCCGCCTGCCAGGCGGGCCGCACCCAGGCCATCGTCAAGGCGATGTGTGGCGCAACGCTGGGCAGCGCAGCGATGCTGCTGCAATAGCTCAAGGACATCATCGAGGAAAAAACCATGGCCAAACGCAACCAAGCTCTGCATCCTGATGCGCCGCTGACGAACCTGGGTCACGGTCGCCCCGTCACCCGCCGGGACTTCCTGCGGCAGGGCTTCATATCCGGTACCGGCGTGGTGCTCGGTGGCTCCCTGTTCAGCCTGTTCGCCAACCCGCGCGCGGCGCAGGCGGCCCTGTCTTCCGACCTGCAGGCGCTGGCCAGCAGCATCGGCTGTACGCTGGGCGGCGCGGGCGGCGGCAAGATCCCCTTCATCTGCTTCGACCTGGCCGGCGGCGCCAACATCGCCGGTTCCAATGTCCTGGTCGGGCGCAGCACGCCGCTGGACGTGCTGACCACCGCCGGCTACAGCAAGCTGGGCCTGCCGGGCGACATGATCCCGGGGCTGACCGAGACCACGCCCACTCCCACCAGCAACGGCGATTTCACCGACACCACCTTCGGCCTGCCGTTCCATTCCGACAGTGCCTTCCTGCGCGGCATGCTGGAAAAGGCCGCCGCCCGCGGGCCCAACGTCAACGGCGCGGTGATACCGGCACGCTCCGACAACGACACCGGCAACAATCCGCACAACCCGATGTACGGCATCGCCCGGGCCGGCGGCGACGGCAGCGTGGTGACCCTGATCGGTTCGCGCAACTCGGATTCGGGCGGCAACTCCATGGCCCCGGCCATGATGATGGACCCCGAGGTGCGACCGACCAAGGTCGATCGCCCCAGCGACGTCACCGGCATGGTCGACACCGGCAACCTCACGGGCATTCTCGGCCCCGACGACGTGGTGCCGGTGATGGAGTCGATCGCCCGCCTGAGCGACAAGAAGCTCAACCGCGTCAGCACCAAGCTGACCGCCGACGCCGTGGTCAAGGACCTGGTGCGCTGCGGCTACCTCAAGGCCGCCGACCTGGCCGACCGCTTCGCCGGCGTCAACATCGACCCGGCCCAGGACACCGACATCGTCGGGCCGGCCGGCATCTTCAGCCAGACCGAGTTCGACGGCGACCGCGAATTCCGCAAGACCGCCTCGGTGATGAAAATGGTCATCGACGGCTACGCCGGCGCCGGCACCATCGCCATGGGCGGCTACGACTACCACACCGGCGATCGCAGCACCGGCGAGATCCGCGACCTGCGCGCGGGCCGCTGCATGGGCGCCTGCCTGGAGTACGCCGCCCGCCGCGGCGTGCCGCTGATGCTGTACGTGTTCAGCGACGGTTCGCTGGCCAGCAACGGTACCGTCGACAACAGCACCGACGGCCGCGGCAAGGGAGTCTGGACCGGCGACAACTCGTCGACGGCGGCCTCCTTCTTCCTGGTCTACAGCCCCAACGGCCGCACGCCGGCCATCCGTCAGCAGATCGGCTGGTTCCGCGGCGACGGCTCGGTGGAGACGGCCTCCAGCCCGGCCGCCAACAACGTCAACCTGCTGGTGGAGACGGTGATCCTGAACTACATGGCGCTGAACGGCGACATCGCCAATTTCACCAGCCTGTTCAACGGTCTCGGCAACCCCCCCAGCGCGGCGCTGATCGACAGCCTCAAGGCCTTCGACACCATCGCCTGAGCGCGACCCGGTGCAGCCCCGTCGTCCTGCGGGGCGGCCGGCGGCGTCCGCCACTCCGCTCCCCGTCTTTTCGCCGACCGCTGCGACCGCGGGTCAGGGTCTCAGCGTCCGCGCGATCACCAGCGCCTCCACCCGTGCGGCGCCCGCCCGTTTCAGGGTGCGGGCGAGTTCATCCAGTGTCGCGCCGGTGGTCATGACATCGTCGACCAGCAGCACGTGTCCGCCCGCGACGGGCCTTCTCACCTCGAAGCTGCCGCGCAGGTTGCGCCGGCGCCGGTCTGCCGACAGGCCGGCCTGGGGCGGCGTGCGGCGGATGCGGCGGCACAGCCGGTCGTCGAGGCGCAGCCCCGCCGCGCGCAGCGGCCGGGCCAGCTCGCGGGCCTGGTTGAACCCCCGCTCGGACAGGCGCGACGGGTGCAGGGGGACCGGCACCACCCGGTCGGGGGCGGGCGAACCGCGTTCCCGCAGGCGTCGGCGCAGCAGCATCCCCAGGCTGCGGGCCAGCGCCAGGTCGCCGCCGAATTTTACCCGGTGAACCAGGTGGTCAACCGGAAACTCATAGGAAAACAAGGCAATACAGCCATCATAGGCGGGCGGCCGGGTGCTGCAGGCGCCGCAGGGCGTGCCCGGCCCGGCGTCGAGCGGCTGGGCGCAGCGCGGGCAGCCGGGCGGCAGCCAGGGCAGGTCGTCGAGGCAGTCCCGGCACAGGTCCAGCCCGTCACGGGCCGGTGCGCGGCACAGGCGGCAGGCCGCGGGGAACAGGCGGTCGTGTACAGATTCCAGCCAACTGTTAACCATGGGCATCCTTTCCCGGTTGACAGATATGCCGTCGGCACGCATAGTCCGCAGCGTTCCCAAGTCTACCCCCGAAGCGCCCGATGTCCGAATCCACTTCTCCCCGGGTCACCCGGGTATCCGGCCGCCGCGCCCGCACCGCCGCGGTGCTGTTCAATATCGGCAATATCGTCGCCGTCATGGTGCCCATCCCGCTCGGCATGCTGTGGCTGGGGGCCTCCATGCTGGTCTATGCCATGAACCGCCATCACCCCAACGAGAAGGTCGGTCACTACACCCAGCAGGCGGCCTACCGCTTCTATGGCATCACGGGCTTTTTCGTCGCCGCCGCCACCTTCATCCCCGGCGGCGGTTGGGACTACTACCTGGTGGCCTGGGGGCTGGCCGCCCTGATCCTCATTCCCTGGTCCATCCTGGACCTGGTGAAGATCGGCCGCGACGACTGGGAAGATATCGACATCACGGAGACGCCACATGTTCACAGCAGCCACTGACCAGCGACCGCAAGGCCTGCGCCACGACTGGCGTCGCGACGAGATCGAGGCGCTGTTCGCGCGTCCCTTCAACGACCTGCTGTTCGAGGCCCAGCAGGTGCATCGCCGCCACTTCGATCCCAACGCCGTGCAGGTCAGCACCCTGCTCAGCATCAAGACCGGCGGCTGTCCGGAGGACTGCGGCTACTGCCCGCAGAGCGTCCACCACGACGCGCCGGTCGAGCCGGAAGCACTGCTGGACGTCGAGGCGGTGGTGGCGGCGGCGCGCCGCGCCAAACAGGGCGGCGCCTCGCGTTTCTGCATGGGCGCGGCCTGGCGCAACCCGCGCGGGCGCAATTTCGAGCGCGTGCTGGAGATGGTGGAGCGGGTGCGCGGCGAGGGCCTGGAGACCTGCATGACGCTCGGCATGCTGGAGGCGGAACAGGCGCAACGGCTGAAGCAGGCCGGGCTGGACTATTACAACCACAACCTGGATACCTCGCCCGAGTTCTACGGCGAGATCATTTCCACCCGCACCTACCAGGAGCGGCTCGACACCCTGGCGCACGTGCGCCAGGCCGGCATCAACGTCTGCTGCGGCGGCATCGTCGGCATGGGCGAGTCGCGCGCCGACCGCGCATCCTTCCTGCGTGAGCTGGCCAACCAGGACCCGCATCCGGAGAGCGTGCCCATCAACCAGCTGGTGCGCGTCGAGGGCACGCCGCTGGCCGGGGCGCAGGACCTGGATCCCTTCGAGTTCGTGCGCACAATCGCCGTGGCGCGCCTGCTCATGCCGGCCTCGCACGTGCGCCTGTCGGCCGGCCGCGAGCAGATGAACGACGAGTTGCAGGCGCTGTGCTTCCTGGCCGGCGCCAATTCGATCTTCTACGGCGAGCGGCTGCTGACCACCGACAACCCGGACACCGACCACGACCGCCGGCTGTTCGAACGCCTGGGCCTGCATCCCGCCTGACCGATGCGCAACCTGTCCGCAGCGCTGCAACAGCGCAGGGCGCAGCACCTGTATCGCCGCCGCCAGACGGTGGAGACGCCACAGGGCGTGCAGCTGCGCATCGACGGGCAGGACTGCGTCTCCTTCTGCAGCAACGACTACCTGGGTCTGGCCAGTCACCCGGAGGTGCTGCGCGCCTTCCACGAAGGACTGGAACGCTTCGGCACCGGCAGCGGCGCGGCACACCTCATCACCGGCCACAGCTACGCCCACGAGGCGCTGGAGGAAGACCTGGCCGCCTTCACCGGCCGGCCGCGCGCGCTGTTGTTCTCGACCGGCTACCAGGCCAACCTCGGCGTGCTTGCGGCGCTGGCGGGACCCGGCGACAGGGTCTTCCAGGACCGGCTCAACCACGCCTCGCTGCTCGATGGCGCGCGGCTGGCCGGTGCGCGCCTGGTGCGCTACCGGCACCGGGACGCGGCCGCGCTGCAGGCGAAGCTCGCGTCCGCCGGCAGCGGCGGCGATCGGGTCATCGCCACCGATGCCGTGTTCAGCATGGACGGTGACTGCGCCGATCTGGCGGCCCTGCACCGCCTGGCGCGACGCCACGAGGCCTGGCTGCTGGTGGACGATGCGCACGGTTTCGGCGTCCTGGGCGAGGGCGGGCGCGGCGCCTTCGTCGCGCAGCTCGGCGACGCCGGGGATGACGCCATCCTGATGGCGACCCTGGGCAAGGCCTGTGGCACCTTCGGCGCCTTCGTGGCCGGCGGCGAAGCGCTGGTCGAGACCCTGATCCAGAAGGCGCGTACCTATATCTATACGACGGCGCCGCCGCCGGCCCTGGCCTGGGCGACGCGCAGCGCGTTGCGGCTGCTGGCGGCCGCCGACGAACACCGCGCCGTGCTGGCCGAGCGGGTGGAGCGGTTCCGGGCCGGCGCGGCGCAGCTGGGCCTGCCGCTGATGGAGTCGTCGACTCCCATCCAGCCACTGGTGACGGGTTCGGCGGCCCGCGCGCTGGCCTGTTCGCAGGCGCTGCGCGAGCGCGGCCTGCTGGTGACGGCCATCCGGCCGCCGACCGTGCCGGAAGGCAGCGCCCGCCTGCGCATCACCTTCTCGGCGCAGCACGACGCCGACCATGTCGACCGCCTGCTGGACGCGCTGCGCGACGTCCTGGGAGAGAGCGATGAGCCGGCTGGCCGTTGAGCAGCGCGGGCAGGGGCCCGACCTGGTGCTGGTGCACGGCTGGGGCATGCACAGCGGCGTTTGGGACGAGCTCGCCGCGCAGCTCGAGGACCGCTTCACCCTGCACCTGGTCGACCTGCCGGGCCACGGCGCCAGCCGCTGCGATGGCGGCGGCGACATCGATGCCTGGGCCGGCGCGGTGCTCGAGGCCGTGCCCGCCGGCGCCGCCTGGGCGGGCTGGTCGCTGGGCGGGCTGGTGGCCCTGCAGGCGGGGCTGCGGGCGCCCGGTCACATGAGGTCGCTGGTGCTGCTGGCCTCCACGCCGCGTTTCGTGCGCGCCGCCGACTGGCCCTGCGGCGTCGACGCCGGGGTGCTGGACCTGTTCGCGGCACAGCTCGACAAGGATCACGAAAAGACGCTGCAGCGCTTCCTGTCCCTGCAGGTGCGGGGCAGCGAGCACCTGGCGCAGACCCTGCGCCGGCTGCGCAGGCGGCTGTCGACGGGCCGGCCGTCGGCAGCGGCCCTGCGGGCCGGGCTCGGCATGCTGCGCGAGTCGGACTTTCGTGCACGACTCGCCGCCTTCGAGCCGCCGCTGCGCCTGCTTCTGGGCGAGCGCGACACCCTGGTGCCGGCGGCGCTGGCCGGCCGCCTGCAGCGCTTCCCCGCGCACTGCATCGCCGGCGCCGGACATGCGCCCTTCGTCTCCCACCCCGAGGCCTGCGCGGCGCAGTTGTGGCACTGGCTGCAGCCCGGCGCAGGGGAACAGGCACATGGCTGAAGGCGCCGAATTCCGCATCGACAAGCGGCTGGCGCGCAGCGCATTCGAGCGTGCGGCCGACCGCTACGACCAGGCCGCGGCGCTGCAGCAGGAGGTGGAGACGCGGCTGCTGGAGCGTCTCGACCTGGTGCGCCTCGAACCGCGGCGCATTCTCGATCTCGGCGCCGGGACCGGCCGCGGCAGCCACGCCCTGTTGCAGCGTTACCGCGGCGCCCAGGTGGTCGCACTCGATATCGCGCTGCGCATGCTGGAGCATACGCGCCGCCGTGGCCGCTGGCTGCGGCGGCCGCTGTGCGCCTGCGGCGATGCCGAACGCCTGCCGTTCGACGCCGGCGCCTTCGACCTGGTGTATTCCAACCTCATGCTGCAATGGTGCACGGACCTGGACGCAGCCTTCGCGGAACTGCGGCGCGTGCTGGCGCCCGGCGGCCTGTTGTTGTTCACGACCTTCGGCCCCGACACCCTGCACGAACTGCGCGGGGCCTGGTCGCAGGTCGACGGACATACCCACGTCAATGCCTTCCTCGACATGCACGACATCGGCGATGCGCTGCTGCGCGCCGGTTTTGCCGGGCCGGTCATGGACGTCGAGCGCCTGACCGTGACCTACGCCGAAGTGCGCGACCTGATGCGCGACCTCAAGCAGATCGGCGCCCACAACGTGACGGCGGGGCGGGCCCGCGGCCTGACCGGGCGGCGGCGCCTGCAGGCCATGGTCGAGGCCTACGAACGCCACCGGCGCGGCGGCGTGCTGCCGGCCAGCTACGAGATCGTGCACGGCCATGCCTGGTCGCCGCAGGCCTCGGTGAGCATACCGCTGCCGGTGAGTCCATGACGGCCGGTGTGTTCGTGACCGGGATCGATACCGGGGTGGGCAAGACCCTGGTCGGTACGGCCCTGGTGCGACGGCTGGCCGGCGCCGGTCGGCGCGTGGCGGCCATGAAACCGGTGGCCAGCGGCTGCGAGCGGACCCGGGCCGGGCTGCGCAACGCCGACGCCCTGGCGCTGGCCGCCGCGTCCAACCTGGCCGTCGACTACGACTGTATCAACCCCTACGCCTTCGAGCCCGCCATCGCGCCCCACCTGGCGGCGCGAGAGGCCGGCGTGGTCATCGACCCGGCGCGCATCCTGGCGGCTTTCCGGGTGTTGTCGGAACGGGCCGATGCGGTGGTGGTGGAAGGCGTGGGGGGCTGGCAGGTGCCGATCGGCGATTCAGCGACCATGGCGGACGTGGCGCGGCTGCTGGACCTGCCGGTGATGCTGGTCGTCGGCATCCGCCTGGGCTGCATCAATCATGCGTTGCTGACGGCGCAGGCGGTGCGCGCCGCGGGGCTTGCGCTGGCGGGGTGGGTGGCCTGCCGGGTGGACCCGGCCTGCGAGCGGCCGGACGAAAACGTGGCCGCCATCGGCGAACGGCTGGGGGCGCCGCTGCTGGGTGACATCCCCTGGCTGGAGTCGGCGTCGCCGGACGCGGCGGCGGCCTGCCTGGAGGCGGTGCCGACGATGCTCAGTTGAGCTTGCGCCGCACCTTGTTGATTTCATGGGTGGCGGGCTCGTAGCCGGCGTCCTGGGCCTTTCCCAGCCATTCCAGCGCCATGCGGTAGTCGCGCCCCGGCCGGCTGGCGTAGAGCTTGCCGAGGTGGTACTGGGCCGGCGGATAGCCCTGCTCGGCCGCCTTGCGCAGCCACTGCCGCGCCTGCTGGCGATCCGGGTCCGTGCCCCTGCCCTTCAGGTAGCACATGCCCAGCTTGTACTGAGCCTTGGCCAGACCCTGGTCGGCGGCCTTGCGGTACCAGGCCAGCGCGGCCTCCTCGTCCTCATCGACGCCGCGGCCCTTCTCGAAGCGGTAGGCGACGGCGTACTGCGCTTCCGGGTTGCCCTGGCGGGCGGCCGCCAGCTTGCGTTCGAATACCGCGCTCTCGTCGGCGATGGCTGACAATGCCAGGGTCATCAACGCCAGCACGGCCAGAATGGATCGAATCATGTCAGTGCCCCTTTCGGCTTGCGTATCTGGACGCTATTTGTCCCGATATCGGTTGATTGGCGGCATTTCTTGACAAAATGCCTGAAAAGTTGGCCGGGACGGATTCCCGCTGCGCCCCCGTCGGTTTGTCCGACAACCTGGCCGCATCATGGATAGTCCGGGATAAACTTTTATGAAACAAGGTGATATGCGCGCTGACCGGGTGAAGGCGGCTACGGTGGTCGGCTGTTCTGACTGGCGAGGCAGCCGCAAACCGGCGGCAGAGTCCAGGTCCCTGAAAGAATGTTAATAACAGAGTAAAGCTTGATTATTGCATTGATGCCGGGATGTGCACCTGTCGTACGGGGGCAACGGCGCGTGGAGCAGGATCGGCCTCAGGGCAAGTGGCTGATTCGTGAATGATGCCGCGCCAACGCCCCCGGCGACGTGGCCGGCACGGGCGGTTTCGGCGGTTCGGGCGACGACCGGCTGCTACACGGTCCGTTTGCGCTGCCGGCCAAGAACTTCGCCGGCCACGGCATCAACAAGACCGGCGTCAGCATGCTGGCCGGCGCCGCCAACCTGGCGGTGACGTCGGGGGCCAGGGCAGGGTGCCGCTGACGGTGGTGAAGGGCAACACCAAGGTCAGGCACATCAGGTTCAAGCGCAACCCGGGGCCGGAGTGTCCCAAGCTGAGGAGCGACGGCAGTTCAGCGGCCAGCGATGTCAGCAGTCTGGGCCACGGTCCCCACAAGCGCAGCTGCCTGTCCCCCTTCGAGGTGACCTATCACATGGGCCGGCCCAACCAGGAGATCATCGAGTTGTTCGGGTCGGATATCGGTCATCCCGATACCGTCGTCAGCGTCCAGGCCGGTTCCGGCGCGACCTTCCACACGTCGTGCAGCCTGCGCCTGCAGTGCGGCCAGACGGATGCGTCGGGCAATTTCACTCTCACCGGCCTGCTGGACAGCACCGGCAAGATGACGCACCCGGTGCGGGGGGCATTGCCATCGCACGCTGCGCGGGGCCGCGGCGTCGCGCGCCTGCAGTTGGAAGGACGGTGTGGCCCAGTGCATAAGCTGTTTATTAAATTCAAATATAGTGTTTTATAAGTCACTGATATAGCGCCTTTTTATACGCACAAATTTCAAATTTTTATTGCGTCCCTTTCACGCGCTGCGGTAGCATTCGGCAAGCACGCGAGACCGCAGGTTTTTCTCGTCGCAAGGTTCGTCAGAGGTAACACGGTGGTCGCAACACAGTTTGACAGTTCCGCAGCCTGTCGCCGGTTCATGGTCCGGCCCAACTGTTCCCTTTCCTGGCGCAACGCCCTGCGTTTCTACCTCGGCATGATCACCGTGTCGTTCGGCATCGCGGCCGGCTTTGCATGGCAGGGCGCCTGGCTGGTGCTGCCCTTTGCGGGTCTGGAGATGCTGGTGCTGGGCGCGGCGCTGTACAGCGTGGGCAGGCGTTGCGCGCGCTGGCAACTGGTGTCGGTGTGCGAGGACGCCGTGGAAGTCACCGAGGCCGATGCGGCCGCCGGTCGCCACCGCTTCAGCCGCGCCTGGGCGCGGGTGGAACTGGTGCCGCCGGCCATCAGGGGCTACCCGGCGCGGCTGCTGATACGCTCCCACGGGCGTGCGGTGGAAATCGGCGACTGCCTGAACGAAGAAGAAAAGCACTACCTGGCGCGGCAACTGCGCCTGGCCGTCGAAGCGGCCTGACATTTACACAAGAATCCTGCTGCGGGCGCTGCTGCTACCGATGCGCCCGCGGACAGAACGGCTACGACAAACAGAACCGGGAAGGAGAGACGTTGGCATGTGGGTAGAAAAAGCAAAACGGGTGCTGACAGCACTCGCGGGCGCCGCATCGATGCTGGGTGGGACGACGGCGTCGGCGGAATACGGTCTGAATCTCCACCGCGGGGTCACACCCATCAGCCATGAGGCCTATGACCTCCACATGCTCATCTTCTGGGTGTGTGTCGCCATCGGCGTCGTGGTGTTCGGCGCCATGTTCATTTCCATCATCAGGCACCGCAAGTCCAGGGGCCATCAGCCGGCGCAGTTCCACGAGAGCACGACGGTGGAGATCATCTGGACCACCATTCCCTTCCTGATCCTGGTCGGCATGGCGATTCCCGCCACCAAGGCGCTGGTGGCCATGGAGGACACCCGCAACTCCGATCTCAGCATCAAGGTGACGGGCTACCAGTGGAAGTGGGGTTACGACTATATCGACTCGGGCGTCAGCTTCATCAGCAGCCTGGCGACGCCGCGTGACCAGATCGAGAACACGGCGGAAAAGGGAGAGCACTACCTGCTGGAGGTCGACAAGCCCCTGGTGGTGCCGGTCAACAAGAAGGTGCGTCTGCTGATCACGTCCAACGACGTCATCCACGCCTGGTGGGTGCCGCAACTGGGCATGAAGAAGGACGCCATTCCCGGCTTCGTCAACGAGATGTGGTTCCGCATCGATACCGAGGGCACCTACCGCGGCCAGTGCGCCGAGCTGTGCGGCAAGGACCATGGCTTCATGCCCATCGTGGTGGTCGCGAAGAACGAACAGGACTACAACCAGTGGCTGGCTGCCCAGAAAGCGGCCAGTGACGCGGATGCCGCGGCGGCGGGCCGCGACTGGTCGAAGGCCGAGTTGATGGCGCGCGGCGAGAAGGTCTACAAGGCCAACTGCGCGGCCTGTCACCAGGCCGGCGGCACCGGCGTGCCGGGCGCCTTCCCGGCCCTCAAGGGCAGCGCCGTCGCCACCGGGCCGAAAGCGGATCACCTCAAGCTCGTCATGAACGGCCGGCCGGGCACGGCCATGGCGGCCTTCGGCGGCCAGCTCAACGACATCGAGATCGCAGCGGTCGTCACCTACGAGCGCAACGCCTGGGGCAACGACACCGGCGACATGGTCCAACCTTCTGAAGTCAAAGCCGCCCGCTAAGGGTCGTGGAGGAAGAAGTAATGAACACTGCAACGACACACGACGCACATCACGAGGAACACCAGGGCGGGCTGCTGCGCTGGGTCTTCACCACCAACCACAAGGACATCGGCACACTGTACCTGCTGTTCGCGCTGCTCATGTTCATCGTCGGCGGCGCCATGGCGATGATCATCCGCGCCGAGCTGTTCCAGCCGGGGCTGCAGTTCGTCGATCCCCAGTTCTTCAATTCCATGACCACCATGCACGCGCTGGTGATGATCTTCGGCGCGGTCATGCCGGCCTTCGTCGGCCTGGCCAACTGGCTGATCCCGATGATGATCGGCGCGCCCGACATGGCGCTGCCGCGCATGAACAACTGGAGTTTCTGGATCCTGCCCTTCGCCTTCACCATGCTGCTTTCCACCCTGTTCATGGAAGGCGGCGGCCCGGCTGGCGGCTGGACGCTGTACCCGCCGCTGGTGCTGCAGACGGGCAACGCCTTTCCGTTCGTGATCTTCTCCATCCACCTGATGGGCATCTCGTCCATCATGGGCGCCATCAACGTCATCGTTACCATCGTCAACATGCGCGCGCCCGGCATGACGCTGATGAAGATGCCGCTGTTCGTCTGGACCTGGCTCATCACCGCCTACCTGCTGATCGCCGTCATGCCGGTGCTGGCGGGCGCGGTGACCATGCTGCTGACCGACCGTTTCTTCGATACCTCCTTCTTCAATGCCGCCGGCGGCGGCGACCCGGTCATGTTCCAGCACATCTTCTGGTTCTTCGGCCACCCCGAGGTCTACATCCTCATCCTGCCGGCCTTCGGCATCGTGTCGCAGATCATCCCGACCTTCGCGCGCAAGCCGCTGTTCGGCTACAGCTCCATGGTGTACGCCACCGCGTCCATCGCCTTCCTGTCTTTCATCGTGTGGGCGCACCACATGTTCACGGTAGGCATGCCGCTGGCCGGTGAGCTGTTCTTCATGTATGCCACCATGCTGATCGCCGTGCCGACCGGCGTGAAGGTGTTCAACTGGGTGTCCACCATGTGGAAGGGAGCCATGACCTTCGAGACGCCGATGCTGTTCGCGGTCGGCTTCGTGGTCATGTTCACCATCGGCGGCTTCTCGGGGCTCATGCTGGCCATCGCGCCGGTGGACTTCCAGTACCACGACACCTATTTCGTGGTCGCACATTTCCACTACGTGCTGGTCACGGGTGCCGTGTTCGCGATCATGGGGGCGACCTATTACTGGTTGCCGAAATGGACCGGGCACATGTATGACGAAAGGCTCGGCAAGCTGCATTTCTGGTTGTCGGCCATTTTCGTCAACATCCTGTTCTTCCCGCAGCACTTCCTTGGGCTGGCCGGCATGCCGCGGCGTATCCCGGACTACTCCATTCAGTTCACGGAGTTCAACCAGATCTCCAGTATCGGCGGTTTCGCCTTCGGCCTGACCCAGCTGCTGTTCGTCTACATCGTCATCAAGACCATCCGTGGCGGCGCCAGGGCGACCGACCGGGTATGGGAGGGTGCTCACGGGCTGGAATGGACGCTGCCGTCGCCGCCGCCGTATCACAGCTTCCAGACGGCGCCTGAAATCAAGTAGGAGGAGTGGACAGGGCGCCGTGATGGCGGCGCCCCGTCTCGTTGAGATGATGACGACCGGACAGGACGACAGGAAGAGACAGGCCCGCTGGATGGCGGTGTTGCTGGCCCTGGTGGCGATAGCGGTCTACGCCGGGTTCATCTGGATGACGGCCAAGGGCATGCTGTGACGCAGGCGGACCTGAAGGCGGCCAACCGGCGCCTGCTCAAGCGACTGGGCTTCGTCATCGTCGGCATGTTCGGGTTCGTCTATGCGCTGGTGCCGTTGTACAACGTGTTCTGCGACATCACCGGGCTGAACGGCAAGACCAGCAACGAGGCGGCCCGGGTGGCCAATGTGCAACCCGACCTGTCGCGCACCGTGGTGGTGGAGTTCATCGCCAGTGTCAACGAGTCCATGCCCTGGGAGTTCCGGCCGAAGGTCAGTCGTATCGAAGTGCATCCCGGCAAGACGTACCGGGTCAACTTCTACGCGCGGAATCTCACGGACCGGGCCATGGTCGGTCAGGCCATCCCGAGCGTGACGCCCGGACAGGCCGCCGCCTACTTCAAGAAGACCGAGTGCTTCTGCTTCACGGAGCAGAGGTTCGAGGGCGGCGAGGGTCGCGACATGCCGCTGGTCTTCATGGTCGATCCGGCGTTGCCCGAGGATGTGCACGAGCTGGCCCTGTCCTACACCTTTTTCGACAAGCAGAAACTGACAAGACTGAACAGATAAAGACACCAAGAGAGGAATGCGGAATGAGTGAAGCACATGGTGGTTACTACATACCCCACGGCACGACCTGGCCCATCATCGGTTCCATCGGCCTGACCACGCTGCTGGCCGGCGCCGCCAGCCTGCTCAATGGCGCCAGCGTCGGCAGCGCCATGATGTTCGCCGGCGTGGCGATCATGCTGCTCATGCTGTTCGGCTGGTTCGGTACCGTGATCCGCGAGAGCGAGGGCGGCATGTACAACGCGCAGGTGGACAAGTCGTTCCGCTGGGGCATGGCCTGGTTCATCTTTTCCGAGGTCATGTTCTTTGCCGCCTTCTTCGGCGCGCTCTATTACGCCCGCGTATTGGCGGTGCCGTGGCTGGGTGGCGGGGACGAGGTGACCAACCAGATGCTGTGGAACGGCTGGCAGGCCGCCTGGCCGACCAACGGGCCGGCCGACATCGGTGGCGAGTTCGAGACCATACCGGCCTGGGGCATTCCGGCCATCAACACCCTGCTGCTGCTGTCTTCCGGCGTGACCGTCACCTTCGCTCACTGGGCGCTGAAGAAGAACAACCGTGGCGCGCTGGTGCTGTGGCTGATCGCGACGGTGGCGCTGGGCGCCACCTTCCTGGGCCTGCAGGCCAAGGAGTACATCCACGCCTACCACGAACTGAACCTGACGCTGGGATCCGGCATCTATGGTTCGACCTTCTTCATGCTGACCGGTTTCCACGGCATGCACGTGACCATCGGCGCCATCATGCTGACCATCATCACCCTGCGCGCCATGAAGGGGCACTTCACCCCGGACCGGCATTTCGCCTTCGAGGCGGTGGCCTGGTACTGGCACTTCGTCGACGTGGTGTGGCTGGGTCTGTTCATCTTCGTCTACGTGCTGTAGACCCGAACCGGGGAAACAAAAAAGCGCCGCGACAGCGGCGCTTTTTTCTGCCCGTTCCACCTCCCTTGTAGGAGCGGGCTTGCCCGCGATCCCGGTTGAGCCGGGCCGAAGGCCGTGACCATGGAGCCGGGTCGAAAAACGTCGCCACCGGGATCGCGGGCAAGCCCGCTCCTACAGGGGTAGTGGTAAAGGGGGCGGCGGTCGTCAGGGGTGTTGCTGTCCCCCGGCGACCGGGTGACCGGGGGCGTACAGGCCGTGCGGCTTGATGTAACCGGTCGCCACGCCCAGCATGATGAGCACGAACAGCGACACCGACAGGCTGATACGCCAGGTCAGGGCCCGGGCGGTGCGTTCGGTATGCCCCTTGTCCTTGATGAGAAACAGCATGCCGACGGCGAGGCTGATGACGATGGCGACGAGGGTGGCGACGATGAGGGTCTTGATGAGCATGGGGTTCCCGGCAGATCGAAGGCAGGACGCCAGAGGTGTCCAGTATAGGGCAGGCGCAGCAGGCTTGCGACCGCGAGGGGTGCTGGGTACCCTGCCCGGATGCGCGTAGGCAGCCTGGAATTCAGCCCCTCGATCTGGCCTACGGTCATTACCCTGTGCCTGCTGGGGGTTCTGCTGTCGCTGGGCTTCTGGCAGCTCGACCGGGCCCAGCAGAAACGCGCCCTGCTGGCCCGCTACGCGTCCGGCGGCAGCCAGGCGGCACTGCGGTTGAGACCGGGGCTGTCCAGCTTCGAGGGCCTGGCCTACCA
This sequence comes from Thiohalobacter sp., assembly GCA_026984835.1. Lineage (GTDB taxonomy): Bacteria > Pseudomonadota > Gammaproteobacteria > DSM-19610 > DSM-19610 > JALSRI01. The sequence continues at coordinate 18,100 of JALSRI010000158.1, read as the reverse complement.
GCGCGCCGAAGCCGCCGGCCGCTACGACAGCGCCCACCAGTTTCTGCTCGACAACCGCACCCACGAGGGTCTGGCCGGCTACCATGTGCTCACGCCCCTGGTGCTGGACGGTTCCAGTCAGGCGGTGCTGGTGGACCGTGGCTGGGTGCCGGTCGGCGCCAGCCGGGACAGGCTGCCGGACGTCGCGGTGGGGGAGGCGCCGCGTGAGGTGCGGGGCCTGCTGCGCCTGCCGCCGAAGCGGGTCTTCATGCTGGGGGAGGAGGAGCCGCGCAGGCGCTGGCCCTACCGCATCCAGCACGTGGCCGTCCCGGCACTGGAGAAGGAACTGGGCTACCCCCTGCTGCCGGTGATCCTGTTGCTGGAGCCGCAAGCCCCGGACGGCTACGTGCGCGACTGGCGGCCGCTGCATTTCGGGCCCGAGCGCAACATCGGCTATGCGGTACAATGGTTCGGCCTGGCGGCCGCGCTGCTGGTCATCTACCTGGTCGTCAACACCCACCGGATCGACAACGAACAATGACACACACCGCCGACAATCCCGCCGCCGTCAGGCGCACCCGCCTGTCCCTGCTGGTCCTGTTCGCCCTGTTCGCCGCCCCGGTGGTGGTGGCCTGGCTGGTGTTCTACGTGTTTCCGGACTGGCGTCCCAGCGGTACTTCCAACCACGGCGAGCTGGTGACCCCGGCCCGGCCGTTGCCGGAATTCCGCCTCGGCACCCTGGACGGCGACCCGCTCGACCGCAGTTTCCTGCGCGGCAAATGGACCTTCGTCTACCTGGCGCAGGGCCCTTGCGACGAGGCCTGCGTGCAGGTCCTGTACAAGATCCGCCAGGTGCGGCTCAGCCAGGGCAAGGACATCGACCGCCTGCAGCGGCTCATGCTGTGGGACGCGGCCGGCCAGGACGCCGGCGCACGCCGCGACCTGGCCGCCCATTTCCCCGGCCAGGTGGTGGCGCTGCTGGACGGGGGCGCCACCGCCCTGATCGACGCCTTCCGCATCGACGCCCGGCCGCCGCTGCAGGCGCGGCGCATCTACCTGGTCGACCCCCTGGGCAACCTGATGATGAGCTACGCGGCCGACGCCGACCCGCGCGGCATCATCAAGGACCTGCACAGGCTCTTAAAATACTCGGGTCTGGGGTAGAATGGCACGGCAGGGGTTGGGGGAAGAGAAGATGGCATTATCGATGACGGTCGGCGCGGCCGGCCACTGGCGTGACTACGCAGGCGTATGCAAGCTCAAGGTGGTCGCCCTGATCGTGTTCACCGCGATGGTCGGCATGTTTCTCGCCACGCCCGGCCTGGTGCCCCTGCAGCCGCTGCTGTTCGGCACCCTGGGCATCGGCATGGCGGCGGCCTCGGCGGCCGCCATCAACCACGTGCTCGACCAGCGCGTCGACGCGCGCATGGAGCGCACCCGTCGGCGGCCGGTGGCCAGCGGCCAGCTCACCGGCCGCAACTGCCTGGCGTTCGCCTTCGTGCTGGGCGGCCTGTCCATGCTCATCCTGGCCGGCTTCGTCAACGTCCTGACCGCGCTGCTGACCTTCGCCTCGCTGATCGGCTATGCCGTGATCTACACCCTGTACCTCAAGCGCGCCACGCCCCAGAACATCGTCATCGGCGGCGCCGCCGGCGCCGCGCCGCCGGTGCTGGGCTGGACCGCCGTCACCGGCAGCGTGGACCCGCACGCCCTGCTGCTGTTTCTCATCATCTTCGTGTGGACGCCGCCGCACTTCTGGGCGCTGGCCATCCATCGCCGCAGCGAGTACGCCAAGGTCGACATCCCCATGCTGCCGGTCACCCACGGCGTCGAGTTCACCCGCCTGCAGGTGCTGCTCTACACCATCCTGCTGGTGGTGGTGACGGTGCTGCCCTACCTGACCCACATGAGCGGGCTGCTGTACCTGGCCGGTGCGCTGGGACTGGGTGCGGGCTTCCTCTACCACGCCTGGGCGCTGATGCGCGATGACAGCGGCCGCCAGGCCATGAGGACCTTCGGCTATTCCATCGTCTACCTGATGGCGCTGTTCGCCTTCCTGCTGGTGGACCACTACGTGCCGCTGCTGATCGCCCGTTTCGCCTGAATACGGCGGCCGCGCCGTCAACCGGGCGGGTGGATTTCTTCCACCCCGTCGATTGATATTCTCCTGTGCTGTCATAGCCTGCGGCGGCCGGCTGCGGCCTGCCCAAGGAGGAACCACACCCCATGGACCACTGCGTATTCATCCACACCAACCACAAGCAGATCGTCGGCGCGCTGGTGTCGGCCTATTCCATGCGCCGCAATTCCGCCCACGCCGACAAGTTCGACGTGCGCATCGTGCAGCTCAAGGACTACCCCTTCATGCATGCGCGGGAAGGCCAGTTGTACCTGCGCGACGGCGCCAGGCGGCGCTGGCTGAACAACGACCTGCAGTCCTTCACGCCCCTGCGTTTCACCGCGCCGGAACTGATGGGCTACCAGGGCCGCGCCGTCATGGTCGACCCCGACGTGTTCGCCGTCGGCGACGTCTGGGAGCTGCTGTCCCGCGATATGCAGGGCAAGGCCATCCTGTGCCGCACCCGCTCCAGCAAGCCGGGCGAGACCGGCGGCTGCCTGGCGACCAGCGTCATGCTGCAGGACTGCGAGAAACTCAAGCACTGGCGTTTCGAGGATCAGTTCAACGAAATGTTCGAGTTCCGGCGCGACTACAAGCGCTGGATCTGCCTGAAGACCGAGCCGCGCGACACCATCGGGCTGCTCGGCCACGAGTGGAACAGCTTCGACCGCCTGGAGGCCGGAACCAGGATGCTGCACAACACCAAGCGCAAGACCCAGCCCTGGAAGGCCGGCCTGCCGGTGGACTTCCGGCCGCCCGAGACCTTCAGCTGGTTGCCGCCACGCGGCTGGCTGCAGCGCGCCCGCCGCGCCCTGTTCGGCGAATACGGCCTGATGGGCCACTACAAGCCGCACCCGGACATCAGGCAGGAACAGTTCTTCTTCGGCCTGTTGAGGGAGTGCCTGGATCAGGGTATCGTCACCGAGGACATGATCCGCGAGCAGATGGCGCAGAACCACGTCCGTCACGACGCCTTCGAAGTCCTGGAGCGCACCCCGCCCCTCGTGGGCGCCTGATCGAAGCGCCAACGTTCGTTCGTACACCGCGATCCGTCGCAGGGCGGGGTGAGCGCAGCGAACCCCGCCGTCCGGCGGTGGTCCAATGCGCGTCACGATGCGGTACACACGGGAGCAGCGATGCGCAGAACCGGCAGACCGGGTGAAAGGCGCTGCAGCGAAGGCGGTTTCGCCGCCTTCGTCGCCGCCTGGCGCCGCGAGCTGGTCAGCCGCCGCGCCTTCCTGGTCCAGGCCGCCGCCTCGGCCGCCGCCCTGTTCCCGTTCCCCGCCGCGGCCGACAAGGCGGCCGTCGCCACGCCCGCGCGCCTGGACTCCGCCCGGTGGCGCACCCTGGCTGCGGTGCAGGCGCACCTGTTTCCCGCCACCCCGGGATCGCCCGGCGCCGCCGACATCAACGCCCTGGACTACCTGCGCGGCGTGCTGGACGGCCCGGCGCTGGACGACGACGAAAAGGCCTTCCTGGTCGACGGCGTCGGCTGGCTGGAGGACATCAGCCGCGAGCAGACCGGCGCCGGCTTCGGGGCGCTGGACGCAGCGCAACGGGAAGACGTCCTGCGCCGCGTGGCGCGCTCTTCCGCCGGCCAGACCTGGCTGGCCAACCTGTTGCTGTATATCTTCGAGGCCCTGCTCTGCGATCCCGTCTACGGCGGCAACCCGGACGGCGTCGGCTGGGCCTGGCTGCAGCACCAGCCCGGCTTCCCGCGGCCGCCGGCCGACAAGATCTACGGTCGGCTGTGAACGGCGACCACGACGTCTGCGTGATCGGCAGCGGCGCCGGGGCCGGCCCCGTCATCCTGAGCCTGGCGCAGGCGGGCTACTCGGTGCTGGTGCTGGAGAAGGGGCCCTGGTTCACGGAGCAGGATTTCTACAAGGACGAGATCGCCTGCTGCCGGCGCAGCACCTATACCCCGGCGTTGCGCGACGAATGCCATGTCATCGAGGACCTCGACGACGACGGCCGGTGGGTCGGCGAGTCCACCCGCGAGTCGGGCTGGGACTGGTGGAACGGCAACTGCGTGGGCGGCTCCAGCAACTTCATGAGCGGCTTCTTCCACCGCCTCAAGCCCGACGACTTCCGCCTGCATTCCGTCTACGGTCCCATCGCGGGCGCCAACGTCGTCGATTGGCCCATCGGCTACGACGAGCTGGAACCCTGGTACGACAAGGTGGAGAAGGTGGTCGGCGTGTCCGGCCGGGTGGTGCCGCACCCGCAGCAGGAGCCGCGTTCCTCGAAGGATTTTCCTTACCCGCCCACCCGCGAGCACGCCATCGCCGGCTGGATCGACGCAGCCTGTCGCGAGCTCGGGCTGCACCCCATTCCGGTGCCGCGCGCCATCCTGCCGCGACCGGTGGGCCGGCGCCGCGGCTGTGAATACTCGGGCTATTGCGGCAGCTACGGCTGTTCCAGCGGCGCCAAGGGCAGCGCCCGGGCGGCGCTCATCGACGCCGCGCTGGCCACCGGGCGCTGCACCCTGATTCCTCGCGCCAAGGTCTACCGGCTGGACAGCGACCGCCGCGGCCGGGTGACGGCGGCGGCCTATTTCGATGCCGGCGGGCAGGTGCGGCGGGCCCGGGCGCGGCTCTACGTGGTCGCCTGCCAGGCCATCGAGACGGCGCGGTTGCTGCTGTGCTCCACCGGCCCGCGCCACCCGCACGGCCTGGCCAACGGCTCCGGCCAGGTGGGCCGCAACCTGGTGTTCTCCGCCGGCGGCTCGGGCAGCGGCGTGTTCCGCTACGACCGGCTCGACGCGCCCGCCGCCGAGGCGCTGAAGGCGCGCGGCCCGTTCGTCAACCGCGCGCTGCAGGACTGGTACGTGATCGACGACCCGCAGCTCGGCGGCCGGGCCAAGGGCGGCACCGTCGAATTCCTGTTCCGCCACCCCAACGCCATTGCACGCGCCGATGCGCAGAAGTGGGGCGAGGACGGCCTGCTGTGGGGGCTGCCGCTGAAGAAGAAACTGGAGACCTTCTTCACCGAAGCGAGATACCTGCGCTTCGAAGCATTCTGCGACTGGCTGCCGACCGACGACTGCTTCGTCGGCCTCGATCCGCACGAAAAGGACAAGTGGGGCACGCCGGTGGCGCGGGTGCGTATCGGCTATCACCCGCACGACCTGAAAGTCGGCCACTACCTGGTGGCGCGCGCCAAGCAGGTGCTGGCGCGCATGGGGGCGCTCGACGTGGAGGGCAGCGCCAGCGCCTGGCCGCCGCCCAACCTGGTGGCCGGCGGCTGCCGCTTCGGCGACGATCCGGCGACCTCGGTCCTGGACCGCGACTGCCGCGCCCACGAAGCCGACAACCTGTTCGTCACCGACGGCAGCTTCATGCCCACCGGCGGCAGCGTCCCCTACACCTGGACCATCTACGCCAACGCCTTCCGCGTCGCCGACCGGATCATCGACCAGCTCGGTGGCCCGACACCGTGATCGGTGGGGTGCGGGGCCGCCGGCGGTCGTCGCAGCCACCATGCCCGTTCGGCGCTCACATCTCGACCGAAACGGAACTGCCCGATACGTCCCGGACGAGAGCGTCCACCCTGTCGTAGTACCGCGCCCGGTACAGCAGCCGCGTGCGCTCGCCCTGGTCACGGAAGCCGCTGCGGTCGTGCAGCACGTTGTTGCTGATCAGGCCCCAACCCGGCTCCAGCCTCAGCCGGTGGATGCACGGATCGTCCGACGCCAGCAGGGCCTCCAGCGCCCGTACCGCCGCCCGCGTCACCGGGTCGTCGCGCCATTCGATGCTGTGGCGGCGCGCCGTGTAGCGCATGTGCAGGTGGCCGTCCGGGGCCACCGAGAACACCGGGCCGCTGCGGGCCGGGCGCAGCCGGGTGCCGTTGACGAAGTTGGCCGGGATGGTCATGGCGTCGGGCGCCATCAGCGCGGCGATGAACGCCGGGTCCTGGTCGCGCAGGCGGATGTAGGCGATCTCGTGGTCGAGCAGGGCGTTCTCGCCGCCCTCGGCGGCGCGCTGCACGCAGTGCAGCAGCAGGCCGTGGATCTGGCGGCCGGCTTCGTTGTAGTAGCCGTCGGTGTGCCAGTGGATGGGGCGGTCGCTGTAGGGGATGTAGCGATTGCGCCACTGTTCCTCCACCACCCGCAGGGCGGTGATGCCGTCGTCGTCGGCGCCCGGGTTGCGGTCCAGCCGCCGCAGCCCGAACTCGGCGGCCAGGGCGGCCGGGATCGCCCTGTCGGCGACGCTGCCGGTGCGCCCTGCATACACCGCCATGTTGGCGCGGCGGCACAAGCCGGCGATGGCCTCGCGCTCGCCGCGGCTGAGCCGCCGCGGGTCGCGGACTTCCACCACCAGGTCGGCCCGGTCCGTCGGGTACCGGGCCAGCTTGCGCTCCCGCCAGGCGGCGTAGGCGGCGGGCTTGTCCAGGTCGAAGGGGCTGTCGTCGCTCATCGGGATTCCCTGTCTGGAAGGGCGGCCGTCGAATCCGTCCGCGTTCCACGCAATCGCGGAATGATGCCTTGGCGCCGCCGGCCATGGAAGCCACCCCCCGGGTGGATTACAATCGCCACCCGCGCGTCGCCCTATGCCCCTGCTCCGGGCATGGGCTTTACGCGGCGTACATCTGTATATTAGAATGTTGTGATTTTTCGGCCCCGCAACGCCGGGGCCGGGACCCAATCGCGGACTACGAGGCTGGAGACAATGGCGCACGCAGCGACGGGAAGTAGCGAGCAGTACAACTACGACATCATCCGCAAATTCACCCTCATGGCCCTGGTCTGGGGCCTGCTGGGCATGTCGGTCGGCGTCTACATCGCCTCCGAGCTGGCCTGGCCCTTCCTCAACCTGGACATTCCCCAGATCACCTTCGGCCGCCTGCGCCCGGTGCACACCACCCTGGTGATCTTCGGCTTCGGCGGCAGCGCCCTGTTCGCGACCTCCTACTACGTAGTGCAGCGCACCTGCCAGACGCGGCTGTACAGCGACATGCTGGCGACCTTCACCTTCTGGGGCTGGCAGCTCGCCGTCGGCCTGGGCGCGCTCAGCTACATGTTGGGCCACACCCAGTCGCGCGAGTACGCCGAGTTCGAATGGCCCATCGACCTGCTCATCGCCGTGGTCTGGGTGGCCTATTTCTGGGTCTACGTACAGACGCTCAAGCGCCGCTCCCAGCCGCACATCTACGTCGCCAACTGGTTCTACATGGCCTTCATCCTGGCTACCGCCATTCTGCACATCTTCAACAACCTGGCGGTGCCGGTCGACCTGTTCAGCATGAAGTCCTACAGCCTGTTCTCCGGCGTGCAGGACGCCATGACCCAGTGGTGGTACGGCCACAACGCGGTGGGCTTCTTCCTGACCGCGGCCTTCCTCGGCATGATGTACTACTTCGTGCCCAAGCAGGCGGGCCGGCCGGTGTACTCCTACCGGCTGTCGATCGTCCACTTCTGGGCGCTGTCCTTCCTCTACATGTGGGTCGGCGCCCACCACCTGCACTGGACGGCGCTGCCGGACTGGACCTCGACCCTGGCGGCGACCTTCTCCATCATGCTGCTGCTGCCCTCCTGGGGCGGCATGATCAACGGCATCATGACCCTGTCGGGCGCCTGGGAGAAGCTGCGCACCGACCCCATCATGCTGTTCCTGATCACCGCGCTGTCCTTCTACGGCATGTCGACCTTCGAGGGCCCGATGATGTCGCTCAAGAGCGTCAACGCGCTGTCCCACTACACCGACTGGACCATCGGTCACGTGCATTCCGGCGCCCTGGGCTGGGTGGCCATGGTGTCCTTCGGCTCCTTCTACCACCTGATTCCGCGCCTGTACGACACCCGGCTGTACAGCACGCGGCTGGTGTACGTGCATTTCTGGCTGGCCACCATCGGCATCCTGCTCTACATCACGTCCATGTGGGTGGCGGGCATCTTCCAGGGCCTGATGCTGCGCAGCTTCGACGAGTTCGGCAGCCTGGCCTACACCTTCGTCGAGACCGTCGCCTTCCTGCACAAGCCCTACGTGGTGCGCGCGCTGGGCGGGGCCTTCTTCGTCTCCGGCGTGGTGGTGATGGCGTACAACGCGCTGATGACCCTGCGCAAGGCGCGCGTCGAGGCGGCGGAACTGGAAGCGAAACTGGCCGCCAAGATGGCGCGGGCCTGATCTGAACAAAAGGGCGGAGAATTCGACGTGATCAAACACGAAAGCATAGAGACCAATGCCGGTCTGCTGATCATCCTGACCATGATCGTCATCAGCATCGGCGGACTGGTGGAGATCGTACCGCTGTTCTACATCAACACCACGGTGGAGAAGGTCGAGGGCGTGCGCCCCTACTCGCCGCTGGAGCTGCGCGGCCGCGACATCTACCAGCGCGAGGGCTGCTACCTGTGCCACTCGCAGATGATCCGGCCGTTCCGCGACGAGTGGCTGCGCTACGGCCACTACTCGCTGGCGGCCGAGTCCAAGTACGACCATCCCTTCCAGTGGGGCTCCAAGCGCACCGGCCCCGACCTGGCGCGCGTCGGCGGCAAGTACTCCAACGAGTGGCACGTCGCCCACCTGCTGAACCCGCGCAGCGTGGTGCCGCAGTCCATCATGCCGAACTACCCCTGGCTGCTTGAGACGGACCTGGACTATTCCGACATCGCCGAGCGCATGCGCGCGCTCAAAAAGACCGGCGTGCCCTACTCGGAGACCCAGGAAGAGTATGACCGCAACGTCGCCGAGTTCGGCGCCGAGGTGGCCGACAAGCTGGATATCCTCAACGCCGAAGAGAACCTGATGAAGCAGGCGCTGGACAACGACTACGACGGCCAGCGTTCGCGCGTCACCGAGATGGACGCGCTGGTGGCCTATCTGCAGGTGCTCGGCACCATGGTCGATTTCAGCAAGTACAACGAAGGCTATTTCACTGAGTTCCGCTAGCGGCCGCCGCGCGGCGGGACGGGGAGGGCGCCGGTATGCCTGAGTGGTTTCTCTGGTTTACCCGTTTCGAGAACAGCAAGATCGTGGCGCTGCTGCTGTTCTTCGTAGCCTTCTGCGGAATATTGATTTATGTCTACACGGGCAAGGCGCGGGGACAGCGGCTGGAGTCCTACAAGTACATGCCCTTCGACGACGAAGATTCGGACGCCGGACGAGACGGCGAGGTAGAGGAAGATGAGCGAAGAAAAAGCTAAGACGCAGGGCGCGGTGCAGACGACGGGCCACGCCTGGGACGGCGACCTGCAGGAGTTCAACAACCCCCTGCCGGCCTGGTGGCTGTGGGCCTTCTACGGCACGGTGCTGTTCGCCGTCGTGTACTGGATCTTCTACCCGGCCTGGCCGGTGGGCACCGGTTATACCACCGGCGTCATGAACGACGTCACCTTCGTCGACAGCGACGGCAAGAAGATGACCACGCACTGGAACACCCGCGCGCTGCTGCTCAAGGAAATGCAGGAAGGCGAGGAGGCGCAGCTGACGCGTAAATACCTCGACCGCATCGACAAGGCCGGATTCGCCGAGATCCTCGGCGATGCCGAGCTCATGGCCTTCACGCGCTCCTACGCCAAGGGCGTGTTCGGCGACAACTGCGCACCCTGCCACGGCGCCGGCGGCACCGGCGTCATCGGCCTGTTCCCCAACCTGGCCGACGACGACTGGCTGTGGGGCGGCACCCCGCAGGACATCCACCAGACCATCACCCACGGCCGTTACGGCTTCATGCCGGCCTTCGGCGAGGCGCTGTCGGACCAGCAGATCGACGACGTCGCCGACTACGTGCTGAGCCTGTCCGGCCACGACGTGGACGGCGCCGCCGCGGCGCGCGGCCAGCAGGTGTTCCAGACCGAGGTGGGCGGCTGCTACTACTGCCACACCCACGCCGCCACCGGCCTCAAGTCGCAGGGCTCGGCCAACCTCACCGACCGGATCTGGACCATCGCCGACGTGCCCGGCGCCCGGACCGCCGAGGCCAGGCACGCCGCCGTGCGCCGGGTGATCGAGAAGGGCGTGCAGCGCCGCATGCCGGCCTGGTCCGACCGCCTGGACCCGGCCCAGATCAAGCTGCTCACCGTGTACGTGCACGAACTCGGGGGCGGGCAGTAGCCGCCCCTGCGCCGCACGCCCTCCAGCGCCGCAGGACGTAGACCGTGAACGCGTCCGACTCCGGAGCCGAGGTCCTGTACCAGGCCCGGATCCCGATCTACCCGCGCTCGGTCAAGGGCCGCTTCCGCGCCCTCAAGTGGGGCATCCTGACGCTGGCCTACGGCGTCTACTTTCTGCTGCCCTGGCTGCGCTGGGAGCGCGGCGTCGGCCCCGACCAGGCCATCCTGTTCGACCTGCCCGGCCGCCGCTTCTATCTCTTCGACCTGGTGGTGCACGCCCAGGACCTGTTCTGGCTGGCCGGCCTGCTCATGGTCGGCGCCCTGCTGCTGTTCTTCGTCACCACCATCGCCGGGCGCGTGTTCTGCGGCTATTTCTGTTTCCAGACCCTGTGGACCGACGTCTACCTGCTCATCGAGCGCCTGGTGCAGGGCGACCGGGTGGCGCGCATGCGCCTGGACCGCGCGCCCTGGAGCGCCGGCAAGATCCTGCGCAAGACCGCCACCCACCTGCTGTGGCTGCTGGTGGCATTCTGGACCGGGCTGACCTTCGTCCTCTACTGGGGCAACGCCCCGGACCTGGTGGCGGCCTTCTTCACCGGCAAGGCGCCGTTCCCGGCCTATGCCACCGCCCTGTTCCTGACCGCGACCACCTATGTCATGGCGGGCCTGGCGCGCGAACAGGTGTGCACCTACATGTGCCCCTACGCGCGCTTTCAGTCGGTCATGTTCGACGCCGACACTCGCATCGTCGCCTACGATGAGAAACGCGGCGAGGGCGGGCGCGGCCGCCACAAGATCACCCGCGAGCTCAAGACCCGCGAGCAGCGCCGCGCGGCCGGCGTCGGCGACTGCATCGACTGCGGCTACTGCGTGCAGGTGTGTCCGACCGGCATCGACATCCGCAACGGGCTGCAGGTGCAGTGCATCACCTGCGCGCTGTGCATCGATGCCTGCGACACCATCATGGATTCGCTGGGCTGGGAGCGCGGCCTGATCCGCTACACCTCGCAGAACGAGCTGGCCGGCAAGAAGAGCCGCGTCTTCAAGCCGCGCACCCTGGGCTACGGCCTGGTGCTGCTGGCCGCCATCGCCGCCCTGGCCTGGAGCGTCGGCCACCAGGCGCCGCTGGAGCTGGCCGTCATCCAGGTGCGCCAGCCGCTGTTCGTGCGCCTGTCCGATGGCCGCATCCAGAACAGCTACGAGCTGCACCTGGCCAACAAGACCAATGAGCCGCTCCAGGTCGCCATCATGATGCACGGCCTGGCGGGCGGCGAACTCGACCTCGGCAAGTTCGACTCGGTGCGGCTGCCGCCGCAGCGCAGCCTCAAGGTGCTGGCGCGGGTGCGCGTAAAGCCGCACCACCGCCACAAGGGCTCGCGCGCCTTCCTGTTCGACGCCATTCCGCAGGAGAAGCCGGAGATCGGCATGGTCAGCGCCCCGGCCACCTTCTACCTGCCCGGCGCGGAACACTGATGCTGCAGTCCCTGCTCGCCCTGCCGCTGGGCGCCGGCCTCGAAGTGCTGGTGTTCCTGCTGCTGTACCGCCTGACGCCGATGAACGGCAAGCAGGCGGCGGTGGTGGTGGCGCTGCTGGCGCTGGGCGGGGTGCTGGCCTACAGCCTCCTGCAGTGGCCGGGCGCCGACGTGCTGGCCATGTACGTGGCGGTGCTGTCGGTGACCGCCTACCTGCTGGGTATCGTCAGCAGCGCCCGCGAGCAGCGCCGCGCCGACGGCGAACGGCGCTGGTTCCACTGGGGGCCGGCCGCCATCGTCATCTTCTTCGTCTTCCTGTTCGCCTTCGACGGCGTGTTCGTGGTGGTGTCGCAGAAGGGCCTGCCCAGGCCGGTGGCCGACCTGCTGCTGCCCGATGCCACCGATACGCACCCGGTGAAGTCGGTGTTCCCCGGCGTGGTGAGCCGCGAATACCAGAAGAAGGAGGCCCTCTACAACCGCTACCTGGAACAGGTGGAGCGCCAGCGGGAACGCGGCTGGCAGGTGGCCAAGGGCTGGGTGGGCGAGGCGCACGCCGGCCAGCCCTCACGGTTCCGGGTCCGGGTGCTGGAGCGCGACGGCGCGCCGGTGCGCTTCGCCGAGGTGGGCGGCGTGTTCGAGCGGCCCGCCGACAGCCGCCTCGACCGGCCCTTCCGGCTGGACGAGACGGAACCCGGCGTCTACGAGGCCGGTATCGTATTGCCCGAACCCGGCGTCTGGGTGCTGGTGCTGCAGATCCGCCGCGGCGACCAGCTCCACGAAGTCCATGCCCGCACGTCCATCGCCCCTGCGCCTTGACGACACGAGACGACAACACCCCCTGCTTCCACTGCGGCCTGCCCGTGCCGCCCGGCGTCGAGCTCGACGTCGACATCGACGGCGAGAAGCGCCCCATGTGCTGCCGCGGCTGCCAGGCGGTGGCGCGCGCCATCGTCGAGGGCGGCCTTGCCGACTTCTACCGCCACCGCACCGCGCCCGCGTCGCGCGGCGAGGAACTGGTGCCGGAAGAACTGGCCGACATGCGCCTCTACGACCGCGACGATTTGCAGGCCAGCTTCGTGCGCGTGGAAGCGGGCGACAGGCGCGAGGCGGCCCTGATCCTGGAAGGCATCCAGTGCGCCGCCTGCGTATGGTTGAACGAACGCCACGTTAAGAGCCTGCCCGGCGTACTGGAGTTCCAGGTCAACTACGCCACCCACCGCGCGCGCCTGGTGTGGGACAACAGCCGCATCAAGCTCAGCGACATCCTGGAAGCCATCCGCGCCATCGGCTACCACGCCCACCCCTTCGACCCCGGCCGCCAGGAACAGCTCTACAAGGAAGAGCGCCGCCGCGCCCTGCGCCGCCTGGCGGTGGCCGCGCTGGGCATGGCGCAGGTCATGATGCTGGCGGTGGCGCTGTACGGCGGCGCCTACGAAGGCATGGACGCCGGCCTGCGCAACTTCCTGCGCTGGGTCAGCCTGCTCATCGCCGCGCCCGTGGTGGTCTATTCGGCGCAGCCCTTCTTCGTGAGCGCCTGGCGCGACCTCAAGCGCCGCCAGGCCGGCATGGACGTGCCGGTGGCGCTGGCCATCGGCGCCGCCTTCGCCGCCAGCGCCTGGCATACGATCACGGGCGAGGGCGAGATCTACTTCGACTCGGTGACCATGTTCACCTTCTTCCTGCTGACCGGCCGCTTCCTGGAAATGGGCGCCCGCCACCGCGCCGGCCAGGCCGCCGAGGAACTGGTGCGGCTGCTGCCGGCCACCGCCACGCGGTTCACCGACGCCGGCGAGGAACGCGTGCCGGTGGCCGAGCTCGGCCCCGGCGACCGCGTGCTGGTGCGTCCCGGCGAGAGCATCCCGGCGGACGGCCGGGTGCTGGAAGGCGAAAGCGCGGTCGACGAGTCGCTGCTCACCGGCGAGAGCCTGCCGCTGCCGCGCGGCCCCGGCGCGGCGCTGGTGGGCGGCACGGTCAACACCGACAGCCCGCTGGTCATGCAGGTGGAGAAGGTCGGCGAGGAGACCGTGCTGTCGTCCATCCTGCGCCTGCTCGACCGCGCCCAGACCGAGAAACCCTCGGTGGCGAAGCTGGCCGACCGCGTGGCCGGCGGGTTCGTGCTGGCGCTGCTGGCGCTGGCCGCCGGCGTGGCCCTGTACTGGTGGCAGGCCGACCCCGCGCACGCCTTCGCCATCACCCTGTCGGTGCTGGTGGTGACCTGCCCCTGCGCCCTGTCGCTGGCCACGCCCGCGGCGCTCACCGCCGCCACCGGCGCGCTCACCCGGCTGGGCGTGCTCACCACCCGCGGCCACGCCCTGGAGACCCTGGCGCGCGCCACCCACATGATCTTCGACAAGACCGGCACCCTCACCGAGGGACGCCTGCGGCTGGAGGCCGTGACGCTGCTGGGCGACCAGCCGGAAGCGCGGGTGCGCTGCCTGGCGGCCTCCCTGGAACGGTCCTCCGAACACCCCGTCGCCCGCGCCCTGGCTTGTGCCTGCCCGGACGCGCCGCGCGCGGCGGGCGTGACGGCGGTGGCGGGGCAGGGGCTGGAAGGCCGCATCGAGGGCCGCCGCTACCGCATCGGCACGGCGTCGTACGTCGCCGAAGCGCATGGCCAGGCGCTGCCGGCGCTGGCCGACGAACCGGGCCACACCCGCGTCTGGCTCGGCGACGAGAACGGCTGGCTGGCGGCGCTGTCGTTCGCCGACCGCATCCGCGACGGTGCGGCGGACGCCATCGCCGTCCTGCGCGCTCAGGGCCTGGAAGTGGAACTGCTGTCCGGCGACGGCGACGCGGCGGTGGCCGGGGTGGCGCGCCAACTGGGTATCGAGCACAGTCGCTCGCGCTGCACCCCCGACGACAAGCTGGCCCGCATCCGCGAACTGCAGCAGGGTGGCGCCGTGGTCGCCATGGTCGGCGACGGCGTCAACGACGCCCCGGTGCTGGCCGGCGCCCAGGTCTCCCTGGCCATGGGCGGCGGCACCCAGCTCGCCCACGCCAGCGCCGACATGATCCTGCTCTCGGAACGGCTGCCGCACCTGGCCGACGCCGTGCGCATGGCGCGCCGCAGCCTCGGAATCATCCGCCAGAACCTGGCCTGGGCCGTGGTCTACAACGCCGTCGCCGTGCCCCTGGCCGCCGCCGGCTGGGTCGCCCCCTGGATGGCCGCCCTCGGCATGTCCACCAGCTCCCTGGTCGTGGTGCTCAACGCGTTGCGGCTGCGGCGGGGGTGAGGTGGGGAGAACCACAAAGGCGCACGAAGGCGCACGAAGGAAGAGCGGAAAAATAGAACCGCGAAGGACGCGAAGGACGCGAAGGAATGAATGGTATGACTGTTTTCCCTTCGCGTCCCTCGCGGTTGCCGTCTTTTCACCTCGCGGTTTTTTTCCTTCGAGCGCCTTTGCGCGCCTTTGTGGTCTAAAATACCCCCAACCACCCCAGGGCCCAGCCATGAGCATTCTCTACCTTCTCATCCCCATCAGCCTGCTCGTCATGGGCATCGCCATCGCCGTCTTCCTGTGGGCCATCCGCAGCGGCCAGTACGAAGACCTGGAAGGCCCCGCCCACCGCATCCTCATGGACGACGACGACCCGCGCATTCCGCGCAAGCCGGAATTGAAGGACGAAGACGAATAGGATAAGATACCGCTAATATTCAACACGCTGGACGGTAAAGAAAAGTGTTCACATTTCAAGGCTTTCCCATGTTCATCGTCGTCGTCCTGGTCGCCATGGCCTGGGCCAGCTTCTTCTCGGTGATCCTCGCCGGCTGAACGCCGCCCGCGACGAACCCCAGGCGCCCCCCCTACAACCCACCCAGCGGACTCCTCACCGCACCCCCGCCCCTGTTCAGCACATGGGTGTAAATCTGCGTCGTCTTCACATCCTTGTGCCCCAGCAACTCCTGAACGGTACGGATGTCGTACCCGTCCTCCAGCAGATGCGTCGCAAAGGAATGCCGGAAGGTATGGCATGACGCCATCTTGCGGATGCCCGCCGCCCGGACCGCCTGCTTCACCGCCCGCTGCAGGGTGCTCTCGAAAACATGATGGCGCTTCTCCCGCCCGGAGCGCGGATCGACGGAGCGCCGGTCGGCGGCGAACAGAAACTGCCAGTGCAGACTTCTGGACTCGCCCGGGTACTTGCGCGCAAGGGCATAGGGCAACGATACCTCACCAAAGCCCGCGGCCAGATCCTCCTCGTGCAGAATCCGCACCCGCTCCATGGCCCGCTCGATATCCGGGATCAGCGTGTCGGGCAGCACCGTGACCCGATCCTTGTCTCCCTTGCCTGCCCGCACCATGATGCAACGCCGGTCGAAGTCGATATCCTTCAGGCGCAACCGCAACGTCTCCATCGTCCGCAGCCCGCTCCCGTACATCAGCGAAGCCATCAACAGATAAGGCAGCTTCATGCCACCCAGCACGGCAGCCATCTCGCGCCGCTCGAAAACCACCGGCAGCCGCCGGCCCCGCTTCGCCCGCTCCACACCCTCGATCTTCCCCAGGGGCAGGTCCAGGACGCGCTTGTAAAGGAAAAGGATGGCATTGAACGCCTGATTCTGCGTCGCCGCAGAGACGCGCCGTTCGACGGCCAGCCAGGTCAGAAACCGGGCGACATCCCGGGCTCCCAGGCTGGAAGGGTGAGCGTATCCATGAAAGCGGATGAAGGAGCGAATCCAGTAGCTATAGGAATGTTCCGTCTTCCGGCTGTAATGCAGGGTGCGAATCCTGTCGCGCACCTGGTCCATCAGGCGCTTGCCCGCCATGGCGAAATCCTCCATACTGTGTTTATAGACAGTAGTATTGAAATCCAACCAGAATCCAGAGTCAAGAATCCTGCTTGTATAAGTGAAAATATATCCACGCAATATCCGATTCACCCAGTTCAATCAATATCTTGTAGCGCCCGTCTTACAACGCAAACCGGCGTGTTAAACCGCACCCGCCAGTCAAGCCGGAAAATCGCCAATATCCGCGCAGGCGCCGTTCAATATTGACAAGATGGGTAAAAACCGCTAAACGGTTGAGGAAACAGCCGCCTGCCAAACGGATGACCAAAGAGGAACAGGCATGATAACCCGCAGCCGCCGCACTATCGCCCGATTCGGCGTACTAACCCGCATGTGCCAGGTGTTTCGTGTTATGCGGCGCGTGCTTGATAATCAGTAGTTATGCGTGAAATTAGTTGAAACTATGGAAGCCATCAATCGATTAATAATACTTCTGATTTCCAAGGAAATTATAGAGGCGAATTTCAAACTGCTGTCATATTTAGGAGCTGCGACATTAGCGATGGGATTAGCAAAGTACGCAAGCGCTCAATCAGGGTGGATACATGGGATTCCGTTTGTTCTCTTGTTCATTATTTTACTCGTGCAATCATTTTTCTACGGGTTACAAGCTATCGTGTTTCCGGCAGGAGCCGCTATTTGGCCTAAAGTAGACTACATGTCAACAATCGAGTTTCTTCGGAATAAATCACAGGAACATAGAATGCGTATACTTAGAGAGCTTGTGATATCTAAGCCTGGCATTTTTCTTGTCGTTTCATATATTGCGCTATTTTATTATTTGAATGGTGTGCTTAGTGTTCTTATTTCCAAGTCTGGTATCGCATAACAAGGCGCTCGTTCGGACGCAAACTACGCTGCGCTTCGTTTGCGCCGCACAGCTTGGTCGTTAGGGCTCAATGAATATCGCACAAGAAATACAGCAATCAGAGCAGCTAATCCAATGGATTGATTCGTCTATTGATGGGCTAGAGGTACCGTCGAAGGATCGAATTAGGCTGGCTGCAGGTTGCCTCGCGACTGCGCTGGAACATCAAAAGGCGATAGTGCTCCTTACAGCCAAGTCTCTATCCGGCTCTGCTGCCGCTTTAGTTAGATTGCTGTTCGAAGCCTATGTGCGCGGCGTATGGTTAATGTATTCGGCTTCGGATAAAGAAGTCGAACAGTTCAAGAGCGATAAGATAAAAACGATTGGAGAGCTGATTGCGGATCTTGAAACACATGAAGCTTTTAATGGTGGTACCTTGTCCCACGTGAAAGAAACTTCGTGGAAAACAATGAATAGCTTTACACACAGTGGGTTTTATCAGGCGGTGCGACAGAATACTGCAGATTCAATCACCCCGAATCATACGGATGAAGAGAAAAAAGACGCGCTAGATACTGCTAATTCATTTGGAATACTTACGACCATTGCTATCGCTGATATGGCTGGTAATGAACAGTTGGCCCGATCTGTTTTTGAGCGGGGCAAGAAATTCTTTGAAAATGAGCCCTAACAAACGCCTCCAGCCGACCGCCTTCGTCGCTGGCGCTCCTTCGGCGGCTGCTGAGGCGAAACGTTATACGCAATAGGATTAGATTCTGAATGTACAACGCAACAGAACAAGAGTATCTATCAATACTAGATAAGATACATCGCAATAACACAGAAACAAAAAAACTACAGAGGACCGCGAGAAAGA
>JALSRI010000157.1 GCA_026984835.1 Thiohalobacter sp. | reverse complement strand
CACCCCACCATGACCGTCCGGCGTCCGCCGCACAAACGAAGCGGAACAGTGTAGCCCCCCTCTCGAACCAGGCGAAGTCCCCGCACCGTCACAACGGCGTCGTCAGATTCGCATACGCCACCACCAGCCACTTCGGACCGACGGCTTCGAAATTGACCTGAACCCGGGCGTGGCTGCCCTGGCCTTCATAGTTCAGCACCACGCCCTCGCCGAACTTCGCATGCTGCACGCGCTGACCGAGGCGGTACTCGCTGGCGGACCCCGGCGCGGAGAAGCCCGCCGCGGACGCCAGCGGCCGACTGACCTGAAGGCGCGGACGCAGTTCTTCGATCAGCTCCGACGGAATCTCCCGCAGGAAGCGTGATGGCACGCAATAGCTCTCGCTGCCGTACAGCCGGCGCTGCTCGGCGTAGCTGACCACCAGCCGGCGGCGGGCGCGGGTGATGCCGACGTAGCACAGGCGCCGCTCCTCCTCCAGCCGGCCCGGTTCCTCGACCGACATGCGGTGCGGGAACAGGCCCTCCTCCAGACCGCACAGGAACACCTGCTCGAACTCCAGGCCCTTGGCCGAGTGCAGGGTCATGAGCTGCACGCAGTCCTCCCAGGCGTCGGCCTGGCCCTCGCCGGCCTCCAGCGCCGCGTGCGACAGGAACGACGACAGCGGGTCGAGCCCATCCTCGTCCTCTTCCGGCTCGTAGCCGGCCGCGGCGTTGACCAGTTCCTCCAGGTTCTCGATGCGCGCCTGGCCCTTTTCGCCTTTTTCCTTGCGGTAGTGTTCGCGCAGCCCGCTGTGGGCGATGACGTGCTCGACCTGCTCGGCCAGCGGCAGATCCTCGATGGCCTGCGCCATGGACTCGATACGCTGCCCGAAGGCCGCCAGCGCATTGCAGGCGCGCGCGTTCAGCGAACCGGCCTGGACGATGGCCTGCGCCGCCATCCACAGTGAACTGCCATCCAGGCGCGACTGGTCTCGCAGCGCATCCACCGTGCGCTGGCCGATGCCACGCGGCGGCTGGTTGACGACGCGGTCGAAGGAGGCGTCGTCGTCGCGGTTCTGGCACAGGCGCAGGTAGGCCAGCGCGTCCTTGATCTCCTGGCGTTCGAAGAAGCGCTGACCGCCATAGACGCGGTAGGGAATGCCAGCCTGCAGAAGGCGTTCCTCGAACACCCGCGACTGGGCGTTGGAGCGGTACAGGATGGCCATGTCGCTGCGGGCGCCACCCGCCTCCACCTGTTCCTGGATACGTTCGATGACGAAGCGGGCCTCGTCCTGTTCGTTGAAGGCGCAGTAGAGCTGGATGGGCTCGCCGTCCTCGCCGGCCGTCCAGAGGTTCTTGCCCAGGCGGCCGTCGTTGTGGGCGATGAGCGCGTTGGCCGCCTTGAGGATGACGGCGGTGGAACGGTAGTTCTGCTCCAGGCGCAGGGTGCGGGCGCCCGGGAAGTCGTCCGTGAAGCGCCTGAGATTCTCGATGCGCGCGCCGCGCCAGCCGTAGATGGACTGGTCGTCGTCACCGACGATGGTGATGCGGCCACCGCCGCCCGCCAGCAGCCGCAGCCAGGCGTACTGGATGGTATTGGTGTCCTGGAACTCGTCGACCAGGATGTGGCCGAAGCGCTGCCGGTAATGGTCCAGCACGTCGGGATGCCGGAGCCAGAGTTCATGGGCGCGCAGCAGCAGTTCCGCGAAGTCGACCAGGCCGGCGCGCTGGCAGGCGTCCTCGTAGGCCTGGTAGACGGCGAGCTGCTGGCGCAGCTGTGGATCGCCTTTGTGCTCGATGTGTTGCGGCCGCAGGCCCTCGTCCTTGCGGGCATTGATGAACCACTGCATCTGGCGCGGCGGCCAGCGTGCCTCGTCCAGCTCCAGCGCCTTCATGACGCGCCGCACCACCCGGTACTGGTCGTCGGAATCCAGGATCTGGAAACCCTGCGGCAGGCCGGCCTCCTGCCAGTGGGCGCGCAGCAGCCGGTGCGCCAGGCCGTGGAAGGTGCCCACCCACATGCCGCGCGCCGGCAGCTCGATGAGCTGCTCGATGCGCGAACGCATCTCGCCGGCCGCCTTGTTGGTGAAGGTGACGGCCAGCACGCCCCAGGGCGACAGGCCCTCGACCTGGATCAGCCAGGCCACCCGGTGCACCAGCACGCGGGTCTTGCCGCTGCCGGCGCCGGCCAGCACCAGCAGCGGCTCCTGGGAAGCGGTCACCGCCTCGCGCTGGGCGTCGTTCAGTGGGTCGATGATACGGGATACGTCCATGGGACTATTCTAACAGGCCAGCCCCGCAACCGGACCGGTCGCGCGGGCGTCAGTCGCCCTTCAGCCTGCGGTTTTCTTCGAATACCAGCAGGTATTCCTTCTCCATGGCGGCGAAACGCTTCGACAGTTCCGCA
This sequence comes from Thiohalobacter sp., assembly GCA_026984835.1. Lineage (GTDB taxonomy): Bacteria > Pseudomonadota > Gammaproteobacteria > DSM-19610 > DSM-19610 > JALSRI01. Next base: position 8,215 of record JALSRI010000157.1, on the reverse strand, counting down.
TAGGCGGCCTCCTGCTCGGCCCGGGCCTGCCGTGTTTCTTCCAGCGTGCGCTCACGCTCCGCCTCCTTTTCCAGCTCCTGCTTGAGCAGCATGGAAATCTGCACCTGCAGGAATTCGTTTTCCTCCTCGAGGACGGTAATGATGGAAGTGAGTTCCTCATTGGCCTCGCGGACCTCGCCAAGCAGAGATTCCAAACCCCGCTTCTGTTCCAACTCCATGTCCTTCTCGGAAATGAGGGTGGCAAGCCCGCTGATCCTGCGTTGCTGCGCCTGGATCACTCCCCGGATGCGCTCCACGCCCTGATCGATGCCGGATATGGATGCGGCAACCCCCGCCTCATCCACGTCGACCTGCTCGTGCGCCCGGCGCAGGATATCGCTGAAAGCTTCGTCGACGTACTCCAACTGCTGGCTGAGGCGCTCGTTCTCACTCCTGAGTCCGTCCAGCAGATTCTTCAGTTCGGGAGACTGTTCACTGGCGGGGACCGCCTTGGCAACCTCCATCTGCAGCTGTTCCCCCAGCGTCCGGCTATCCGCCAGCTGACCCTTGAGTTCGAAGAACAGTTCCTTGAACCGCTCCAGATTGGACAGGCGTTTCTCGCAGGCGAGGAGCTGCGTTCGCAGGGACTGTACCAGCAGCGAGTCCTTTTCCCCGGCCGCAAGGAAAGGCGCGAGACCTTGCTCGAGCTCATCCCAGAACCCGTTCTCTCCGGCCGCGGCGGCTTCCGCCGCCTTGCGTTCCGCCCGCAGGAAAGCAAGGCGCGTCTCCAGCAGGTGACGCCTTCGAGAACCGGCCTCGTCCACTCCGGGCTCCCCCAGCGCCGACAGGGCGGCTTCGGTCTGCCGTAGCTGTTCCTGCAGAGGGGCAGGGCAGGCGTCCGCAGATACCCCGGCGTCGGCATGCCACCCATCCTTCGCCCGCCCCAGGCGCCAGTGGAGATAGGCGCCGTAGGCTAGGGCGAGTACCAGCGCCTCGAGCACCGCAAAGAACCAGAATGCGGATATTTCCATGTCTCACGGCACCCGGTTCAAGAACCTGCCTTCAGCGCCACGACCTCACCATCAGAGCCGGATTGATCTCGCCCTTGCCGGGCAAATAGGCTTGCCGGATGCAGTAAGGCGGCTCGCGCGTGTCACGTTGTGGCTGGGTGTCCAGATATTTCCCGCCCTGCAGCCTGACGCTGACCACTACTGGATGCATCGCATCCTGCTCCACTCCGCGCCGTTTGACGACGGCGATTTCTCCATTGGCCAGGATGACCGCCGTTCCCGGCGGATTGACGCCCAGCGCCTTTATGAACGGGGAAATGTTGCGGATGCCGTGTTTCCCGGCATCGTCGTAGATCCATTTCAGTGCTTCTCCCGGCAACACCGACTGCCTGCCACGACGCGGCAGAATACAGGACAGGTAGCGCTCGACCAGCCCCACGATGAGGGCTTCCTGCGATATCTCGTCTGCCACCAGCCCCTCCGGGTAGCCGCTTCCGTCACACCATTCATGATGTTGCAATACCGCACGCAACCAGTCGGGATCGGACACGCCCGCATCCTGCAACCGTTCCACGGATCGCCGCGGATGCTGCAGGCGCAGCCGATCCTGCGCGACATCCAGCCGGCCCGGTTGACTCACCCATTCGTCATAGACTTCCGACAGGCCGATGTTGGCAGTCAGCGCCACACCCGCCAGCACTGCACTGCGCGCCTCATCCCACTCGAGAGTACCCGCAACCAGCAGTGCCAGGAACAGGGAGTACAAGGGTTGCAGGGCCTGGTAGCTGCGGCCGTGATTGAAATGAACGGCGGCGACACAGGTATCCGGGTGGCGTCGATAGAAATCCCGGGCGGCAGCGATGATCCGCCGCAGCTCTTCGCCGGCCGAGGTATGGCCAAGACGGACACCTGCGAAGCAGTCGGTGATCTGGTCCGCGAACTGCTCCATGGTGCGCAGCGGTCCCACCCGAGAGTGGGCCAGCAGTTCGGCCGCACTCTTCTGCTTCGTAGCGCGGGCATGGTCATCCGCGTGCCCGGCGGCAGGAAAACCGACATGGAGATCCATCGACAGCAGCCGCTCGATATTGGCGGCGCTGTGGATGACGAACCCCTTGCGAAAAACGATTCTCCCAGCGCGGCTGTACAAATCCCATGGAATCGGCGTGCCAATAGGCAACATGCTCCGGGTCAACCTGGAACCCGGCTCAGGGCTGTTGAAATGTACGCGCTCTTTGGTATCCGTTGTAATCCCCCTTCTGGTCTCCCGCTGGGCACGACGCAGACCTTCAATCGTTACCAGCAATCAGGAAGAAAGCACATAACCCTGCCTATTTCAAGGTTTAAGGTGCACCGCAAGAGACAGGCATGTATGGAAAAAACATGTGCGGACCAAGGTTTATTTCCGGCAAACAGCGCCTATTGTCTGGAAACCCTCGAGTCAAACGAGGGTCGACTTGTCAACCATGAATCGATCGACAATGGGAGGTAGCCATGCCTGCTGGAATCGAACCACACCGTCCCGATGAACCCGGCTACATCATTGCCTGGCGCCACAAGCGCGAGTTCAGGGCAGGCCGGAACACCGACCAGGTGATGACCTACCGCGAGGCGGTCCGCAAGGCCGAGGAACTCACGGAAAACAGCGAGGATACCGTCTACTGGGCGGAAGCCCTGCCGGAATCCTGACGCTCGGCGCCGGCGCCCCCGGGGCGGCCGGCCGGAACCCCCGGCCGGCCGCGGGGTCTTTGTCTGCATGCGCTCCCTGAACTGGAAACAGCCGCCGGACAGCCACCCCGAGCCCTGGTCCTGCAACGTCGTCTGGGGCGGCAACCGGCTGGTGCTGGAACCCTTCACCCTGCCCGGCCTGGAGGGCTTCCTGCTGTCGGTGCCCTGTGCGGACAGCGAGGCTGGCGGCGACATCTACCACGTCACCGTGTGCGATCACGGTGTGTTCAGCAAGTTCCTGCTCATCGACGTGGCCGGCCACGGCCAGGCCGCCGCCGCCATCTCGTCGCGACTGCAGGAACCGCTGCACCGGCTCATGACGGAACTCGACAACAGCGCCATCCTCGATCACCTGAACCGTCGCATCCTCGCCAGCGAGGGCAACGGCAACTTCGCCACCGTCGCCGCCGCCACCTACAACCACTGGGACCGGAGCTGGAACTACGCCAGCGCCGGCCACCCCTTCATGCTCATGAAGGGCGGCGAAGGCCGCTGGAGCAGGCTGCCCGAGTGCTGCGCCGGGCCGCCGGTCGGCATACTGGGCGACACCGCCTACTACCAGAACGAAATCCGCCTGCGTGGCGACGAATGGCTGCTGTTGTTTTCCGACGCCCTGATCGACATCTGCCGGCCCGAAGGCGGACGACTCGGCTTCGAGGGTGTCATCGACCTGCTCGATGGCATCGAGGCCGACGACCTGCCCGGCTTCTACCGGGCACTGGTCGACGCCCTGGTCCGGAGCAACGGCGGCGACCGCTTCGAGGACGACCTGACCCTCATCCTGCTGCGTCACGAAACCCCGCGCGAAGGCACCCTGGAGCGGCTGCGCGAAGGCGGCCAGCGCCTGATGATGCGCTGGATGAAGCGCAACGAACACCCCTGTGGCGACCCGCAGGCATGACGCCGACGCGAACGGAGGCGGTAGAATGTCCCCATGGAAACCGCCCCACGGCAAGCCGTCTGTCTGCACGCCCAGCCCGGGCAGGAACCCGAGCTCGATCGGCTCGCCCGGCGCTACGGCCTGCCCACCTGCGCGGCGCAGCCGAGCGCCGACTGGCGGCTGGTGCTGACCCCGCAGCGGCTGCAACTGGAAGCGCGCTGCAGCCGCCAGGGTCCCGTGTACGTCGACTTCGTCGGCGGCGCGCTGGGCCACCGGCGCCGCTTCGGCGGCGGCCGCGGCCAGCCGCTGGCGCGCGCCGTGGGCATGCAGCGTGGCCGCAGCCCGCGCATCCTCGACGCCACCGCCGGCCTGGCCCGCGACGCCTTCGTGCTGGCCAGCCTGGGCAGCGAGGTGACGCTGTGCGAACGGTCGCCGGTGCTGGCCGCGCTCATCGGGGACGGCCTGCGGCGCGCCCTGCTGGACAGTGAAGTGGCCGCCATCGCCCGCCGCATGACGCTGCAGCCGACCGACGCCGCCGACTGGCTGGCGGAGCTGGCGCCCGAGCAACGGCCGGAGGTGATCTATCTGGACCCCATGTACCCCGCCGGCAAGGACACCGTGCTGGTCAAGAAGGAGATGCAGACCCTGCAGCGCCTGCTGGGCCCGGACCGCGACTCCGGGCGCCTGTTCGAGATTGCGCTGGCCACCGCCGTCCGGCGCGTGGTGGTCAAGCGGCCGAAGCGGGCCGCCTGGCTGCTCGGGCGCCGGCCCTCGGTCTCGGTCGAAAGCCGGAAGACGCGCTATGATATCTACCTGTGTCAGCCCGCGACGCCGCCATGAGCACCACCGACGACCGCTTCTGGGAAACCCTCGCACTGGAGGACATGTCGCCCGCCCAGTGGGAAGCCCTGTGCGACGGCTGCGGCCGCTGCTGCCTTCTGAAGCTGGAAGACGAAGACAGCGGTGAACTGCATTACACCAACGTGGTGTGCGAATTCCACGACAGCGAGGCCTGCCGCTGCACCTGCTACGACGACCGCACCCTGCTGGTGCCGGACTGCATCCGGGTGACGCCGCAGGTGGCGCGGGAACAGGCCTGGCTGCCGGACACCTGCGCCTACCGTCTGCTCGCGCAGGGCAGGCCCTTGTTCGACTGGCATCCGCTGGTCAGCGGCGATCCCGACAGCGTGCACGCCGCGGGCATTTCCGTCCGCGGCAAGGTGGTGCCGGAGCAGTATGTGCACCGGGACGAGCTGGCGGAACACCTGGTCCATCTGGACGAGGGGGACGGCGGGCCATGAGGCGGTGGCCGTCCGGCGATCACCCGCAAGGAGACGCACCATGCCGGTCCACAACGAAGACATCGCCCGCATCTTCGACCGCATCGCCGATCTGCTCGAGATCGAGGGCGACAACCCGTTCCGGATCCGCGCCTACCGCAACGCCGCGCGCACCCTGCGCGAACTGGGCATGGACGTGCGCAAGCTGGTGGAACAAGGCGAGGACCTGACCACCCTGCCGGGCATCGGCAGAGACCTGGCCGCCAAGATCCACGAAATCCTCGATACCGGCCGTTGCCGGGCACTGGAGAAACTGGAGAAGAAGCTCCCGCCGGAACTGCCGGAACTGCTGCGCATTCCGGGCCTGGGGCCCAAGCGCGTGCACGCCCTCTACCATGAACTCGACATCCACACCCCCGAGCAGCTCGAACGCGCCGCCCGCGACGGCCGCATCCGCGACCTGCCCGGCTTCGGCGCCAGGACCGAGGCCCGCATCCTGGAAACCCTGCACGCCCACGCCGACACCGCACGCCGCTTCAAGCTGGCGGTAGCCGCGCAATACGCGGAACCCCTGGTCGAGTACCTGCAAGGCGTCAAAGGCGTCGAGCGCGTCGAGGTGGCCGGCAGCTACCGGCGCGCGAAGGAGACCGTCGGCGACCTGGACGTCCTGGCCATTGCGAAGAACGGCGACGCCGTGACACGCGCCTTCACCCGCTACGACGAAGTGGACAGCGTGCTGTCGCGCGGCCCGACCCGCGCCACCGTGATCCTCGGCAGCGGCCTGCAGGTTGACCTGCGCGTGGTGCCGCGCGAGAGCTACGGCGCGGCGCTGTACTATTTCACCGGCAGCCGCGCCCACAACATCGCGGTACGGCGCATCGCCCAGAAGCGCGGCCTCAAGGTGAACGAGTACGGCGTGTGGCGCGGCGACAGTCGTATCGCCGGCGACGACGAAAAAAAGGTACTCAAGGCCATCGGCCTGCCCTGGATACCGCCGGAACTGCGCGAGAACCGCGGCGAGATCGAGGCGGCGCGCGCCGGCCTGCTGCCCGATCTGGTGAAACTGTCGGACCTGCGCGGCGACCTGCACGCCCACAGCCGCGCCACCGACGGCCACGCCTCCATCCTGGAGATGGCGCGGGCGGCCAGGGCGCACGGCTTCGAGTATCTCGCCATCACCGACCACTCCAGGCGGCTCACCGTCGCCCACGGCCTGGACCGCAAGCGGCTGCTGGCGCAGATCGAGACCATCGACCAACTGAACGACAGGCTGCACGGCATCACCCTGCTCAAGGGCATCGAGGTCGACATCCTGGAAGACGGCCGCCTGGACCTGCCGGATGCTGTGCTGGAAAAGCTGGACCTGGTGGTGGGCGCGGTGCACAGCAGCTTCGACCTGTCGCGAGCAAAACAGACCCGGCGCATCCTGCGCGCCATGGACAACCCGTATTTCACCCTGCTGGCGCATCCCACCGGGCGCCTGATCGACCGGCGCGCCCCCTACGACGTCGACATGGGCCGCCTCATTCATCATGCCCGCCAGCGCGGCTGCTACCTCGAACTCAACGCCCACCCCGAGCGCCTCGACCTGCTCGACACCCATTGCCAGATGGCGCGCGAGGAAGGCGTGCTGGTGGCGGTGAACTCCGACGCCCACAGTATCGCCGACTTCGACAACCTGCGCTTCGGCATCGGCCAGGCGCGGCGCGGCTGGCTGGAGAAGAAGGACGTGCTCAACACCCGCACGTTGCGCCAGTTGCGGCGGCTGCTCGCCAGACCGCGGCGCAATGCCGGCAAGGGCTGAAAAAATACCTTGGAAATCGATGACATGCTGGTATATTGACGCTTCCCGGAACCCGACACAGCCGCATGCCCCAGCGCAGCCAACTCGTCGCCGACGACCGAGACCTCGCCAACGCGCGGCTGCGCCAGTGCGTGTTGTTCTCCGGGTTGGAGGCGCCACAGAGCGAGCGCGTGCTGGACCATACCCGGCTGGCGCGGCTGGCGGAGGGCGAGATCCTGTTCGAACAGGAACAGCCGGCCCACGAGCTGTTCCTGCTCGACAGCGGCCGGATCAAGCTGGCGCGGGTATCGCCCGACGGCCACGAAAAGATCATCGACCTGGTATCGCCCGGCGGCACGTTCGCCGAGGCGGTGATGTTCTCCAAGGAACGGACCTACCCGGTCACCGCCAGCGCCCTCGGTGACAGCCGGGTGCTGTGCATCGACGCCGCCATCTACAGCGACATCCTGCACCAGTCGACCGATGCCTGCTTCGCCATCCTGGCGCAGATGAGCCGGCGCCTGCACGGCCACATCCGGGAGATCGACCGCCTGACCCTGCACAATGCCACCTTCCGGGTGGTCGCCTACCTGCTCGACCAGCTTCCCAGCACCCACCTCGGCAGCGCCGAACTGAAACTGGGCACGCCCAAGCACGTCATTGCCTCGCGGCTGTCGATCACGCCGGAGACGCTGTCGCGCACCTTCGCCCGGCTGGGGCGCGAGGGCTACCTGTCCATGCACGACGACCGCATCCTGATCGACGATGTGGGACGGCTGCGCAAGCTGATCGTGGCCGGCGGCTAGGGCGTTTTGGTGGGGTCCGGTGGACAGCGCCGCGCGGGTTCGAACGCCTTCGCTGCACCACGACCCCCCATCGACTAGCCGGTCAACCGCGCATACAACGCCGGCAGCTTGTCCGGCAGTTCCCGCGCATTGCGCACCAGCATCCAGGACGTGGTGCCGAACAGGTAGGGCAGGTAGTCGCGCGCCTTCTCGTCGATGGTGACGCAAAACGGGTGCAGGCCGCACTGCACCGCCTCCTGCACCGCGTGGCGGGTATCCTCGATGCCGTAGCGGCCCTCGTAGCGGTCCAGGTCGTTGGGCTTGCCGTCGGTCAGGATCAGCAGCAGGCGCTGGCTGGCGTGCTCGGCCTCCAGCAGCCGCGTGGCCTGGCGGATGGCGGCGCCCATGCGCGTGTAGTAGCCGGGGCGGATGGCCTGGATGCGGCCGCGCACGGCGTCCGAATGGCTTTCGTCGAACTGCTTGAGCACATGGAAGCGCACGTGGCTGCGGCGCCGCGAGGAGAATCCGTACAGCGCGAAGCGGTCGCCGGTGGCGGTCAGCGCCTCGGAGAACAGGAACAGGCTGTCGCGGATGACGTCGATGATGCGCCGGTCGTTGCCGACCCAGGCGTCGGTGGACAGCGACAGGTCGGCCAGCAGCAGGCAGGACAGGTCGCGCTCGGCGTTGCGGAAGCTGCGGAACAGGTCGGCGTCGGCGCTGCGCAGGCCGCGCAGGCGGTCGGTGGCGTGATCGATGAGGGCATCGAGATCGAG
>JALSRI010000156.1 GCA_026984835.1 Thiohalobacter sp. | reverse complement strand
GAGGGGCTGGCGGCGGAGCTGGGCGTCAGGGTGAGCCGCATCGGGACGGTCGAGGCGCAGCCGGGCATCCGCTGCCGGCGGCCGGACGGCGGTCTGCACCAGCCGCCGGCCGGCGGCTGGGATCATTTCGCGTAGGGCGGGGTGAGCGCAGCGAACGCCACGGAAGAAGGGGAAATCCCTTCGTCCCGATACTGCGTCCTCAGGGGGTGGCGTCGGCTTCCTTGTCGCGCTCGATGAGGGCGTAGGCCGAGTGGTTGTGGATGGATTCGAAGTTCTCGGACTCCACCACGTAGGCGGCGATGCGGTCGTCCCGGTTGAGGCGGGCGGCGACGTCGCGGACCATGTCTTCCACGAACTTGGGGTTGTCGTAGGCCCGTTCGGTGACGTATTTCTCGTCCGGGCGCTTGAGCAGGCCGTACAGTTCGCAGGACGCTTCCTGTTCCACCAGCTCGATGAGTTCCTCGATCCACACGAAGTCGCGGGTGGTGGCGGTGACCGTCACGTGCGAGCGCTGGTTGTGGGCGCCGCGCTCCGAGATCTTCTTGGAGCAGGGGCACAGGCTGGTGACCGGCACCACCACCTTGATCTTCATCTCCGGCCGGCCGTCGCGGATCTCGCCGATCAGGCTGACCTCGTAGTCCATCAGGCTCTGCACGCCCGATACCGGCGCGGTCTTGTTGATGAAGTACTGGAAGCTCATCTCGATGTGGCCGGCCTCGGCCTCCAGCTTGTCGGTCATCTCGCCCAGCATGTCCTTGAAGGACTCGACGCCGATCTCGCGCTCGTGCAGGTTGAGGATCTCGACGAAGCGTGACATGTGCGTGCCCTTGAAGTTGTGCGGCAGGTTCACGTACATGTTGAAGTTGGCGATGGTGTGCTGCTCGCCGCCGGAGCGGTCCTTGACCCGCACCGGGTGACGGATGTCCTTGATGCCCACCTTGTCGATGGCGATGTGCCGGGTATCGGCGCTGCTCTGCACGTCGGCGATGTGTTTGGTCATTTCTGCAAGTGCCGCCTTGTTCATGGCTCAGTCCTCCGCGTAGCGGGCGCAGGCGCGTTCGGTTTCCCACAGGGTCACCGCCTGGACGCGGACGCTATGGTTGTTCAGGGTGTCCGACAGGGCACGGTAGAAATAGGCCGCGATGTTCTCCGCCGTCGGGTTGATGTCGGTAAAGGGCTCCAGTTCGTTCAGGTAGCGATGGTCGAGGCGCCCGGCCACCTCGCGGGTGGCCTGCTTGATGACCTTGAAGTCCACGCCCATGCCGATCTCGTCCAGTTCACGGGCGACCACTTCGACTTCCACCTTCCAGTTGTGGCCGTGCATGCGTGCGCAGGCACCGGGGTAGCCGCGCAGGGTATGCGCAGACGCGAAGTCGGTGACTATTTTAAGCGTATAGCGCCCGGACACGTTAATTCCCGACTGAAAAGGTAGGATATTAGTCGACGGCGCGCAGTTTGGCAATCCGCCGGGCGCGTTCGCGCTGCACCCGGGCGCGGATGCCGGCGGCATCCAGGCCGCATTCGGCGAGCTGCTCGCCGCGGCTGGCGTGTTCCAGGAACCTGTCGGGAATTCCCATGACAATCAAGGGGGTCGTGACGCCCTCGCGGGCCAGCAGCTCGGCCACGGCGCTGCCGGCGCCGCCCTCGGCGGCGTTGTCCTCCAGCGTCACCAGCAGCTCGTGGCGGGCCGCCAGGTCGAGGATCAGGGCTTCGTCGAGCGGCTTGACGAAGCGCATGCTGGCGACCGTGGCATCGAGTCCGGCAGCCGCCTCCAGCGCCGCCTGCAGCGGGCTGCCGAAGGCCAGCAGCGCCACCTCGTGACCCTCGCGGCGCACTTCGCCGCGGCCCACCGGCAGCGCCTGCATGTCGCGCTCCACGGTCACCCCCGGTCCGCTGCCGCGCGGGTAGCGCACCGCCGCCGGGCCGTCGAGGCGGGCGCCGGTATAGAGCATCTGCCGGCACTCGTTCTCGTCGGCCGGCGTCATCACCGTCAGGTTGGGGATGCAGCGCAGGTAGCTGAGATCGAAGCTGCCGGCGTGGGTGGGGCCGTCGTTGCCCACCAGGCCGCCGCGGTCGATGGCGAACAGCACCGGCAGGTTCTGCAGGGCGACGTCGTGGATGAGCTGGTCGTAGCCGCGCTGCAGGAAGGTGGAATAGATGGCGACCACCGGCCGCAGCCCTTCGCAGGCCATGCCGGCCGCCAGGGTCACGCTGTGCTGCTCGGCGATGCCGACGTCGAAATAGCGCTCCGGGAAGCGCTCCGAGAAAGCCACCAGTCCCGAGCCCTCGCGCATGGCCGGGGTGATGGCCACCAGCTGCGGATCCTGTTCGGCCATGTCGCAGACCCAGTCGCTGAACACCGCGGTGTAGGTGGGGGCGCCGCCCTGGCCGGCCTGCTTCTCACCGGTGTCGGGGTCGAAGGCGCCGACGCCGTGGTAGTCGCAGGGGTTGGATTCGGCCGGCGCGTAGCCCCTGCCCTTGCGGGTGACGACGTGCAGCAACTGCGGGCCCCTGAGCGCGCGCAGGTTGCGCAGGGTGCGCAGCAGGGCGTCGATGTCGTGGCCGTCGATGGGGCCGATGTAGTTGAAGCCCAGTTCCTCGAACAGGGTGCCGGGCACCACCATGCCCTTCATGTGCTCCTCGGCGCGGCGCGCCAGCTCCCACACCGAGGGCATGCGCTGCAGCACCTTCTTGCTGCCCTCGCGCATGGTCGAATACATGCGCCCGGACAGCACCCGCGCCAGGTAGTTGGACAGGCCGCCGACCGCCGGCGAGATGGACATCTCGTTGTCGTTCAGCACCACCAGCAGGTTGGCGTCCAGGGTGCCGGCGTGGTTGAGGGCCTCGAAGGCCTGGCCGGCCGACATGGCACCGTCGCCGATGACCGCCACCACGCGGCGGTCGGAGCCGGCGCGGGCGGCGGCGATGGCCATGCCCAGGGCGGCGCTGATGGAGGTGCTGGAATGGCCGACGCCGAAGGTGTCGTATTCGCTCTCGGCGCGGCTCGGAAAGCCGCTCGGGCCACCCTTCTGGCGCAGCATCGCCATGCCCTCGCGGCGCCCGGTGAGGATCTTGTGCAGGTAGCTCTGGTGGCCGACGTCCCACACCAGCCGGTCGTCGGGCGTCTGGAACACGTAGTGCAGCGCCAGGGTGAGTTCGATGGTGCCCAGGTTGGCCGCCAGGTGGCCGCCGGTGCGCGACAGGCTCTGGACCAGGAAATGCCGGGCCTCCGCCGCCAGCAGCCCCAGCCGCGCCTCGGGCAGTGCGCGCAGGTCGGCGGGGGAGTCGATCTTTTCCAGCAGGGAGAATTCGCTAGGCGTGGTCATCGGAGGTGCGCTGCAGTCGATGGGGAATTATCGGCGCTGGCGGGCCGGGACGCAAGCGAACCCCAGCCGGCGCCCTTTGCGCGGGCGGTGGTGGCCAAACCGGACGCAAAGGCGCGAAGAACGCGGAGGAACGAAAAGGTTTTTATTTCGTTCCGCCCTGACATTCGGGCACGGCGCCGGTGATCCGGGAGTCAGGCCGTCCGGTCGACGATGTAGGTGCACAGCCAGCGGAGGGCATCGGCGCGGTCGTCGAAGCCGGCCAGGGCGTCCAGGGCCGTCTGTTTCAGTTCCTGCGCCCGCCGGCGGGCCTCGGACAGCCCCAGCAGGGCAGGGTAGGTGGGCTTGCCCAGCGCCCGGTCGGCGCCGGCGGTCTTGCCCAGTTCGCCGGTCTGGCCGGTGACGTCGAGGATGTCGTCCTGCACCTGGAAGGCCAGGCCGACGGCCTTGGCGTAGCGGTCCAGGGCGCGGCGGCGGCCGGCGTCCGGGTTTGCCGCGCAGGCGGCGCCGAGCAGCACGCTGGCGCGGATCAGGGCGCCGGTCTTGTGGATGTGCATGTCCTCCAGTTCGGCGATGTCCAGCTCGCGGCCGACCGCGGCCAGGTCGATGGCCTGGCCGCCGACCATGCCGCGCGAGCCGGCGGCGCGCGCCAGGGTCTCGATCATGGCCAGGCGCGCGGCGTCGGTTACATCGGGCATTGGCGCCTCGGCCAGCACCTGGAAGGCCAGCGCCTGCAGGGCGTCGCCGGCCAGGATGGCCCCGGCTTCGCCGAAGGCCTTGTGGCAGGTGGGCTTGCCGCGCCGCAGGGCATCGTCGTCCATGGCCGGCAGGTCGTCGTGCACCAGGGAATAGGCGTGGATGAGCTCGACGGCCGCCGCGGCCGCGTCCAGGGCCGGCTCCGGGGCCCCGCAGGCCTGGCCGGCGGCGTACACCAGCAGCGGCCGCACCCGCTTGCCGCCGTCCAGCACCGCGTAGCGCATGGCCCGGTGCAGGCTCGCCGGGTGGATGTCGGCGGCGGGCAGGAAGGTTTCCAGCGCCGCCTCGACACGCTGCCGGCAGCGTTGCGCGAAGTCGTCCTGCACGGGCTCAGTCGGTGTCGCCGGTGAAGTCTTCCAGGCGCTCGCCGCCGTCCTTCTCCAGCAGCACCTGCACCTTCTGCTCGGCCTCGCGCAGCGCCTGCTGGCAACTGCGCGTGAGCTGTATGCCGCGCTCGAAATGCTTGAGCGAGTCCTCCAGGCTGAGGTCGCCCTGTTCCATGGTCTCCACCAGTTTTTCCAGTTCGTCGAGGGCGGCCTCGAAATCCGGTGTCTTCCTGCTGCGTTTGGCCAACGGCTGTGCTCCCGCGTGAATCGGGGCTAAACTACAAGTGCCGCCGGCGGGGGTCAACCTCGCGGCCCGGCGGCGCCGGTGCTTCACCGATTGACAGGGACGGGGCGCCGGGGTACATTCTCTGGCCTGATTTAGACTTGTTCTAAACCAACCCGGCGGGCCTCCGGCCCCAGCCGTCAACCGCGGAGACCAAGACCCATGGAACTGAAAGGAAGTAAGACCGAAGACAACCTGAAAGCCGCCTTTGCCGGTGAGTCCCAGGCCAACCGCCGCTACCTCTACTTCGCCGCCAAGGCCGATGTCGAGGGCTACAACGACGTGGCCGCGGTGTTCCGTTCCACCGCCGAAGGCGAGACCGGCCACGCCCACGGCCACCTGGAGTACCTGGAAGCCGTCGGCGACCCGGCCACCGGCCTGCCCATCGGCGGCACCGCCGACAACCTCAAGGCCGCCATCGCCGGCGAGACCCACGAGTACACCGACATGTACCCGGGCATGGCCAAGACCGCCCGCGACGAGGGCTTCGACGAAATCGCGGACTGGTTCGAGACCCTGGCCAAGGCCGAGCGCTCGCACGCCAACCGCTTCCAGAAGGCCCTGGACGCGCTGGACGAGTAGGCGGGGCATGACACGGGGGGCGTGGTGTCCCCCGTGTGTTCTTCATAGCCACGGAAAGCACGGAAAACACGGACAAACCCTTTGAGTGTGCCGGGTGCTGCGCTGCGCGCAGCCACCCGGCAACAATCGATTCTCGTCCGTGCTTTCCGTGCTTTCCGTGGCCATGAACCCGATCGGTTCCACCCACCCCTCGCCACCACCGGAGTTCGCCATGTCAGCACGTGAAGGCAGCCTGGAAGCGCCCACCCGCCATCCGCTGGACTGGACCCGCGAGGACTTCTACGACGAGTCCAGCCTCCTGCAGGAGCTGGAGCGGGTGTTCGAGATCTGCCACGGCTGCCGGCGCTGCTTCAGCCTGTGCAACGCCTTTCCCACCCTGTTCGATGCCATCGACGAATCCGAGACCATGGAACTCGACGGCGTGGACAAGCGCGTCTACTGGCAGGTGGTGGACCACTGCTACCTGTGCGACATGTGCTTCATGACCAAGTGCCCCTATGTGCCGCCGCACGAGTGGAACGTCGATTTCCCGCACCTGATGCTGCGCGCCAAGGCGGTGAAGTTCCGCAACCGGGGCGCACGCCTGCGCGACAAGGTGCTGACCTCCACGGACCTGGTGGGGAAGCTGGCCGGCATCCCGGTGGTGGCGCCGGTGGTCAACGCCGTCAACCACAGCCGCGCCGGGCGCGTGCTGCTGGACGAAGTGATGGAAGTGCACCGCGACGCGGTGCTGCCCGCATACCATTCGAACACCCTGCGCAAGCGCCTGGCCGCGCGCAGCCCGGCGGTCGAACCCGGCCCGCCGGCCGGCCCGACGCGCGGCAAGGTGGCGCTGTTCGCCACCTGCTACGGCAACTACAACGAGCCGGAGCTGGGCGAGGACCTGGTGGCGGTGTTCGAGCACAACGGCATCCCCGTGCGGCTGGTGGAGAAGGAACGCTGCTGCGGCATGCCCAAGCTGGAACTGGGCGACCTGGAGGCGGTGGCGGACGCCAAGGCCGTCAACATTCCGCAGCTCGTGGCCCTCATCGACGACGGCTGGGACATCGTCGCCCCGGTGCCGTCCTGCGTGCTGATGTTCAAGCAGGAACTGCCGCTCATGTTTCCGCACGATTCGGACGTCGCGAGGGTCCGCGACCACATCTACGACCCCTTCGAATACCTGGCCCTGCGCCACAAGCACGACCTGCTGAAGACCGATTTCAAGAACGGGCTGGGCAAGATCGCCTACCACGTCGCCTGCCACCTGCGGGTGCAGAACATCGGCATGAAGACCCGCGACCTGCTGCAGATGGTGCCCGACACCGAAGTGGAAGCCATCGAGCGCTGCTCCGGCCACGACGGCACCTACGCCGTGAAAAAGGAGTTTCACGAAACCTCCATGAAGATCTGCAAGCCGGTGGTCAACCGGGTGCAAAAGGCCGGCGCCGACCACTACGCCAGCGACTGCCCCATGGCCGGCCACCAGATCGAGAATGGCCTGAACGACGGCAGCGCGCCCGAGCACCCGCTCAGGCTGCTGCGCCGGGCCTACGGGATATGATCATGCAAAAACTGCAACGCCCCGACCTGTTCTCGCTGGAAAAGTACGCCGAAGTGCGCGACGACTTCCGCCGCAGGGTCATCGCCCACAAGAAGAACCGCCGCGTGCCGCTGGGCCCGATGGCGGCGCTGTACTTCGAGGACCGCCTCACCATGCAATACCAGGTTCAGGAGATGCTGCGCATCGAGCGCATCTTCGAGGCCTCGGGCATCCAGGAGGAACTGGACGCCTACAACCCGCTGATCCCCGACGGCAGCAACTGGAAGGCGACCTTCATGGTCGAGGTGCCCGACGAGGACGAGCGTCGCCGCAGGCTGGCCGAGCTGATCGGCATCGAGGACAAGGTGTGGGTGCGGGTGGAGGGTTTCGAGCCCGTGTTCGCCATCGCCGACGAGGACCTGGAGCGCGACACCGGGGACAAGACCTCCTCGGTCCACTTCCTGCGCTTCGAACTGTCACCCGGGATGGTCGAGGCGGCCAGGGCCGGCGCCGCGCTGGCGGCCGGCGTGGCGCACGAGAACTACAGCCACCAGCTCGACCCGCTGCCGGAGAACATCCGCGCCTCCCTGGTCGCGGACCTGGACTGAGCCCTACTGTTCGACCGGCGTGTCCGGCCGGTTGCCCCACTCCGACCAGGCGCCGGGGTAGCCCTTGATGCGCGGGTAGCCGAGCGCTTTCAGCAGGATGTACGAATGCGACGAGCGGTGGTGCGACTGGCAGTAGCAGACGATCTCCTTGTCCGGCGTCAGGCCGTGGCGCTCCAGCAGGGCGCGCAGTTCCGCCTCCGGCTTCAGGCGCAGGTGGCGGTCCGGGTCCATGGTCTCCAGCCAGTTCAGGTTGACGGCGCCGGGGATGTGGCCGCCGCGCGCAGCGAAGCGCTTGGCGCCGGTGTATTCCTGCGGCGTGCGGGCGTCCCACAGGGCGAAGTCGTCGGCGCCGAGGCGTGACAGGATGTAGCCGGCGCCGGCCACCGGCCCATCGTGCAGTTCGACCGCATAACTGCCCGCCGCCGGCGCCACCGGATCGCGGCTCAGCGGGTGACTCTCGTTGGCCCAGGCCACCAGGCCGCCGTTCAGCAGCGAGAAGTGCCGGTGGCCGGCCACCTCCAGCGTCCACAGGAAACGGCTGGCCCAGCCGCCGCCCTCGTCGTCGCAGGCCACCACGTGGGTGTCGGGGGTCATGCCGAGGGAGGTGAACAGGCACGACAGCTCGTCGGCGGAAGGCAGCAGCCCCATCACCGGTTTCTCGACCCGCACGAAGCGGAAACCCTCGACCAGCACGGCGCCCGGGATATGACCCTCGGCGTACTTTTCCGGCTTGGTGATCTGCACCACCAGCAGATGATCGTCGCTGAGGTTTGCTTCGAGCTCATGAGGCTCGATGACGAGAGGCGGTAACGATACCAGGTTCAGGTCCATGACAGTCCAACCGGTCCGGGGGGTGCCGATTGTACCGGCGTCCGCTGGCAGACCCAAGCCCGGGCGGATGGAAGCAGGCTGAGTCGGCCGCTACGGTCCGAATTGCCAGACCAGGGTGCGTAGCCGGTTGACGGCGTCTCCGAGTTCCTGCGTTGCCTCAAGCGCGCTGGTGGAGGAAGCCGTGGTTTTGTCCGCCAGGTCGCTGATATGCACGATGTTGCGGTTGATTTCCTCGGCAACTGCGCTCTGTTCCTCTGTGGCCGAGGCGACTTCCATATTCAGGTCGTTGATGGTGCTCACTGCGATGGTCACTTCGGCCAGCGCGCTGGTAGAGGCTTCCACGGTGGCCACCGAGGTCGTTCTCTGCTCTCGGGCATGTTTCATGTTGTCCATGGCGGCTATGGCGCGCTGTTGAAGCTGTTCGATTGTGTGCTGGATCTCCTGCGTGGACTGCTGGGTACGGCTGGCCAGTGTGCGTACCTCATCGGCCACTACCGCAAAGCCGCGGCCCTGTTCTCCAGCGCGCGCCGCCTCGATGGCCGCGTTCAGGGCCAGCAGGTTGGTCTGTTCGGCGATGTCACGGATCATGTTAACCATGCCGCCGATGGCGTCACTCGCTGCATTCAGTTGCTCCAGGGCGTCGGCGGCGCTGTCGACCCGCTTGACCAGGTTGTCGATGTTGGACAGGGCCTCATGGGCCGACGCTTTGGCCTTTTGCAGCATCTGGCAGGCCTTGTCGGTATCGTGCGAGGTCAGTTCGGCGCGGCCGGCGATTTCCTGCACGGTGGTCGACATCTCCGTCATGGCGGTGGCTACCTGCGAGACCTCGTCCAGTTGCTGTTGTGCGTTTCCGGCACTGGCTCGTGCCGCCTTCCGTGATGTGGCGGCCGTCTGGCCGAGTGTGCCGATAGCATCGTCTACCCGCACCAGGATGGTCGTAATGCGGGATTCCAGCGCGTGCAGGGCCAGTAGCAGGTCACCCAGTTGGTCGTTGCGTTGCGTGTAGACGGCCCGCGCCAGGTCGCTCCCGAACAGACGGCGCGCATGGGTCGACGCCTTTTTCAGCGGCCTGAGAAGAAGTGAACTGACGACCAGGCCGGCGCCGAAGACAGCCAGCAGCAATAGCAGCACCGGCCCCTCGGGCATGTCCTCGGCGAAGAAGAGTAGTCCGAGGAATGCCAGAAAGACCGCAGCCTGGGTTCCGAGTAGCCGGCCCTGCAGTCCGGGGCGCAACCTGGCCAGGGTTGTTCCCCGTTTTCGCAGCCGTGAGTAGAGTCGCTCAGCGGCCTTCACATGGGCGCGCTCCGGGCGGGTCCGTACCGACTGGTAACCCACTATCTCGCCGTTTTCGAATACCGGTGTGACGTAGGCATCCACCCAGTAGTGATCGCCGTTCTTGCATCGGTTCTTGACAATGCCCATCCAGGGCTTGCCAGCTTTCACGGTCCGCCACAAATCCTCGAAAGCCGCTGGCGGCATGTCGGGGTGGCGCACGATGTTGTGGCTTTTTCCGTACAGTTCCTCCCTGGAGAAGCCGCTGATGGCCACAAAATCCTCGTTGGCGTAGGTGATGCGGCCTTTGAGATCGGTGGTCGAGACGATGCGCCGGGTCTCGTCGAAATGCTGCTCATTTCCGGTGACGGGAAGATTGCGTTTCATACCGAGCTCCTTGGCGTCGGGCTGCAACTGGGTTTGGAAGAAAACCGGGTTTCCGGGCTTTCCGGATGCCTGCGGATACGCAGGTTATCGGACGGAGGCGGGTGGACTTAACAAAAAACTTCGGTGTGCTTGGGGTGGGAGTGGGACGCAGGTCAGGTAGCAGTAGCAGCGGTTTCCGGCCATGGGCATGGGTTCGGTCGGTGGAGGGGTGCACTGTATCGGGGGCAGGCGGCGGCCCGGGCACGCGCCGGTCGCGGTGCGCAGATGCCCCTGTCGCCTGTCCGCCGACGCTGGCATACTGGCGCGCATCCGCCGCGCGCCGGCGTGGCATGTGTGGGCGGTGGCCCGACTGGCCGGAGAGCAACAGGCATGTACGAAACACGCGAATCCTTCGTCACCCGGTTCTTCAAGCTGGAGTCGGCCAGCGGCATCGTCCTGATGATTGCCGCGGTGCTCGCGCTGGTATGCGCGAACTCGCCCTTGCAGACCTACTATGCCCTGCTGCTGGATACCGCCGTGCAGGTGCGCATCGGGGCCTTCGAGATCGCCAAGCCGCTGCTGCTGTGGATCAACGACGGGCTGATGGCGGTCTTCTTCCTGCTCATCGGCCTGGAACTGAAAAGAGAGCTGGTCGAGGGCGAGTTGTCCAACGTCAACAATGTCATTCTGCCCGGCGTCGGCGCCATTGGCGGCATGGCGCTGCCGGCGCTGATCTACATCGGCTTCAACGTGGACGACAGCGCCGCGCTGGCGGGCTGGGCCATACC
>JALSRI010000155.1 GCA_026984835.1 Thiohalobacter sp. | reverse complement strand
CGCGGCCGATGAACAGCGAGGGCAGCAGGTAGAACAGCACGGCCAGGCCGACCGCCCCGACCACGTAGGCGCTGGCGATACGGAAAACGATACCGAGGGTGCCCTCGCGCAGGCGTGACTGGAACAGGCCCAGGGCGACCAGCGAGGCCATCAGTGTGGTGGCAAAGGCCACCGAGCGTGGCAGCAGCCAGCCGATGCTGGTGTTGATCTCCGCGGGGTCGTAGTAGAAGCGGATATGGGCCCCGGCGTAGACCGATGCAACGAGCAGGGCGAACTCGACAATTCCGAGCACAAACAACGGGATGCTTATGTAGTGACGGAATACTCTTATGTTGGCCATAGACGTGTGCTTCCTGCGTTCCCACCGGGTACCGCAGCCCTGGCATGGGCTGCCAATGTGCCATTATATCAACTTCCCGGCACCGTTCCCGGACCGCTTGCGCGGGTCCCGGAACGCCGGACCTCATGGAATGTTCAGTTTCCGTTAAGCGCGACCCGCAATACCCGGCCCTGGCGTCCGCAACCGGGACCGGCGAAAAAACGGATTCGGCCGGGTGCAGACAATCGGCGCCGACTGCGCCAGAATAGAGCCTGATGTTTCTGCCCCGGCAGCCGCTGTCCACAGCAACCAACAACGGATGCCGTCCAGGCCGGCACCCCTGCAGCAGCCTCCAGATGTCAACCACGGAACCCTTGTCATTTACGCTATCGACCGGCCTGCAAGGCCTCGATGACATCCGCGACGAATGGAACCGCCTGTCGATGCAGGTCGCCCATCCACGCTATTACCAGACGCCCACCTGGTACGACGCCTATCTTCATGCGCTGTCGCTGGATGAACACTCCGTCCATTTCGTCACCGCCCGGCGTGGCCGGCGGCTGGTGGCCGTGTTCCCCTTGAGACGGGTGGATCGGCAGTTGTATGGCGTCCCCCTGAAAGTGCTCCAGTTCCCGTCCCACCCCCACATGCCCCTGGCGGACTGCCTGCTGGCGACGGCCGAATCGGGCCAGGGCATGCTCGATGCCCTGGCCCGCCACCTGAACAGGGCAACGACCATCGACTGGGACCTGATGTACTTCAGCGGCACGCCGGAAGACTCCGGCATGAGCCGCATATTCCGCAACTCCGGCTCATCGCGTGCGCGCTCGAAGCAGTGCAGGAAGAGCTATTCCATAGCCTGCCGGTCCGACTATGAGCACTCGACCTCGCACATCAGCAAACACTTTCGCCGCAACATCGCCCGACTGGAGCGCAAGGCCGCAAGGCAGGGGCGGCTCGAATACCGGACCTGCTTCCAGAGCGCCTGCATGGAACGCTTTCTCGAGGAATTCCTGCAGGTCGAACAGGATGGCTGGAAAGCCGGTGCCAACACCGCCATCCTGTGTCACCCCTGCCTGGTGGCATTCTACCGCCGGCTGGCGATGGATACCTGGCCCGTGGAGGGCTGCCTGATCAACCTTCTCATGCTGGACGGCGAGGCCGTGGCCGGCCAGTTCGGACTGGTTTCCGATGGCGTGCTCAACCTGCTCAAGGTCGGTTACCGCCAGGAACTTGCCGGTATCGGGCCCGGCAACCTGTTGCTGGCGGGCATGCTGAAGCGCTGCGATCAGATGCCGGCGCTGCATGCGATCAGTTTTGTCACCGCACCGGCATGGGCCGAAAAATGGCGTAGCGAAAGCACCGATGTATACAGCCACTATCTGTTCAACAACACGGTCGCCGGCAATGCCGGCCTGTATTTCTACAGGGCGAAACCCCATCTGAAACGCCTGGTATCGGCGGCGGCAAAGATCGGCCCACGCCGCCGGCGCACCACCAAAACCGATCGATTCGACAAACGCGCAGCCGGAAAGGATTCGACATGAACGTACTTGGCATCAATTACTTCTTCCATGACTCGACAGCCTGCATCGTCAAGGACGGGAAGCTGGTCGTGGCCATAGAAGAGGAACGGCTGAGCCGAAGCAAGCACACGGGAGCCTTCCCGGAGAAGGCGATCACCCGCTGCCTCGAGACGGCGGGCATGGAGGCATCCGACATCGATCATGTCGCGGTTTCCATCAAGCCCGACAAGGACTGGCAGAAAAAAGTCCTGTATGGCATGCGTCATCTCAGCCATGCAAAGCCGTTCATCAAACATGAACTGCTCAATGCCTACTACAAGCAACGTGGTCTGCGGGACTGGTACGAGAAGACCTGGGGTTCATCCGCTGCACGGCCGACTCTGCACTTCGTTCCCCACCACCTGTCCCATGCCGCCGGCACCTTCCTCGTCTCGCCATTCGAATCGGCTGCCATACTCAGCCTGGACGGATCCGGCGAATGGTCCACGTCTTTCCTCGGCATGGGCCGGGGCTCGGAGGTGACCCGGTTCAACGAAAGCTTCTTCCCCATGTCGCTGGGCTCCTTCTATGAGGCCGCCACCGAATTCTGTGGCTTCAGGCCGAACTACGACGAAGGCAAGACCATGGGCCTGGCGCCGATGGGAGACCCGGAGCGCTTCCACAAGGAGGTCTCCGGACTGGTGGGCGTCGGCGAAGATGGCCGGATTCTCATCGACCTGTCCTATTTCAACTACCAGTTCTGGGGCTACCGGCGTTGCGGTCGGAAATTCCACGAGACCTTCGGCAAGCCGCGCCGGGCGCCCGGGGACTTCGAGCAACATCACCTGGACGTGGCCGCGGCCTTCCAGCGCGTACTCGAGGATCGCGCATTGGAGATGTGCCGGCTGCTGGAGAAGAAGACCGGAGCACGCAAGCTGGTAATCGCCGGTGGCGTGTCGCTCAACAGCGTGATGAACGGCCGGATCGTGCGGGAAAGCGGCTTCGACGACATCTATGTCATGCCCGCCGCCGGCGACAACGGAACTGCAATCGGCGCGGCCTACTATGTCTACAATTGCGTACTGGGCCAGCCGCGCGACTTCGTGCACGACGACCCCTTCATTGGAAACCGCTACAGCGACAGTGAGATCGAGGCGGTTCTGCGCGAGTGCAAGCTGAACGCCGAATACCACGAGGATATCGAGTCCGTGGGCGCCGCCCTGCTCCAGGAAGGGCAGATCCTGGGCTGGCACCAGGGCGCGATGGAGATCGGGCCGCGCGCGCTGGGAAACCGCAGCATACTGGCCAACCCGACCCTGCCGGGCATGAAAGACAAGATCAATGCCGAGGTCAAGCATCGCGAGGCCTACCGGCCCTTTGCGCCCTCTGCCATAGCGGAGGCCAGAACGACCTATTTCGAGGACCTGGGCGACAGCCCGTTCATGTTGAAGGTGCCGGATGTCCTGCCGGAGGCTCGTGACAAGCTGCCCGCCGTCACCCATGTCGACGGCAGCGCCCGGCTGCAGACGGTGCACAAGGAGACCAACCCCAGGTATCACAGGCTTATCTCGCGCTTCGGTGAACTGAGCGGTGTTCCGGTGGTGCTCAACACCAGTTTCAACATCATGGGTGAACCCATCGTGGAATCGCCCGTCGATGCCATCCGCTGCTTCTTCTCGACCGGCCTCGATACGCTCATCATCGGCAACTACGTGATCCGCAAATAGGATTCCGAACCATGCCCGCGCCCCGAAAGACAAGCTCCAACACGGCGGTGACAGCGCTCATGCTGCTGTCACCGCCGCTGCTCTATCCGGTCTTCTACCTGGTCTGCCTGATACAGGACACCGTGCTCGGCGACCGCCTCATCATCGATCACCTCCGCTATGTGGCCAGGCGCGACCTGCTGGAACTGTTCCTCCGCGACTGGGCGGCCGCTCTACCGGTGAGCTACCTGGTGGCCGTTCCTGTACTCGGCCTGGCCGTTCTCATCGTGCGTCGCGGCATTGCCGGCGTCTGCACGTCGCTGGCGGTGCCGTCCCTGGCCGTCGCCGCGATGCTTTCCGCAACGGTGCTGGATATCAACGCCCTCCCGGTGCTGGCGACAAGCGCCGCTGTTTTCATCCTGCTGCCTTGCTGGGTGCTGTCGAGATGCTGAAACGACGCCTGATCGCCGGCGCCTGCCTGTTGCAGGTGATGAGCTGGAACGCACCCGCCGCAGATCATGCCTGGGTCATCGGCGGCGGCCCGTTCCTGGAAAACTCGCAGGCGCAGATCGAATTCAACATCAACTGGGTCCTGGATTTCCTCAGGGACTCCGATGCCGATCGCGTCATCCATACCTACTTCACCGATGGCGGAGCGCCTTTCAAGGATGTGGTCGAATGGTCCAGGCCCGCGGAAGACCCCGTCTCGCTGCAGCCGCTGGCCCGTGTCTTCGACGCCGTGGAGGAAAACGGCAACCACTATCGCAACAGCCGGGTGCCCGGTGTCGATGGCAGCACCAGCCGGGCAGAACTGCTCGATGAACTGGAACACGGCTTCTCGGCGTTACGCCCTGGCGACCGCGCGCTGATCGTCTACAACGGCCACGGCCTCAGGGGCGAGCGGGATGCCGGCGACAACACGCTGCGGCTGTGGAACGACACCGAGGTGACGGCGCGGGAGTTCGAACAGTTGCTGGACAAGGTCGACCCGGCCGTTCCGGTCCGGTTTCTGTTCGCGCAATGCTACTCCGGCGGATTTTCCCGCCTCATCCGTCCTGGCGGCGAGGACGTGCTGGAGCTGGCGCCCGGCCAACGCTGCGGTTTCATGGCGGAATCGGAAGACCGGGAAGCCGAGGGCTGTTCGGCGAGCGTGAAGATCGGGGACTATCGTGACTACACGACCTACTTCTTCTCCGCCCTGTCGGGCACCGACCGCATGGGCAGGCCCGTCACGCAGGACGTCGACCTCGACCATGACGGACGCCTCACCCTGTTCGATGCGCACCTGTATGCGCTCGCCTACGGCTACAACGGCGACCTCCCCCGCGCCACCAGCGAGACCTTCCTGGAACGCTGGCAGCCCTGGTACCTGCGTTGGCTGGACACCCGGACGGTGCCGGACAACCTGTATGGCAAGCTGTCCCGGATCGTCGCCGGGCGCCTGGGCCTGCCCGATACGGAACCGGACCTGGTTCGGGAACTGCATGCACGCAAGCGATCCCTGCAGCAAGAGATGAATCGGGCGCTTGAGGAACACGATGCCAACAAGCAGCGCATCCATGAGTTGCAGTATGGCATGCAGCGGGATGTCGGTGAACGCTGGCCGGGCGCGCTACACCCCTATACCGGCAACCACCAACAGTTCATGGACGAGCACCTGGGTGAGGCGCAGGCGTTCATCCTGGCGCACGCCGATTATCCCGAACTCCGCGCCAGACAGGACCGCCAGATGGAACTGGACAGGGTGATGCTGAAGATCGAACGCGACATGACCCAGCTCGACAAGGTATTGCGCCTGCGCCGGCTGGCGCGCCTGCTGGACCAGTTCCAGCGTCATGCCGGCGAAGCGGAGAAAGCCTGGTTCCGTCAACTCGAGCAGTGCGAGCGCAGCGCCCTCTAGCGGCAACTCCCCGGCTGGCTGGCCAGCAGGCGGTCCAGCTGGTTGGCGAAGGCCTGACGGTCGGCGTGGCCGAAGGACGGGGGGCCGCCGGTATCGACCCCGCTGCCGCGCAGGCTGTCCATGAAGTCCCTCATGTTGAGACGCTCACGGATGTTCTCTTCGGTATAGAGCTCACCGCGCGGGTTGATGGCGACGCCACCCTTGTCGACCACCGCGGCGGCCAGCGGAATGTCGGCGGTGATCACCAGGTCGCCTGGCCGCACCTGCCGGGCAATGTAGTCGTCGGCGACGTCGAAACCGGCCCCCACCTGCACCGCGCGGATGTGAGGCGAACCGGGCACCCTGAGCGGCTGGTTGGCCACCAGGGTCAGGCCGATGCCGACCCGGTCCGCGGCCCGGAACAGGATATCCTTGATCACCCGGGGGCAGGCGTCGGCGTCGACCCAGATCTGTCTTGAAGCCATCAGGTTCCGTCAAATGGTGCCCGGGGCCGGAATCGAACCGGCACGGTGTCGCCACCGAGGGATTTTAAGTCCCTTGCGTCTACCAGTTTCGCCACCCGGGCCGGAAGCTGCATTGTACGGGTTGCAGCCGGCAATAAGGAAGGAGACCCCGGGACTCGGGGAAAATGGAGGCCGGGCCCGGAGTCGAACCGAGGTACACGGATTTGCAGTCCGCTGCATAGCCACTCTGCCACCCGGCCGGGGGCTGGATACGAAAAAGGGACAGATGCCACTCTGTCCCTGGCGTGCCGATCTGGAGCGGGAAACGAGACTCGAACTCGCGACCCCAACCTTGGCAAGGTTGTGCTCTACCAACTGAGCTATTCCCGCGTGTCAGGAGCGCATATTTTAGCTCCACAAAGCCCCCTGTCAAGCGGTGTCAGCGCACCTCGCCCCCGCCTTCGCCGGTCAGCAGCGGCCAGGCGGCGCGCAGGTAGATCACCATCGACCACAGGGTCAGCACCGCGGCGACGTACAACAGGATCACGCCCACCTCCTGGGTCGGGAAACCGGCCAGCGGCTGTTGGTAGAGCAGCAACAGCAGTGCCGTCATCTGCGCCGTGGTCTTGATCTTGCCGATCACCGACACCGCCACCTGGGCGCGTTCGCCGATCTCCGCCATCCATTCGCGCAGGGCGGAAATGGCGATCTCCCGCCCGACGATGACGGCGGCCGGGATCACGAACCACAGGGTCGGGTTGCGCTGCACCAGCATCACCAGCGCCACGGCCACGATCAGTTTGTCCGCAACCGGGTCGAGGAAGGCGCCGAACGGCGACTGCTGGCCAAGCCTCCGCGCCAGGTAGCCGTCCAGCCAGTCGGTCAGGGCCGCCAGGCCGAACACCGCCGTACTCACCAGGTGGGAAGCCCCGAACGGGAGGTAGTACACCAGCACCAGCACCGGGATCAGGGCGATGCGCAGCAGGGTCAGCAGGTTGGGTATGTTCCAGTTCATCGTGGTCAGTCGCCGTCGTGGAATGCGTCATAGATCTGCTGAGCCAGCAGCGGGCTGATACCCTTCACCCGGCTCAGGTCCTCGACGCCGGCGCGCGCCACTTCCTGCAACCCGCCGAACTGCCTGAGCAACTGCTGGCGGCGCTTGGGTCCGATGCCGGGGATGCGCTCCAGCGGCGAACTGCTGCGCGCCCGGGCGCGCTGGCTGCGGTGTCCGGCGATGGCGAAACGGTGCGCCTCGTCGCGGATCTGCTGCACCAGGTGCAGCGCCGGCGAATCCGGCGGCAGTTCCAGCTTGCGCCCCTGCGTCGGCAGGTGCAGCACCTCCAGGCCGGGGCGGCGCTCCGGGCCCTTGGCCACGCCCACCACCAGCACGTCGTCCACCTGCAGCTCGTCGAGCACCTCGAGCGCCTGGGTGACCTGGCCCTTGCCGCCGTCGATGAACAGCACATCGGGCATCACGGCCGACTCGCGCTTGAGACGTGCGTAGCGGCGTTCCAGCGCCTGCGCCATGGCGGCGTAGTCGTCACCCGGGGTGATGCCGGTAACGGAGAAACGGCGGTAGTCCTGCTTGCGCGCGCCCTCGGCGTCGAATACCACGCAGGACGCCACCGTCCCCTCTCCGCGTGTGTGGCTGATGTCGAAGCATTCCATGCGCGACGGCGCCTCGTCCAGCCGCAGCACCTGCTGCAGGTCGGCCAGGCGCCGCTGCATGCCGGCCTGGCCGCTCAGGCGCGCGGCCAGCGCCTGCTCGGCATTGGCCACGCCCATGCGGAGCCAGCGCAGGCGTTCGCCGCGCAGCCGGTGCGACAGGGTGACGCGGCGGCCGGCCCGGTCCGACAGTACCTGCGACAGCAGCTCCTCGTCGGGTGGCGGGCAGTTGACCAGGATGCGGGCGGGCACCTCGTGGACCAGGTAGTACTGGGCCAGGAAGGCCGACAGCACTTCTTCCGGACTGCTGCTGCCGGCCGGCATGCGGGGGAAGAACACCTTGTTGCCCAGGTTGCGGCCGCTGCGCACGAAGAACACCTGCACGCAGGCCGCCCCGCCCGACACCACGGTCGCGACGATGTCGAGGTCGCCGGATTCGCCGCTGACGTACTGACGCTCCTGCACCCGTCGCAGGCTGGCGATCCGGTCGCGGTACAGCGCCGCCTGCTCGTAGTCCAGCGCCTGTGCGGCCCGCTCCATGCGCTCGACCAGCCGGTCGGTGAGTTCGCTGCTCTTGCCCTCCAGGAACAGGACCGTGTGCTGTACGTCCTCGGCATACTGTTCCGGCGACACCAGCCCCACGCACGGCGCCGTGCAGCGCTTGATCTGGTATTGCAGGCAGGGCCGGCTGCGGTTGCGGAAGAAACTGTCCTCGCACTGGCGCACGCGGAACACCTTCTGCAGCAGGTGCAGGCTCTCGCGCACGGCGCCGGCGTTGGGATAGGGCCCGAAGAAGCGCCCCTTGGCGCGCCGCGCGCCGCGGTGCAGCGCCAGGCGCGGATAGTCGCCGTCGCCGAGGTGGATCCAGGGGTAGCTCTTGTCGTCGCGCAGCAGCACGTTGTAGCGCGGCCGGTGGGCCTTGATCAGGTTGGCCTCGAGGATCAGCGCCTCGGCCTCGGTGTGGGTCACGGTGACTTCCACCCGCTCGGTCTGGCGCATCAGCGCCGCGGTCTTGGGGGCCAGGCCGGAGGCACGGAAGTAGCTCGCCACGCGGCGCTTCAGATTGCGCGCCTTGCCGACGTAGAGCACCTCGTCGCCAGCGCCGAACATGCGGTACACGCCCGGCCGTGAGGTCAGGTTGGCCAGGAACGATTTGGCGTCGAACGCCGCCGCAGTGACGTTGTCGGTCATGAAAAAAGGCTTCGGTCAATGGCCCGCGAGCAGGCCGTCGATGCGTGCAAACAGGGCTTCGAACATGTCCACCGTCAGGCGGCGCGTCTGGGTGTTATAACGGCTGCAGTGGTAGGAGTCCAGCAGCAGCGCATTTTCCAGCCGGTGCTCGGCGCCGTGGGCGAAGGGATGGGCGGACAGGCGCAGGCCGCGGGCGCGCAGCACGGCGTCGTGGGCGATGCGTCCCAGCGCCAGGATGACGGCCCCGGCCGGCAGGGTGTCGAGTTCCGCGCCCAGGAAGCCGTTGCAGGCCCGGATCTCGCCGGTGGCCGGCTTGTTCTGCGGCGGCAGGCACTTCACGGCGTTGGTGATGCGGCAGTCGCGCAGCTTCAGGCCGTCGCCGCGTCGCATCGACGCGGGCCGGTTGCTGAACCCGAACTTGTGCAGGGTCTCGTAGAGCAGGATGCCGGCGAAATCGCCGGTGAAGGGCCGGCCGGTGGCATTGGCGCCGTGCATGCCGGGCGCCAGGCCGACGATGAGCAGGCGCGCCCGCGGGTCGCCGAACGGCGCCACCGGGCGGGCATGGTAGTCGGGGTGCTGCCGGCGCACCTGATCCAGGAAATCGGCGAGCCGCGGGCAGCGGCGGCAATCCGGATCGAAGACGCGGGCCTCACTCCCGGACATTCACGACCCCGGCGAAGCGCGACTGCAGGTCGAGGCAGACGATCTCGTGGGCATTGGTGTTGGCGATGAACAGCTTGTTGCGGAACAGGCTGAGGCCACCGGGCTCGTCGAGCGGGTGGCCGAACTTGAACTTCGACACCTGGTTGGTCTTGAGGTCGATACGCTTGATGCGGGAATTGAAGGTGTCGGCCACCCACAAGGCATTGCGCTCGGCGTCCATGGCCAGACCCAGCGGATGCTGCAGGCGCGCCTCGCGGCCGACGCCCTCGCGGTCGCCGAAATCGAACAGGCCCTTGCCGATCAGGGTGCTGACCTGGCCGCCCATCAGGTCGATGGCGCGCACGGCCGAGGTCTCGGAGTCCGCCACGTACAACTGTCCCTCGTGCACGGCCAGCCCCGAGGGCTGGGCGAAGTTGGCGCGCTCCACCGGACCGTCGCCGAGGTCCTCGCGGCCGTCGCCGGCGTAGCGCTCGATGCCCAGGTGGTTGAGGTTGATGCGCCAGATCTGGTGCTGGCCGGCCATGGCGATATAGAGATTGCCCTCCTGGTAGGCCAGGTCCCAGGGCGAATTGAGTTGCGCCTCCAGCGGCTCGCGGAAGCTGTCGGCCACGTAGCGCCCCTGGCGGCCGGTGCCGGCCAGGGTCATGACTTCGCCCGAGCGCAGGTGGATGCGGCGGATGGCATGGTTGCCGGTGTCGGCGACGTAGAGAAAATCCTCGACCCTGACCAGCCCCTGCGGGTTGTCGAACAGGGCCTGCTGCTCGGGGCCGTCCAGCAGACCGGGACTGCCGCTGCCGAACACCCGTCGCACCACGCCTTCGTGGCTGGTCTCGAGCACCCGGTTGTTGCCGCTGTCGGCGATGTACAGGTGATTGCGGGTGGCCAGCACCTTGCCCGGGAAGCGCAGCGTCGTGGCCGCTTCCGGCTTCGGTGCCACGGCCAGCGACTTGCGCACCAGCGTGCCCTTGCGCTCTGCCTCCTCGATTTGGCTGGCGATCAGGTCGTCGAGCTGCTTGCGGCGGCCCTCGCCCCGCAGCACGCCCACCACGTAGCCCTCTGGATCGATGAGTATGATCGAGGGCCAGGCCTTGATGCCATAGGTGCGCCACAGCTGGAACTCGGTGTCGTTCGCCACCGGGTGCTGGATGTGCAGCCGGTTGATGGCTTTTTGCAACTGGTCGGGGTTGCGTTCGTTCTCGAACTTGGGCGAGTGGATGCCGAGCACCGCCAGCGTATCCGGGTACTTGTTCTCCAGGTAGCGCAGGTCCGGCAGGATGTGCATGCAATTGATGCAGCAGGAAGTCCAGAAGTCCAGCAGCACCACGCGGCCACGCAGCCCCTGCAGGGACAGCGGC
>JALSRI010000154.1 GCA_026984835.1 Thiohalobacter sp. | reverse complement strand
CGCGAGGCCGACGGCCTGGCCATGAGTTCGCGCAACCAGTACCTGGACGAGGACGAACGGCGCCGGGCGCCGCGGCTCTACCGCACCCTGTGCGAGACCGCCGACGCCCTGCGCGCCGGCGACACGGATTTCGCCGCCCTGGAGGCACGCGCCGCCGCGGCGCTGGAGGCGGCCGGCTTCCGGCCCGACTACGTCAGCATCCGCCACGCCGACACCCTGCAGGCGCCGGCGCCCGGCGCGCCGCTGGTGGTGCTGGCCGCCGCCTGGCTGGGCCGGGCCCGCCTGATCGACAATGTGCGGGTGTAAAATCCTTGCAATCCAGCAGTTTGCAGCCCCCGTGCGATCCTGAGATAATTGCCCACAGTCGTCATCCACGGTGAACAAGGCCGCCATGCACCTGACCCTGCTCAAATCCAAGCTGCACCACGCCCGCGTCACCCACGCTGAGCTGGAGTACGAGGGGTCGTGCGCCATCGACACGGCGTTGCTGGAGGCGGCCGGCATCCGCGAGTACGAGCAGATCCACATCTACAACCTCGCCAACGGCGAGCGCTTCACCACCTACGCCATCCAGGCGCAGCGCGACTCCGGCATCATTTCGGTGAACGGCGCGGCCGCGCACAAGGCCGGCCCCGGCGACCGCATCATCATCTGCACCTACGCGGCCATGGACGCCCAGGAAGCGGCGGCCTTCCAGCCGGTGCTGGTGTACCTGGACGAGAACAACCGCATCGTGCGCCAGCGCAACGCCATACCGGTGCAGGTGGCTTGAGGGGCTTTGTAAAGATCTCTTTATAGCCACGGAAAGCACGGAAAACACGGACAAGAACTTTTACACCGCGAAGGACGCGAAGGTGGGGAGGTCTGCCGTGTTTTCCGTGGCTGGATTTCGTGGCGATGGATGCCCCTTACAACGCCGGCAGTTCCACCGACAAGGCCGGTGACACGGGCGTGTCGGGCTTGCGGTCGCGGCTGGTCAGCCACACCAGGATGTCGTAGTAGCTGCGGATGTTCTCCACGTAGCGCACCGGCTCGCGGCCGCGCGCATAGCCGTGGCGGGTCTGCCTGTACCACTTCTTCTTGCTCAGCAGCGGCAGGTATTTCTTCACCTCCACCCACTTGTCGGGGTCGGCGCCGTCGCGCTGGGCGAGAATGCGGGCGTCCTCCAGGTGGCCGTAGCCGACGTTGTAGGCGGCCAGCGCCATCCAGGTGCGGTCCGGCTCCGGGATGCGCTCCGGGATCTTGCGCTTGACGCGGGCGATGTAGCGGGCGCCGCCCAGGATGCTGGCTTCCGGGTCGTGGCGGCTCTTGTTGATACCGAGCTGCTTCATGGTGGCCTGGGTCAGCATCATGATGCCGCGCACGCCGGTCGGCGACACGGCCTTCGGGTTCCAGTGCGATTCCTGGTAGCCGACGGCCGCCAGCAGGCGCCAGTCCAGGCCGGTCTCTTCGGCGGCGCGTTCGAACAGTTCGCGGTAGCGCGGCAGGCGGGTCTGGATGTGCCTCATGTAGCGGCGCGTGCCGACATAGTCGAACTCGCCGACGTGGCCGTAGTAGCGTTCCAGCAGTTGTTCCAGGCGGCCGTCCTCGCGCAGGGTGGTGAAATACCGCTGCGCCTCCTCCAGCAGGCTGTGATCCTCCCCCGGCGGGAAGGCCCAGGCCAGCGGCTCGGGGCTGTTGAGGTCGAAGGCCACGCGCAGTTCCGGGTAGAAGCGGCGGTTGATGGCGACTTCGTTGGAGTCCGCCACCGTGTAGTCGATGACCTGCTCCCATACCAGGTTGAGCAGTTCCTCGCTGTCGAGCTCGCTGTTTTCCTGGAAGCTCAGGTTGGGGTATTCCTCCTGCAGGCTGCGCAGGCGCTCGGCGTGGCTGCTGCCGGCCACCACTTCCAGGCTGCCGTGCAGGTCGTCGAGGTTCTTTGGCGCCGGCGTGCCGTAGCGGTACACCAGTTGCGGCGTGATCTTCTGGTACACCGGCCCGAAGTTGAACTGGCTGCGGCGTTCGTCGGTGACGGTCAGGCCGGCCGCCGCCAGGTCGGCCTCGCCGGCGGCCACCCGGTGCAGGATCTCGGCCAGGCTGTCCGGCGTCACCAGCCGCAACTCGACACCGAGAAATTCCGCGAAGCCGGCCGCCAGGTCGTATTCCAGGCCGGTCGGCCCCTGCGGTCCTTCATAATAGGTGGTGGCGCTGTTGCGCGTCAGCACCCGCAGCTCGCCGCGATCCTGCACCCGGTCCAGGTGGGTCCGGTTCAGGTCGCAGGCGGCGAGTGCGCAGGTCAGCAGCAGCAGGGCAAAACGCATATCAGGCCATGGTCTTCCGGCAGGTCCAGGGTCGGCGCGTCGTCGCGGGCGGGGTTTCGCTTTCCGCCCCCGGCTTGGGGTACAATACCGCCGCCGCCGGGCACAGCCCAAGAATCCATGGTTGCGCCTTGATTTGCAATCGGAAATTGCACCCTGGAGAGGTACCGAAGCGGTCATACCGGCACCGACTCGAAATCGGTTGGGGGCATAACCGCCCCACGTGGGTTCGAATCCCACCCTCTCCGCCATCTCCCGAACTAAGGACCTGAAAAAACGCAAGTTTTTGTTCTGTCAGGTCCTATACCTGTCCGACTGTTACGTTCCACTGTTACGTTCGAGGGTGGGCCTATGGAGCCAAAGTCAGACAGGTACGGGCAGACACGCCTTCAAAAACGGGGCTCGGTCTACTGCCGCGCCGCATGAACGGGAAAGCCACTCGAGGAGATGTGTCAGGTGAATACTGGATGTACAGTGCTCATTCGTGTTGGATTCGAATCTTTCTCTCCGTCAGCACCACGAAACAACGACGCCAGGATTCGACATCCTCTTTTTCGAAGGCTGAGCGTAGCTGGTCGACCAACTGCTTCCGGCTCGGGTTGGCCAGACGGACAAGCAGCAGCCCGTGGTGTGTTCCCGGGCGGAAACGGCGGCTGTCGGAAAAGTCCAGATCCTGGGTGATGAGGAAACGTTCCGCACGCTGGGTTTCCTGCCATACATCGCTGTCCGGTCTGCCAGTGAGTCCTTCGGTGGGCACGGTATCGGTATCGTGACCACAGGCCGAGAGGACGTCTGCAAGCGTTGCAGGCAGGTTTTCGTCAAGCTTGATCCTCACGACGCCCGGGGGATTTCCGGCAGGGGCAGATCCTCTTCGGCTGAGGCGGCAGCGAACGCGATCACAGCACGGATGTCTTCCTCGGTGAGGGTGGGGAAGTCTTTCAGCAGGGTTTCCGGGCTGTCGCCTTCGGCAAGGCTGGCCAGGATGGTGCGCAGCGTGACCCGGGTTCCGCGAATGACGGGTTCGCCGCCGCAGATGGCGGGATCACGAGTAATTCTGTCCAGATAGTCCATGGCGCTGTCCCCGTTATCGCGGTGGTGGCTCCATTATCGGCAAATGCTGCCACGGCGCCAACCAGTGCGGCTTGTGTTGTCGCGGCGAGTTCAAACATGCTACGGTTTTCCGGTACGTCGGAGAACCATTCGGCAGCCGGTTTGGTGGCGTAACTAACGGATAGTTCGGTGGTTTCTCGGGAGATTTCGGGTTTCCCACCCTCTTCGCCATCTCCCTGGAATCGCTAGATTTCCGGCAGCCCCGCACGATCCTCCCGGGCCCCCGTCCGCGCGAGTGGGTCCCTTGCTGCCGGTGAGCGCCGGCCGGTTTCCGCCGGTGCGCCGGAATCATGGCAGACGCTTCCGCTTATGGGCCCGTGAAGAGGCTTTATGGGCCTTGATGCTGGAGTATGGGGTAAAATGGCGGTATCGATTTGCCCGGCCCGCTGCCTGGCGGCGGGTCCGAACCCGTTCCCGTGACAACCTTAAGACGAGGTTACGATGATGAAGAAGATCGCGATGATGATGGCCGCCGCATTCCTGGTTTCGACCGCCGCCGTGCAGGCCGGGGATATCGGCAAGAAGCTCTACACCGAGAAGTGCTCCGCCTGTCACGCAGCCGGCGTGGCCGGTGCGCCCAAGTTCCACAACAAGGACGACTGGGCCCCGCGCCTGGCCAATGGCATCGACGCCCTGGTGGCCTCGGCCAAGAAGGGCAAGAACGCCATGCCGCCCATGGGTACCTGCATGGACTGTTCGGATGCCGATCTGAAAGCGGCCATCGAGTACATGTCGTCCGCCAAGTAGGCTGATCGCGGACGCTGTGGAAGGGGCTCCCCGCGGGGAGCCCTTTTTTTTGTGGCGGATTTGCTGGTAGCCTGTGGCTCCAGGGGGAAGGCAGCAGGGGCAGTGGTGGCCAAGACAGACAACAAGGGCCGGCCGCAGTATTTCCACGGTACCGGCGCGGCAGCCGCCGCGTCGATCCTGACGGATGGCTTCCATCTCGGGCGCGAGCGCTGGGGACGCGGACTGGGGCGCGGGGTCTATCTCAGCGGCAGCAGCCGCTTTGCCGCCACCTGGGGCGAATTCATCGTCGTCTGCGAACTGGCGCCGGGCACCCGCATCCTCTGGCACGCCGAGCCAGACCCGCGTGTCATCGCCAGCCTGCGCCGCGAGTTCGGCCGGGGCGTCACTGGCCCCGATTTCTGGAAATACCTGCCTGCCAACAAGCAATTGTGCGGCCACGAGCTGGTGCACTTGTGGAACCACCTGCTGTCGACCGCCTACCTGGGGCCGCGCCATTTCCGCCGTGGCCGCTTCGACCGCCTGTGCGACAACTACCCGCGCATCTACGAACACCTGCGCCGCCACGGCTACGACGGTGTCGGGTTCCGGGACGACGACTGGCCGGAGATGCTGGTGTTCAACCCCTCGCGGGTGTTGCCGAAGGCGGTGCACCGCTGGCGCCGGGCGGGCGCGGCGCTGGGGGCGCCGATTCCGGCCTGGCGGCTGCGGGCGATGCAACAACGGGCGGCGCGGGCCGACGAGGCACAGCAGCGATGAACATCGCCAGCGTGTCTGCCGGGGCGCGGGCCTGGCCGATCGACAAGGCGCACATCGAGGCGCCGGTGGTGTGGGCGGCGGTACCGGTCCGGGGATGTCCTGTCGGCCATGCCTGAGGGTGGCCTCTGTCTCGTCCTCCATCCCCGTCTGGAGACCCACGCCGGCCTGCGCCGGGCCGTCGACCGGTTGCGCGGCGAAGGGCACGCCATCGGCATCCGGGTGCCCGACAGCCCCGCCGGCAGCCAGGCGCTGGCGGCCCGGCTGGCGCAGGAGGGGAAAACCGCGACGGTGGTCGCAGCGGGCGGCGACGGCACCCTCAACGCCGTGGCCACCGGCCTGCTGGCGGCGCCGCCCGGCAAGCGCCCGGCGCTCGGCATCCTGCCGCTGGGCACGGCCAACGACTTCGCCCGCGGCTGCGGCATTCCCCTGCAGGACCCGCTGGCGGCGTTGCGGCTGGTGGTGGAGCGGTCGCCGGTGCCGATCGACGTCGGCCGCTGCGGCGAGCGCTTCTTCGTCAACGTGGCCACCGGCGGCTTCGGCGCGGAGGTGACGGCCGGCACCGACCCGTCGCTCAAGCAGGCGCTGGGCGCCATGGCCTACCTGTTGACCGGCATCAGCCGGCTGGACGGCATCCGCGCCCGCCGGGCGCGCTTTGCCGGCGGCGGGCGGGTGTGGGAAGGGCGTTTCCTGGCCATGGCCGTGGGCAACGGCCGCTATGCCGGCGGCGGTGTCGACGTCTGTCCGGCGGCGCGTGTCGACGACGGTCTGCTGGATGTCTCGGTGGTGCCGGAGGTGCCGGAGGACGTGCTGGCCCGCGTCCTGGCCCGCTTCATGCGCGAGGGTTCGACCGGTGATGCGCTGCCCGTGCAGCGCTGGACCTGCAGCCGGCTCGAGGTCCGGGCGCCGCAGCCCCTGCATGTCAACCTGGACGGCGAACCCCTGTGCGCGCCGGATTTGTTGTTTGACATCCTGCCGGCCGCCCTGGCCTGCCACCTGCCGCCCGGCTGCCCCTTGTTGACCCCATCCCTTTAGCCCTCGGCGCAGGGACCGATACAGTGGATACCGGCGTCGTCGCATCACGTTCGGTGCCCGGTGCATCGCCCATAACGTATTGAATAGAAGGCATTGTCATAAACACTGGACTGGATCAGGCCGTTCGCCTGGAGGGTGGCGGCGCGGCTGCCGCGAAAACGGGTGGGACGCCGCTGCTGGCCAGGCAGGTCGGGCTGTTGTTCGCTCACACGCCTGTTGCCCTGGCGACCGCCTATGGCGTGGCCCTGGCCAGCGCCGCCGTGCTGTGGCCGGTGGTCGGCCACCAGACGCTGCTGCTGTGGCTGGTCGTCCTCGGCATGGTGACGCTGGGGCGGCTGGTGCTGGTGCGCCGGGCCCAGCGGATCGGCGTGGCACCGGGTACCGCCCGCTCCTGGTGCCTGCTGTACGTGCTGGGCTGCCTGTTGTCCGGCCTGGTGTGGGGGTTCTCCATGCTGTGGCTGGACGCGTCCTGGCCGTTGCAGCAACAGGTGTTCCTGTTGTTCGCGCTGGCCGGCATCACCTCGGGCGCGATTTCCTCCCACGCCGTGGTGTACCCGGCTTACCTGGCTTTCCTGCTGCCGGCCACCCTGCCGTTGTCCGCGCACCTGATGCTGCTGGATCAGCGCATGTACACCACCATGGGCCTGCTGCTGGTGCTGTACACGGTGGCGGTGACGATCATCGCCCGCCTGCAGCACGAAGCCGTGCGGCGCTATCTGGAACTGGGCATCGAGAACGAGGGACTGGTCAGGCTGCTGTCGGAGACCAACCGCCGGCTGTCGGGCGAGGCGGCCAGCCGCCAGCAGGCGCTGGTGGCGCTGGAGCGCGAACAGCGCCTGTTCCTGGAGGGGCCGGTGGTGATGTTCCGCTGCCTGACCGACGACGGCTGGCCCATCGTGCACATCTCCCGCACCGTCAGCCAGTTCGGGTTCGATGCCGCGCAGTTGATGGCGGACCGGACTCCCTTCGCCAGCCTGGTCCATCCCGACGACCTGCCCGCCCTCACCGACAGCGATTTCGTCGCCGGCGAGTACAGCGGTCTGCCGGTACTGGAGCAGGATTACCGGCTGGTGCTGCCGGACGGCACGATCCGCTGGGTGTACGACTACACCACGCGTATGAGCGGGCGGGCCGGAGAGCCCGATTACTACGAGGGCTACCTGATCGACATCACGGCCAGGAAGCGGGCGGAAAGGGCGCTGATCGAAGAGAAGGAACGGCTCGCCTTCCAGGCCAGCCACGATCCCCT
The DNA here is from genome assembly GCA_026984835.1 of Thiohalobacter sp. Classification (GTDB taxonomy): domain Bacteria; phylum Pseudomonadota; class Gammaproteobacteria; order DSM-19610; family DSM-19610; genus JALSRI01. The sequence goes on along the minus strand of JALSRI010000154.1, from coordinate 3,741 downwards.
CACCGGCCTCATGAACCGGCGCGAGTTCGAGCGCAAGGTGGACGAGGCCCTGTGCCAGGCCCGCAACACCGGCGCCACCTATTGCGTATGCTACATGGATCTCGACCAGTTCAAGATCGTCAACGACAGTTGCGGCCACTTCGCGGGCGACGAACTGTTGAGGCAGCTGGCCAGCGAACTGCCCCGGATGCTCAGGGAGGGCGATATCTTCGCACGCCTGGGCGGCGACGAGTTCGGGCTGCTGCTGGAACACTGCGATACGACGCAGGCGACCGAGGTCGCCGACAGCATCCGCAAGCGCATCCAGGCCAGCTGCTTCGTGTGGGAGGGGCGGCTGTTCGGGATCGGTGCCAGCATCGGCATCGTCCAGGTCAACGCCGACAGCGAGGACGTGGCCGCCATTCTCTCGGCCGCCGACATCGCTTGCTACACGGCCAAGGAGCAGGGCCGCGACCAGGTCTACGTCTACCACGGCGCCGACAGCGAGCCGGGGCGCCGCCTCAGCGAAATCCGTTTCGTGTCTCGCATCCGCGGTGCGCTCGACGAGGGGCGCATGCTCCTCTATTACCAGCCGATTCGACCGCTTGCTGCTTCCTGCGATGCCGGCGAGTTCGGCGAGGTGCTGGTGCGCATGCGCGACGAAGACGGCGAAATCCTGTTGCCCGACCTGTTCCTGCCGGCGGCCGAACGCTACAACCTGATGCCGGCCGTGGACCTGTGGGTGATCGAGTCCACCCTCAGGTGGTTGTCGGCGGCGGGCGGCAAGGCCGCCGGCCAGACCCTGTCCGTCAACTTGTCGGGGCACTCGCTGGGCAGCAGCGGTTTCTGCAACCGGGTGCTGGCACTGATCGATCTCTATCGGGTCGGCGGCGAACGGCTGTGTTTCGAGATTACCGAGACGGCTGCCATCATGAACTTCACCGCGGCCGGTGATTTCATCGCCCGTCTGCGGGAACGCGGCTGCCGCTTCGCGCTGGACGATTTCGGCAGCGGACTCAGTTCCTTCTCCTACCTCAAGAAACTGCCCGTCGATTTCCTCAAGATCGACGGCAGCCTGGTGCGCGAGATGGCCGAGGACAGCATCGCCTTCGAAATGGTGCGTTCCATCCACCAGCTCGGCCATGTGCTCGGCGTGCGCACCATTGCCGAATTCGTCGAGAACGAGGCGATTTGGGAGAAACTGTCGGCGCTGGGTATCGACTACGTGCAGGGCTGCGCGGTCGCCGCGCCGGTACCGTTGGAGGAAATGATACGCTGAGCGGACCGCTCCCGGCCCCACCGCGCGAACGCGGCTCTGTGGTCGTGTGTCGACGCCTCCCGCCCGTAGACACAAATGCCCTATACATGCGGCAGCCAATCTGGCAATCTTTATACATAATCCAGGTCCAGTTGCGTCAGGAACGGATTCCCGGTCGCGAGAAATCGCCAGAGGAGTGCCCTGCGTTGAGTACCGACGAAGTCTTGCCCGGAAGCCGCCTGTCCCAGATCGAACTGGCCGATGACCGGTCTCTGCGCGCCGTCTGGGTGAACATGAAATACAGCGGCCGGCCCTGTTTCTCGACCGAGCTGTTGCGCGAGATCAAGGCGGCGCAGCGCCTGGTCCGCCAGACCGCGGTAGCCGGTTACAAGCACGACCGCGACAACCGCCTGCTGTTCCAGGTCATGGCGTCCGCGGACGCCCGCGTGTTCAACCTGGGCGGTGACCTGCCCTATTTCATCGAGCTGATCGAGGCCCGTGACCGGGAAAGCCTGCGCCGGTATGCGCGCAGTTGCATCGATATCCAGTACGCTTCCATCACCCACTACGACATACCCTTCACCACCATCGCCCTGGTCCAGGGTGAGGCGCTGGGCGGCGGTTTCGAGGCGGCGCTTTCCCATACCCTGCTGGTGGCCGAACGGGGTGCGCGTTTCGGCTTTCCCGAGATCAGCTTCGGCATGTTCCCCGGCATGGGAGCCCTGACGCTGCTGACGCGCAGGATAGCGCCCGCCGCGGCGCGTCGCCTGATGATGGACAACCGTATCTATACCGGTGAGGAGCTGTACGAACTGGGCGTGGTCGACGTGCTGGCGCCCGACGGCGGCGGCCGGCAGGCGGTAAGGGAGTACATGCAGCGCCATCTTGCCTTGACGCCCGGCCTGCACGGTTTCCAGGCGGCGCTCGACCGCTGCCTGCCGGTCAGCTATGACGAGCTTACCGATGTCGTCGACCAATGGGTGGAATCGGCGCTGCGCCTGAGCAGCCGCAACCGCCGCCTGATGGTTTATTTTGCGCGCGTCCAGGAGCGCCGCTTCGGCACGGGCGCGGGACGGCAAGGGGCCGCCGGCACAGGCGCAGGCTGATGCAGGCGTTCAGCCCATCCGGCGCAGGTCATCCCGTGCTTTCTGCCGCAGCACCTGCAGTGCCTTGCTGGTGGCGTGGCGCAGTTCCTTCACGCGTTCCGCGCCTTCGCGTTCGAAGGTCTCCTGGTCGAGGTGCTGGGCAGCGGTGGCCAGGGCCACCAGGCGGCTCAGGCCCAGGTAGACGGCAGCGCCCTTGAGTGCGTGTGCGTAGTCCTGGAAGGCGGGCAGGTCGTGGCCGGCCACGGAGAATTCCAGGCCGTGCAGGTCCTGCTCGGCATCGGACTCGAAGTTGGTGATGACATCGTTGAGGAAACTGCCGTTGTCGCCAGCCAGCACGGCCAGCTTGTCGAATTCGGTGATGTCGACCACCGGCAGGGCCTCCGGCGGCTCGCCCTGCGCGGGTTTTCCGGTCCCGCCCGCGTCTTCAGCGTTGCGGGCGTCGGCGGCGGCGCGGGTCAGTGTTTCCTGCAGGCGGCCCAGGGATACGGGCTTGGTGAGAAAATGCGTGATGCCGGCCTCTTCGCATTCGGCCCGGGATTCCGCCGTGGCGTCGGCGGTCAGGACGATGAAGGTCGCGGGCGGCCGGCCGGCGTGTGCCAGCGCACAGGTCCGGTAGACATCCAGGCCACCCATGTCCGGCATGTTCTTGTCGATGATGACCATGTCATAGTGCTGTTTTTCCAGGGCGTCCAGCACCGCCTCGCCGCCGTCCACGGCGGTGGAGTCGTAGCCCATCTTCTCGAGCATGCGCTGCAGGACGAGGCAGTTGGTGGCATTGTCGTCGGCCACCAGGATGTCGAGCCGCCGGCCCGAACCATTGGACCGGGTCTGGTGGCGCGCGATGTGGATGACGTCGTCCTCGGTGCTGTGTCTGGAGTAGCAGGCATGCAGGGTATTGAACAGCACCCGCTTGTCGACGGGCTCGGCGAGGACGAACAGCTGGTCGTGCGCCCGGCCGACGATCTGTGGCGGGTAGCGCTCCTCGCCGATCAGCACTACCGAGGTGGTACACGGCGATTGCCAGGTGTCGATATCGTCCATCAGGCGATGCAGCTCGGTGTCGTAGGGATAGGCATCCACGATCAGCGCATCGACAGGGGGGGGACCGCTTTCTTCGCAGTCGACGAAGCGGCGTGCCTCCTCGACGCTGTGCACGCAGCGATAGGGAATATGCCACTGGCGCAGCAGCGGCAGGATGTCGCCTTCGCCCCGATCCTGCGGCTGCAGGCAGAGAATATGGCAGGCGGTCGTCCAGCCCTGGTCCGGGTCGTCGGTCTGCGGCATGCCGGACTCGAAGGGCAGGTCGAACCAGAAGGTGGTGCCGACGTTGAGGGTGCTCTGCACGCCGATCCGGCCGCCCATCAGCCGCACCAGGTGCTGACAGATGGTGGTGCCGAG
>JALSRI010000153.1 GCA_026984835.1 Thiohalobacter sp. | reverse complement strand
CCGAGGCCGCCGGCCGGCCCATGAACATGCGCCCGCGCTTCGTCGACGAACGGCCCGACGAGGTGGTGGTCAAGCTGGACACGAGCGGGTTGAAAAAAGACGGGAAAACCCGCTGACGAACCCCGCCAGGGTTCCCACCGCACCGTCCCCGAACGCCAGGGCGGCATGAAACCAACACCTTTGCGTCCCTCTGCGTTCTCCGCGCCTTCGCGTCAGGTTTTCCGACAGCCACCCCCGGAAACGCCGTCCACGCGCTCTTCCAGCGCCTGCCAGCGCTGGTACGCCTGCTCCAGCGTCGTGTCGATCCGCGCCAGCTCCGCTTTCGCCGCTGCGATGTCCCGGCCCGGCCGCTTGTAGAAATCCGGCGCCGCCATGGCGGCGTGCAGTTCGGCCTGGCGTTGTTCCAGCGCCTCGATACGGCCCGGCAGTTCGGCCAGTTCGCGTTGTTCCCGGTAGCCCAGCCGGTGTTGCCGCCGGGTCGCGGCGGCGGGCCGGGCAGGCTTCTTCGGCGCCGCGGGGGGGCGAGCGTCGGCTGCGGGGTGCTGTCGCTGCCAGTCGCTGTAGCCACCGACGTATTCGCCGATGCGGCCGTCGCCCTCGAACACCAGGGTGCTGGTGACCACGTTGTCGAGGAAGGCGCGGTCGTGGCTGACCAGCAGCAGGGTGCCGGTGTAGCCGACCAGCAGGCTCTCCAGCAGCTCCAGGGTCTCGACGTCGAGGTCGTTGGTGGGTTCGTCCAGCACCAGCAGGTTGGCGGGCTGGCTGAACAGCCGCGCCAGCAGCAGGCGGTTGCGTTCGCCACCCGACAGCGCGCGCACCGGCGTGTGCAGGCGGTCGGGGGCGAACAGGAAGTCCTGCAGGTAGCTGACCACATGGCGCTCGCGGCCGTCGACGGTGATCTTCTGGCGGCCGTCGGCGAGGTTGTCGATCACGCTGCGTTCCGGGTCGAGGCGGCTGCGCAGCTGGTCGAACCAGGCGACGTCCAGGCGGGTGCCCAGGCGCAGTTCGCCGCCGTCCGGCTGCAGGCGCCCCAGCAGCAGCTTGATGAGGGTGGATTTGCCGGCTCCGTTGGGGCCGATCAGGCCGATCTTGTCACCGCGCAGCACCGTGGTGCTGAAGTCGCGTACCAGCACGCGGTCGCCGAAGGCGAAGTCCAGGTGTTCGGCCTCGATCACCAGCTTGCCGGAGCGCTCCACGCCCAGGGCGTGGAACTGCGCCTCGCCGCCTGGCTCGCGCCGGGCGCGACGCTGCTCGCGCAGCGCCTGCAGGGCGCGCACGCGGCCCTCGTTGCGGGTGCGCCGGGCCTTGATGCCCTGGCGGATCCAGGCTTCCTCGCGCGCCAGTTTCTTGTCGAATTCCGCCTGCCGGCGGGCCTCGGCCTCCAGCCAGGCCTGCTTGCGCTCCAGGTAGGTGCGGTAGTCGCCCGGCCAGTCGCTGAGGCGGCCGCGGTCGAGGTCGACGAGGCGGGTGGCCAGGCGCTGCAGGAAACGCCGGTCGTGGGTGACGAACAGCAGTGTGCCCCGGAAGTCGAGCAGGAAGGTCTCCAGCCATTCGATGGACTCGGTGTCCAGGTGGTTGGTGGGCTCGTCCAGCAGCAGCAGGTCCGGTTCGCCGACCAGGGCGCGGGCCAGCAGCACGCGGCGCCGGAAGCCGCCCGACAATTCGCCGAACGGCCGGTCGGCCGGCAGTTGCAGGCGCGACAGCACCCGCTCCACGCGCTGCCGGGCGCTCCAGCCGGGCCCCGCTTCCAGGGCGTGCTGGACGCGCTCGAGTTCGGCCAGCCGGGCGGGGTCCGGCGTCCCGCCCAGGGCCAGGCTGAGGCGGTGGTAGCGCGCCAGCAGTTCGCCGTCCTCGCCCAGGCCGCGGGCGGCGACGTCGTACACGGTGTCGTCCCCCGCCTCCGGCACCTCCTGCTCCAGCAGCGCCACGCGCAGCCCCTGGCGTCGCTCGATGCGGCCCTCCTCGGGCTGGAGGTGGCCGCTGATCAGTTTCAGCAGGGTGGATTTGCCGCTGCCGTTGCGGCCCACCAGGCAGATGCGCTCGCCGGCCTCGATGCGCAGGTCGACGCCGTCCAGCAGCGGCGGGCCGCCGAAGCCGGCGCGGACGTCTTTGAGATGGATCAGGGACATGGGCGCGACAGCATACGGGCCGGCCGCGGCGGGCTCAACTCGCCGCCCGCCCGGCCGCTAGCTGGGTTGAGGCGCGCCCTGCAACTGCTATGCTTGCGGCCGGGCGTGACCGGCCGCCGGGGCGCGAACTGTGAGGCGTTTCACAGGCGCCCGCGGCCGTTTCCGGGATACTGGCGGGTGTGAAAGCACCGCAGGAAGGGCAGGTTGATGAACTATCACCACGACTACTATGCCGATCCGACGCTGTTCGACCGCTGCCACGCGCTGCTGGCCGATCGCGCCCGGCGCCTGCTGGAGCGCACCCGTCCCTATTACTGGGGCTGGGGCTTCGCCCTGGTCGCGTCCCTGTGCTATCTCGGCGTTGCGCTCATCGTGGCGAAACTGGCCGTGGCGGGTGCGGCGGTCGCCGTCGGCGCCGCCGCCTGGCCGCAGTCGCTGGCCAGTTCCATCGGCGCCCTGATGGCGCTCGGCGGCGGCACCTTCTTCCAGCGCCAGGCGCGCGCGGCGCTGCCGGCGGCGTCCGGGCCGAAACCGCGCAGGGCCACCGCGCCGGCACAGCGGCTGCGCCCCGCGGCAACGGCGCCCGGCCGCGCCGATGTGCAGCACTTCTTCCGCGAAGTACGGGCCGCCGGCGTCAACGTCCGTATCGCCCGGGCGCTGTTCGCGGCGGGCATCCGCACCGTGGCCCAGGTGCGCGGCTGCGACGACCGCGAGTTGCTGCGCATCCGCGGCGTCGGGCCGGCGACGGTGCGGCGCCTGCGGGCCCGTTTCAACCGCCCCGACTGAATCACCGCTTTCCTTGCTGCCCCTTCGAGGGGACCTCCTCACGCCATGCTCCAGGCATGGCGTGAACTTTTCCGGTTCCCGCTCCGGTCTGCGCCGCCGGGGTCGGGCTCAGTCGCAGGCCCGGTAGCAGTCCGGTGTGAAGCGCGGCGAGCAGATGGCGTAGAAGACCAGGTCGCCTTCGCCGGTACAGGTGATGCGCTGGGCGGTGTCCGGCGGAATCAGCACCAGGTCGCCGGGACCCACCTCGGCCGGCGCCAGGTCGCCCACCTCGACCCGGCCGCGGCCCTGCACGATGAGATACCGCTCGGTGACCCCGGCCAGCCGGTGCCGTCTTGTGGTCTGCCCCGGCGCCACCCGGGCCCGGGCGATGGAAACGGCAGGGTCGTCGTCGCTGTTGAGGATTTCCAGGATATGGCAGCCTTCCCGGAACCAGGCTTCGCGGCCGGGGTCGGCGTGGACGATGCGGGCGGGCATAATGGCGGTATGCGGCTCTTCTGTTACGGTACGCTGATGGTACCCGATGTGTGGCGGCGGGTGGCCGGTCGGCCGCGTCCCGGACGGCCGGCGCGCCTGCCCGGCCATGCCCTGTGCCGGGTGGCGGGAACCCCCTGGCCGGCCATCGTGGCGCGGCCCGGCGCCGTCACCGGGGGGTTGTTGCGCGAGCACGTGACGGCCGCCCAGCTGCGCCGGCTCGATGCCTGGGAGGGCGGCCTGTACCGGCGCGTGCGCGTCCGGGTGGACGTCGGCCCGGACAGGCGCCTGCCGGCCTGGACCTATATCATTCATCCGCGCTGGCGGCGTCGCCTGCGTTGCGACGGCCGGCCGGCCGGACAGTTGCGGAGACAGCCATGACAGCGGAATCACCGACAGCCATCCACGCCCTGGAGCTGGGTCCGATGGAAAACTTCGTCTACCTCGTCGAGGACCGCGCCAGCGGCCGCGCCGCGGTGGTCGATCCGGCCTGGGATGTGCCGGCCATCCTGGAACTGGCCGACGAACACGGCGTGCGCATCACCGACATCCTGCTCACCCACAGCCACCACGACCACATCAACGGTATCGAGGGCGTGCTGGCGCGCCACGACGCCCGGCTGCACCTGCTCAAGGACGAAGCCGAGTTCTGGGGCTCGCACCTGGACCTGCCGACCCTGCATCACGGCGGCGACCGCATCCGTCTCGGTGACACCGACATCGAGGTCCTGCACACGCCCGGCCACACGCCGGGCTCGGCCTGCTACAAGGTGGGCGAGCGGTTGATCACGGGTGATACCCTGTTCGTGTTCGGCTGCGGTCGCTGCGACCTGCCGGGCGGCGATCCCGAGCAGATGTTCGTCACCCTCAAGGACATGGCCGCGCGGCTGCCGCGCGACACCCTGATCCTGCCCGGCCACAACTACGCGGTGAAGCCGGCGTCGACGCTGGACGAGCAGATCGAGGGCAACCCCTTCCTGCACTTCGACGACCGCGACCGCTTCGTTGAATACCGCATGCACTACCACGACCGTCACCGCGACTCGCCCTACGGCCCGGTGTGCCGCGGCCACGAGATGCCGGCCGGGCAGTGACGCAGGACACGCTGCCCGACCTGCTGCGCCCGGGGCTGCGGCTGCTGTCCATCGGTCTCAACCCGTCGCTGCCGTCGGTGGTGGCGGGGTTCTACTTCGCCAACCCGCGCAACCGGTTCTGGAAGGCGCTCAACGCCAGCCGGCTGCTGGAGCGCGAGCTGGAACCGGGGCGGGCGGCGCAGGACTGGCTGCTCGAACACGCGGCCCTGGGGTTCACCGACCTGGTCAAGCGGCCCACCGCCGGCGCGGCGCAGCTGCGCGCCGCCGACTTCCGTGCCGGCGCGCCGCGCCTGCTGGAGAAACTCCGGGACTGCCAGCCGGCCATGGCCTGGTTTCACGGCAAGCTGGCCTGGCAGCAGTTCCTGCGCCATGCCTTGCCGGGCGCGGAGGGCGGCGACTGGGGGTTGCAGCCGCTCACCCTCGGCACGACGCGCTGCTTCGTCACGCCCAACCCGAGTCCGGCCAATGCCGCCTTTTCGCTGGCTGACCTGGTCGGCTGGTACGACCGGCTGGCGCTTGCGGTGGACGGGGCGGCTTGCGACAATACCTGATCGTCTCACTGGGTTTTGCACGGGGGCTTTCCATGGCCGCAGCCGCGCGCAGGATCATCCGCGTCGCCGACGATTTCCGCCTCCAGCGGGGCGGCGTGCTGCCCGAAGTCGATATCGCCTACGAGGCCTGGGGACGGCGCAACGAGCACGACAACAACACGGTGCTGCTGTTTCCCGGCCTGTCGCCCAGCGCCCACGCCGCCTCGTCGCCGGCGGACCCGGAGCCGGGCTGGTGGGAGTGGATGATCGGTCCGGGCCGGCCGCTCGACACCGACCGCTATCATGTCATCTGCGTCAACCCGCTGGGCAGCTGCTTCGGGTCCACCGGGCCGGCCTCGCTGCATCCCGGCACCGGCCGGCCCTGGGGCAGCGACTTCCCCGAACTCAGCATCGAGGATATCGCCCGCGCGGCGCACGAACTGGTGAAGCTGCTCGGCATCGGCCGCCTGCACACCGTCATGGGCGCGTCGCTGGGCGGCATGGTGGCGCTGTCCCATACGGTGGAGTTCCCCGGCGCCGCCGAGCGCCTGGTCAGTCTGTGCGCCGGCATGCGCGCCGAGCCCGCGGCGGTGGCGCTGCGCTCGCTGCAGCGGGAGATGGTCTGCGCCGACCCGGACTGGCAGGGCGGCCACTACGCGCCGGGCCCGGGGCCGCGCAACGGCATGCGGCTGGCGCGCAAGCTGGGGCTGATCTCCTACCGCTCGGCCGCCGAGTGGGCGGAGCGTTTCGGCCGCGAGGAGGCCGACTTGGGCGACGGCGCGGCGCCGTTCACGGCGGGGCTGCAGGTGGAATCCTACCTGGAGGCCAATGCGCGCCGCTTCGTCGAGGGCTTCGACCCCAATTGTTACCTGTACCTGTCGCGCGCCATGGACTGGTTCGACGCCGGCGACCTGGCGGGGACGACGGTGCGGCGCGCCCTGGTGGTCGGGGTCGAGACCGACACCCTGTTTCCGTTGCACCAGCAGCGCGAGCTGGCGGAGCGGCTGTGTGAGCTGGGCCGCGACGTCGAATTCGTGGCCATGCCCTCTCTGCAGGGCCACGACGCCTTCCTGGTCGACCGGCAGCGATTCGCGCCGGTGCTGCGCAATTTCTTCGGCGACGAGCTGCTGTGCCTGGACGACGAGCGGGTCAGTATCCGCGATTGCGCGGCGGCCACGGGCTGAAGGGGGTTCCGCCTGCCACCCCGTAGGAGCGGCCTTTGGCCGCGATCACGGCGGCCACCGAACGGTCAGCCCCGGCTGCGTCGGGATCGCGGGCAAGCCCGCTCCTACAGGGCGGCGCGAGGATGTGAGGAGGGTCACCCGTAGGAGCGGCCTCCGGCCGCGATCACGGCGGCCCCCGAACGGTCAGCCCCGGCTGCGTCGGGATCGCGGGCGAGCCCGCTCCTACAGGGTGGCAGGAAGAGGTGAGGAGGGTCACCCGTAGGAGCGGCCTTTGGCCGCGATCGCGGCGGCCACCGGACGGTCAGCCCCGGCTGCGCCGGGATCGCGGGCGAGCCCGCTCCTACAAGGCGGCAGGAAGCGGTGCGGAGGGTCGCCTGTAGGAGCGGCCTTTGGCCGCGATCGCGGCGGCCACCGAACGGTCAGCCCCGGCCGCGCCGGGATCGCGGGCGAGCCCGCTCCTACAAGGCGGCAGGAAGCGGTGCGGAGGGTCACCCGTAGGAGCGGCCTCCGGCCGCGATCACGGCGGCCCCCGAACGGTCAGCCCCGGCCGCGCCGGGATCGCGGGCGAGCCCGCTCCTACAAGGCGGCAGGAAGCGGTGCGGAGGGTCACCTGTAGGAGCGGCCTCCGGCCGCGATCACGGCGGCCCCCGAACGGTCAGCCCCGGCCGCGCCGGGATCGCGGGCGAGCCCGCTCCTACAGGGCGGCAGGAAGCGGTGCGGAGGGTCACCCGTAGGAGCGGCCTCCGGCCGCGATCACGGCGGCCACCGAACGGCCATCCCCGGCCGCGCCGGGATCGCGGGCAAGCCCGCTCCTACGGGGGTGGGCGGATGAGGGCGACGGTGATTTCCTCCCGGTCGTGGTACAGCTGCTTGGCGAACAGCCGGTAGCGGATGCCCGTCTTCGTCAACCGGGTTTCGATCAGTGCCAGGCAGCGCTCCACCTCCGCCCGCCGTTTCTTCATCGGCAGCTTGAGGTTGAACAGCGTGTGCCTGCACCAGCCCCGCGTCATCCACTCGGCCGCCAGCGCGGCGATCCGCACCGGCCGCTCCACCATGTCGCACACCATCCAGTCGACCGGCTGCCGGGGACGGAAGCGAAAGCCGTCCTCGCGGCGGTGCTCGACCTGGCCGCTGTCCAGCAGCGCCGCATCCATGGGACCGTTGTCGACCGCGGTCACGAACTGGTGGCGGCGCACCAGTTGCCAGGTCCAGCCGCCCGGCGCCGCGCCCAGGTCGACGGCCCGGCCGCCCGGGGGAAGGTAGCGGTCGACGGCGTCGCCGAACAGGCGCAGCAGCGCCTCTTCCAGTTTCAGGGTGGAGCGGCTCGGGGCACTGCGCGGCATCTTCAGGCGCGGGATGCCCCCGGGCCAGGGAGCGCTGTTGTGGTGGCAGGCGTAGCCGACCACGAGGTGGTCGCCGCCCAGCAGGCAGCAGTGCAGCCACAGCGGCGAGCCGTCGGCCAGCCGGCCGGCATCGGCCAGGGCGCGCCGCAGGGGGTGTTCCAGCTTGTGCGCCAGCGTCGACAGCGACTTGCCTTCGTTGCTGTCCGGTGTCTCCATCCAGAACCCGCGCACCGGTTCCGGCAGCGCATCGAGGCTCGCCAGCAGCGGGCCGATGCGGTCGGCGGGCTGCAGTGCCCCCAGTTCCGCCAGCACCACGAACCACTGCCGCGCAAAGACCAGTTCGTCGAGTGCCAGGCGGTTGTACAGGCATACGCCGCCGTCCTCCGCGTGGCTGGTGAACAGGACGAACCCGTCGCCGGGCCGGGCCCGGCACCAGCCGGGCAGCTGCAGCCGACCGGCGTGGGCGCTGACTTCGGCCGCGCAGGCGTCCTCGAAGCCGGGCCGGCAGAACAGGAACAGGCTTTTCATGACGGCGCGGGAAGACCGCTATACTTCGAAGGCGTAGCCGGCGCGCCGGCCCGGACACCGGCGTCCGTCCGGGTTGCGTCCGTTGCAGCAACGGCGCCGGCGTCCGGCGCGGGGTGGTTCGGCGGGGTCGGGTCCATTCCGGCCACAGTGTATCAGGGAGGTGGTGCGGATGAGGCGTTTTCCACCGGTCGTGCTGCTGGCGTGGCTGGTCGCGGCCTGCGCGCCCGGCGGCGTGTCACCCGGCGTCTACTCACCGCCGGTGGCAGCCGGCGACCGGGTGGAGGTGCTGGCGCCGATTCCGGTGGCGCCCGGCTACGCGCGTGTCTACCTGCAGGACGGGGCGCCGGTCAGCTACCTGGGCATGAACCAGTACGCGCCGCAGTGCAGCTTCGTGCTGGACCGGCCGCGCCCGGTACGCCGGTTCGTGCAGCCGGGCGGGTACCGGGTGGTGCGGGTGCGGCAGGAGGATACCGAGATCGTGCGGGCCGGGTCGCTGCGGCTGGCGTCGCGCGCCGGCTGGCGCGGCGACGGCGAGATCCTGCTGGCCACGCTGGTGACCATGGAGCTGGAGGGGCCGCAGCCGGAGGTGCGGGCGCTGCAGTGCAGCGGCGCCTTTGCGTCGCCGTTCGATGTCAGGCCGCCGACGCGGGAGGAGATCGCCAGGGCGCTGGGCGGCCTGGCGCGGCTGGTCAGCGCGACGCCCTAGCGTCTTTCGCCGGTGCGACGAACTTGTTCCAGCCGCCCGTCTTGCCGGGGGCCAGGTTGGTGCGGTCGGCGTAGAGCAGGGCGGCCATGTCGGCCACGGCATTGGTGAAGTTCATATCGGGGTTGACGGCGCAGTAGCCTTCCAGCCAGTCGAGGATATCGGCCAGGCTCTTGCCACCGAGGATGTCGTAGGTGCTGGCGGCGGCGGTGTTGACGGCCGACAGGTAGCCGGCCAGCCAGTGGTGGTACCAGCGTTCCGCCGCCCCGCCCTTGTCGCGCGCCACCAGGTAGGTGGCGCAGTTCTCGGCGCCCACGCCGAACACGGCGAACTGGCCGTCGACGTCCTTTGCCGCGGCCAGGCCGGTCGTCAGCAGGAGCGCCGCGCCAGCGGCCGTGGATGTGAGTCTCGACATGATGTCCCGGATGATTCCTGTCTCTGTTGCGGTCATCGGCCCGCCGCCGCCGCGACTTGAGCCTGTTTCAGCGCCGCAGCCAGCGTAACCAGCGCCACAGATTGAGCAGGCTGGCCAGGGCGCCCGCCACGTAGGTGAGGGCGGCGGCGGCCAGGATGCGGTGCGCCGCTGCCTGGTCGGCGGGCTCGAGATAGCCGCCGGCCTCCAGCAGCGGCAGCGCGCGACGGAAGCTGGCGTCCCACTCGACCGGCAGGGTCAGCAGGTGCACCAGCGCCGCCGAGCCGAAGCTGGCCACCGCTCCCAGCAGCAGAATGGCCGCCGTCGACGGCGCCCGGCTGATGCCGGCCAGCAGCGGCGCCAGCAGGAACAGGGCCGAGCCCAGCTGCTGGGCGGCCGTGGCCAGGCCGGCCATCCGGGTGCGCCAGGCCAGCGGCCGGTAGCCGAGGTGGTGCTGCAAGGCATGGCCGACCTCGTGGGCGGCCACCGTGACGGCGGTCAGCGAGCGGCCGTTGAAGCGTTCCTCGCTCAGCCGCACGGCGCGGGCGACGGGGTCGTAGTGATCGCCGCGGTCGCTGGTCTCGACCACCACCCCCTCCATGGCCAGCCGCCCCAGCAGGTGGCGGGCGAATTCGCCGCCGGTGCCGGGGAAGTCGGGGCGCGGCCGGTCGTAGCGCCGCAGTGTCCGCTGTACCCACCAGTGCGGTCCGAACAGCACCAGCAGCAGGACGACGGCAAGGATGACGAGGGGCATGGGCGGGGCGGCTGGCCGGGAAAGTCGGTTCTCTAGTCTATACTTGAATCGAGGGGGTTGGCAGGGAGGAACAGATCATGACCGTTGCCACGCGCGTTGCCGGTTGCCTGGTGGGCCAGGAAGTCGATTTCGAGGTGGTCGATCACCCCCACGCCGCGACCAGCCTGGAGACGGCGCAGCTCGCCCACGTGCCGGGCGACCGGCTGGCCAAGTCGGTGGTGCTGGAGGACGAGCAGGGCTATCTGCTGGCGGTGCTGCCGGCCAGTCACCGGCTGGACCTGGGCGAACTGCACCGCCAGACCCGGCGCAGCCTGGGCCTGGCCACCGAGCCGGAGCTGGCCGGCCTGTTCGACGATTGCGAGCCGGGCGCCGTGCCGCCGCTGGGTTTCGCCTACGACGTCGAGACCATCGTCGACGAAAGCCTGGCCGAACAGCCGGACGTCTATTTCGAGGCCGGTGATCACGAGCACCTGATCCATGTCAGCGGCGAGGCCTTCGAGGCGCTGATGGGATCGGCACGGCACGCCCCGATCAGCCGCCACCTGTAGCTGGCGCCCGACTTCGACGTTATTTTGACGATGTGCCGGCCAGATCCCCTGGTGAGGGGAGGGTTTTGTGCGCCCCCGCCGCGCCTGCCCGGACGGGCGGGAGCAAGAGTCCAATTTTATTACCAAATTCCCCACACCGGAGTTGACACCCCCCGCCGGGTGAACCAAAATACGCGGCTTGCATCGCGGAGGGGTTCCCGAGTGGCCAAAGGGATCAGACTGTAAATCTGACGGCTCAGCCTTCGGAGGTTCGAATCCTCCCCCCTCCACCAGGTTTGGATCGGAGCAGGCGTTGACAAGTCGGTCTGCGAGAACCTCCGCCCGGTGGAACGGGGGGAGGATGCGAACCGATCAGAGGTTCGACAAAACCGCGGGAGCGGTTTTGAACGCCACGCGCAGCGTGGCGGCCCGGAGGGCGGAGGGCCGGGAGGCCCGGAGTAATCCTCCCCCCTCCACCAGGTTTGGATCGGAGCAGGCGTTGACAAGTCGGTCTGCGAGAACCTCCGCCCGGTGGAACGGGGGGAGGATGCGAACCGATCAGAGGTTCGACAAAACCGCGGGAGCGG
>JALSRI010000152.1 GCA_026984835.1 Thiohalobacter sp. | reverse complement strand
CAGGGCGGCGCCATGCGCGCCCGCGTACCGCTGGTGAAAGCCGTCGCAAGCGCACTCACCATCGGTTCCGGCGGCGCGGCCGGCCGCGAGGGTCCGGTCGTCCAGATCATGGCCGGCATCGGCTCGGTGCTGGCGCAGCGACTGGGACTGTCCGCCGAAGAACGGCGCCAGCTCATGCTGATCGCCACCGCCGCCGGCCTGTCCGCGGTGTTCAGAAGCCCGCTCGGATCTGCGCTGTTCGCCGTCACCGTGCTGTATTCCGGCCTGACGCTGGAGTCGGCGGTGATCGGCCATGCCATTCTGGCCGCCGCCACCGCCTATGCCGTGATCGGCCTGTTCGAAGGCTGGGCGCCGCTGTTCAGCCTGCCGCCCGGCCTCGCCCTGGAGACGCCCGCGCACCTGTTCTGGTTCATCCTGCTGGGAGCGCTCGCGGGCCTGGTCGGGGCACTGCTGCCATCGGTGTTCTACGGCATCCGTGACGGCTTCCGGCGCCTGGCCGTACCGCAGATACTGAAACCGGCGCTCGGCGGGCTGGCGCTGGGCCTGCTCGCCATACCGCTGCCGCAGGTGCTGGGCGGCGGTTACGACTGGATCCAGTTCGCCATCGATGGCCAGCTGCCGCTGACACTGCTGATCAGCCTGGTATTCGCAAAAATGCTGGCCCTTGGACTCACCGTCGGCTCCGGCGGCGCTGGCGGCGTGTTCGCGCCTGCGCTCTATGTCGGCGTCATGCTGGGTGCGGCGGTCGCCAGCTGCGCCTGCCCGCTGTTCAGTTCGGCGCCCGAACCCGCGGCGCTGGCCGTGGTCGGCATGGCGGCCCTGTTCGGCAGCACCGCCCGGGTTCCGCTGGCGGCGCTGCTGATGGTGATCGAGATGACCGGCGGCTACGGCCTGGTGGTTCCCGCCATGGTCGCCATCATCACGGGGCTGGTATTGCAGGACCAGGTCGCGCGCCGCATGCCCTACCGCACGCTCTACGAAGCCCAGGTGCCCACCCCGGCCGACAGCCCGGTACACCAGCACGAATACTGCTCCTCCATGTTCCGGCTGTTGCGGGAACAGCAGGCGAAACTACCCAAGGAGATCGTGGTCGCCCAGGAGACGCGCCTGCTGCTGGAAGGCGAGCCCCTGCCGCTGCCGGATGGCGAGGATGTGCTGTGGCTGGCCGAGGTCGGCAAGGATGCCACCGTCGAAGGGAAGACGGTTGCCAGCCTGCCCGCAGACATCACCGTGCTCAGCATCCTGCGCGGGGAACACACCCTGTTCCCCGACCCCGAGCGCAGGTTGCAGGCTGCGGACCGGCTGCTGCTGACCTTCAGGAAGACGTTCCTCGACCAGGCACGGCAGCTGTTTGCCGCGGGCGGCAGGCGCAGAACCTGAGGCGGCCGTCGCCCCCCCCGCTGGCCGATCGGTCCATGCCGGCTATAATTGGGAAATGACAGCGGGCATTCTGGACCCCGGGCCGGCACGTACCCGGCCGCGGCCCGGTTCCGACGCTGCATGAACCCGTCCATAACAAATGCACGGTGCGCCCACAGCATCCGCCGTCACACAAGAACGAGGCCAACGGAATGAAACCGGAATCCCTCGAACCGCCACGGAGCACAAGCGTCGCTGCAACGGCGTCCATTGATATTTTCATCGTTGCCAGCCGCGACATCGCTGCCGACGGCTTGCAACAGATGCTGTCCCGCTCGCCAGGGCACCGGGTGGTCGCCCGCATGCAACCCGGGGACGAATGCCTGCGCTGTTTCACCGGGGAGACAAGCGACCTGCTGATGATCGACCAGCAGGCCGTGGAAGAATGCCTGCTGGACACCCCCCTGGAAGAGCTGTTCACCCCGTTTCTCGAAGCCCGGCCGACGCTGCGCATCATGGTGTTCGGGGATGAGATGGACGAGAGTTTCGTGCACGACATCGTGCGAGCCGGCGCCCATGGCTTCATCGACAACAGCCTCGACCGGGAAACGCTGCTGCACGCCATCCGTGAAGTGCACGATGGCGGTTACTGGATCGGCCGGCGCCTGCTGGAACAGTTCGTCATCCGCGCAGTGGAGGTGCAACAGATCGTAGAACAGGGCATTCGCGACAAGATCGACTCCATCCAGGACCACCTCACGCGCCGCGAGTCGGACGTATTGCAGCAAGTGCTGGAGGGCAAATCCACCCGCGAGATCGCCCGCGCGCTGCACCTGTCGGAACAGAGCGTAAAGCTCTACCTGGGCCGCCTGTTCCGCAAGTTCGATGTCAGCAACCGGTCGCAGCTCATCCTCATGGCCTTCCAGCGCGTGTGTCCGGTCAGCAACATGATCCAGTTGTTCCGCCGCACCCTGGACCGGCGCCGCATCGAACTGGGCCAGCCGCCGGTGATCCCGGATCCGCTGGAAAGGCGGCCATCGGAATGAGCCGGGCTGCTCCAGCGTCCGG
>JALSRI010000151.1 GCA_026984835.1 Thiohalobacter sp. | reverse complement strand
GGCCGGCGGTGCGGAGAGCGCCGAGGCCCCGGCCGGCGGGGACGACGTCGTCGATGCCGAGTTCGAAGAGGTCAAGGACGACGACAAGTAGACGGCACGGCAGCGGCGCATACCGGTCCGGGGCGGGTGTCAGACCTGCCCCGGATTTTTGCCATTTCAATGTGTGAAACCGGGACGGGGTTGATTTGGATAACCGCGAAGGACGCGAAGGACGCTAAGGAGACTCTGATTGATTCGTCCCGGCGGAAGCCGGGATCCAGCGTTGTTGATGTTTCCGGATTCCGGCCTGCGCCGGAATGAGGATCCCGGATCAATCAGGGCTTCCCTGGCAAGAATGACGATGGGAAAAGATATTTTCCTTCGCGTCCTTAGCGTCCTTCGCGGTTGAAGCTTAGAAAACACTATGGCCAAAAAAGACTATTACGAAGTGCTGGGCGTCTCCAGGAACGCCAGCGACACCGAGCTGAAGAAGGCCTATCGCCGCGCCGCCCAGAAATACCACCCCGACCGCAACCCGGACGACGCCGAGGCCGAGGAGATGTTCAAGGCCTGCAAGGAGGCCTATGAAGTCCTCAGCGACGCCCGCAAGCGGGCCGCCTACGATCAGTTCGGCCACGCCGGCGTGGATCCTTCCATGGGCGGGGGTGGCGGCCCCGGCGCCGGCGGTTTCGGCGGCGCCAGCTTCAGCGATATCTTCGGCGACGTGTTCGGCGACATCTTCGGCGGCGGTGGCGGCCGTGGTGGCCAGCGCGTCTACCGTGGAGCCGACCTGCGCTACAACCTGGAACTGACGCTGGAAGAGGCGGTGCGCGGCACCACGGTCAAGATCCGCGTGCCCACCTACGTGAGCTGCAAGAGCTGTGGCGGCACGGGGGCGAAGAAGGGCACTCGCCCTACCACCTGCACCACCTGCGGCGGCCACGGCCAGGTGCGCATGCAGCAGGGTTTCTTCTCGGTGCAGCAGACCTGTCCGCGCTGCAACGGCACCGGCACCATCGTCTCCGATCCCTGCACCGAGTGCCACGGCGAGGGCCGTATCCGCGAGCAGAAGACACTGTCGGTGAAGGTGCCGGCCGGCGTCGACACCGGCGACCGCATCCGCCTGGCCAACGAGGGCGAGGCCGGTGAGAACGGCGGCCCGCCGGGCGACCTGTACGTGCAGATCCACGTCAAGGAACACCCCATCTTCAAGCGCGAGGACAGCCACCTGTACTGCGAGGTGCCCATCAGCTTCACGACCGCGGCGCTGGGCGGCGAACTGGAAGTGCCGACCCTCGACGGCCGCGTGATGCTCAAGATCCCGCCCGAGACCCAGACCGGCAAGCTGTTCCGCATGCGCGGCAAGGGCATCAAGCCGGTCCGCGGCGGCCCGGTCGGCGACCTGCTCTGCCGGGTGGTGGTCGAGACCCCCGTGCACCTGAGCAGCAGGCAGAAGGAACTGCTGCGCGAACTCGACGCCACCATGCAGGGCAACGGCCGTCACAGCCCCCAGCACCATTCGTGGCTGGACGGGGTGAAGAAGTTCTTCGAGAATATGAAGTTGTAGGAAGGTTCTGAAATGTAACCGCCAAGACGCCAAGAGCGCCAAGAATATCGAGTTTGTCGGCTCGCGCGCTTCGCGCGGAGCCGACAAACAGGGAAAAGGTTTTTTCTTGGCGCTCTTGGCGTCTTGGCGGTTTATTTATAACCCGTTCCACAACCCAACCAGGATCGACTCACCATGACAAGAATCGCAATCACGGGCGCCGCCGGGCGCATGGGCCGGGCGTTGATCGAGGCCTGCCACGCGGCCGGTGGCCTGGAGGTGACGGCGGCGCTGGAGCACGCCGGGCACGAGCTGCTGGGCAGCGATGCCGGCGTGGTGGCCGGGGTCGGCGAGCTGGGAGTGAAGATCGGCGCCGACCTGGCGGCGGTGAGCGGCGATTTCGACGTGCTGATCGACTTCACCCGCCCCGAGGCGACGCTGGCCAACCTGGCCGTGTGCCGGGAAGCCGGCAAGGCCATGGTCATCGGCACCACCGGCTTCGACGAAGCCGGCAAGGCGGCCATCGCCGGGGCGGCGGCCGACATCGGCATCGTGTTCGCCCCCAACATGAGCGTCGGCGTCAACCTGTGCCTGAAGCTGCTCGACCTGGCGGCCCGGGTGCTGGGCGAGGACGTCGACATCGAGATCATCGAGGCCCATCACCGCCACAAGGTCGACGCACCCTCCGGCACCGCCCTGCGCATGGGCGAGGTGGTGGCCGGGGCCCTGGGCCGCGACCTGGCCGAGTGCGCCGTCTACGGCCGCCAGGGCCACACCGGCCCGCGCGAGCGCCAGACCATCGGCTTCGAGACCATCCGCGCCGGCGACATCGTCGGCGAGCACACCGTCCTGTTCGCCGCCGAGGGCGAGCGCGTCGAGATCACCCACAAGGCGTCCAGCCGCATGAC
>JALSRI010000150.1 GCA_026984835.1 Thiohalobacter sp. | reverse complement strand
GGGGATGTGCAGGGCATCCGGGATATGGCCGTCGTGATATTCCTTGTCCTCGCGGATATCCAGGAACACGGCGTTCTCGCGGTTGCTGAGCACGGTGGCGCCGGTGGGATCGACCTGGCGGATGCCACCGAGGCGGTTCCGGAGTTCGCCCGCCACCAGCAGGCCGAGCACGGCGAAGAAGGCGGTGATCAGCAGGGTGTGGTTGCCGACGAATTCAATAAGTTGTGAAAAATCCATGGAGGACCTTCAGCGCATGCGCCCGGGACGGTACGCTGTTATCGTTGAAACAGGAGATTACTGATCCATGCTGCAGAAGACTTCCCGCATCATGCCGATCAGTCGCAGGGTGCGTGAATCGCCGACCCGGTAGAAGACGCGATTGGCGTCCTTGCGCGAAGTCAGGATGCCCTTGTCGCGGAGGATCGCCAGGTGCTGGGAGATGTTGCTCTGGGACGTGCCGACGTGCTCGACGATGTCCTGCACGCTCACTTCCTGGTCACCGAGCGTGCACAGTATCTTGAGCCGCAGCGGATGGGACATGGCCTTGAGAGAGCGCGAGGCGCGCTCGATATCCTCATCGCGCGTGATCAGCGATTCGCTGGCTGACGGCATGGTGGTTGGCTCCCTCTGCCCGTTTATGGCGGGAGGCGTCTCGGTGGTGACGGCACCCCTGCCCTTTATCAACAAAACATTATACAATAATAAACGATTGTGAAGGAAGCCGGGCCGAACGCAACACCGCACGGGCATGACAGCTGCGCCCGCGAGCGGTTAGACTTGGTCTAACCCCCGTTACCACAGGAAAGTACCCGAACGCCGCCATGTCAGATACCCCCAAGCCTGTAGTCCTGATTGTCCTGGACGGATGGGGCTATAGCGAAGACACCTATTACAATGCCATCGCCGCCGCGCGCAAGCCGGTCTGGGATCGGCTGTGGCGGGACTACCCGCACAACCTGATCCGCACCTCCGGCGCCGCCGTCGGCCTGCCGGGCGACCAGATGGGGAACTCCGAGGTCGGCCACCTCAATCTCGGCGCCGGCCGGGTGGTATACCAGGAGTTCACGCGCGTGAGCCGCGCCATCAAGACCGGCTCCTTCTTCACCAACGCGACCCTCACCGACGCCGTCGACCTGGCCGTCGACACCGACAAGGCCGTGCACATACTCGGCCTGCTGTCGCCGGGCGGCGTGCACAGCCACGAAGAGCACATCCACGCCATGGCCAGACTGGCCGTCGAGCGGGGCGCGAAGCGGGTCTACCTGCATGCCTTCCTCGACGGCCGCGACACGCCGCCGAAGAGCGCCGCGGCCTCCATCGAGGCCATGGAAGGGAAATTCCGCGAATACGGCGGCGGCCGCTTCGCCTCCCTCATCGGCCGCTACTACGCCATGGACCGCGACCACCGCTGGCCGCGCATCCAGGCCGCCTACGACCTCATCACCCGGGGCAAGGCCGACTACGAGGCGCCGGATGCGCTCACCGGCCTGGAGATGGCCTACGCGCGCGGCGAGACCGACGAATTCGTCAAGGCCACCCGCATCGTGCCGCCCGGTACGGAGCCGGTGCACGTCGAGGACGGCGACGTCATCGTGTTCATGAACTACCGCTCGGACCGCGCCCGGCAGATCACCCGGCCCTTCATCGAGCCGGATTTCGATGGCTTCGAACGCGCCGTGGTGCCGAAGCTGGGACGCTTCGTCAGCCTCACGGAATACAATTCGGAATTCGACGTGCCGGTGGCCTTCCCGCCGGAGCGCCTCAAGAACGTGCTGGGCGAATACCTGTCGAAACACGGCCTGCACCAGCTGCGCATCGCCGAGACCGAAAAGTATGCGCACGTCACCTTCTTCTTCAACGGTGGCGTGGAGGATCCCTTCGAGGGCGAGGACCGCATCCTGGTGCGCTCGCCCATGGTCGCCACCTATGACCTGCAGCCGGAGATGAATGCGCCGGAGTTGACGGACCGGCTGGTGGAGGCCATCGAGGGCGGCGCCTACGACACCATCATCTGCAACTACGCCAATCCCGACATGGTCGGTCATACCGGCAATTTCGAGGCGGCGGTCAAGGCCATCGAGGCCATCGACACCTGCCTGGGGCGGGTTGTAGAGGCATTGCACGAGGCCGGTGGCGAAGCGCTGATCACAGCCGACCACGGCAATGCCGAGCGCATGCGCAACCGCGAGACCGGCCAGCCGCACACCGCCCATACCTCCAACCCGGTACCGCTGATCTACATCGGTCGGCCGGCAAGGCTCGACAGCGGTTCGCTGGCCGACGTGGCGCCCACGCTGCTGCATCTCATGGGCATGGAGCCGCCGCCGGAGATGACCGGCCGCTCGCTGGTGGAGTTCCTGCCGGCCGATCAGCGGGCCGATTCCGGGTCCGAGCTCGAGCTCGAGACCTGAATGCCGACCGGTGTGAGTGCCCGCCGCAGCCACGCCCTGCTCCGTCTCCTGCTGCTGCTGACCGCCGTCCTCGCCGCGCCCCTGCCGGCCGCCGACGACGCGGCCGCCAGGGCGCGCCAGCTCGAGGCCTTGCGCAGCCGCATCGCCGAGCTGCAGAAGACGCTCGGCACCACCCGCCACCGGAAGAGCCGTGCCGAGCAGCAGCTGCGCACCGTGGAACGCGCCATCGGCGGCCTGGTGCGCGGCCTGCGCGACATCGACCGCCGGCTGGACGCGGCGCGCCGTGAGCTGCGCCGGCTGGGACGCCGGCGCGACCGCCAGCAGGCACGGCTGGCGACCCTGCGTGACCAGCTGGCACGGGAAGCGCGTGCCGCCTACGCCATGGGCCGTCAGCAGCAGGTCAAGCTGCTGCTCAACCAGCAGCAGCCGGAACGCATCGGCCGCATGCTGGTCTATTTCGGGTACCTCACCGACGCGCGCGCGCGCCGCATCGCCTCGCTGCGCGAGGGCATCGCCAGGCTGCGGCTGACCGAGGCATCGATCACCGCCACGACCCGGCAACTCGAGACCCTCCGCCGGCAACGGCAGGCCGAGCAGGCCGAGCTCGAGGCGAGCAAACGCGAGCGCAAGGCGCTGGTGGCCGCGCTGGCCCGGCGGCTGGACTCGGGTGTCAGCGAACTCAAGCGGCTGGGCGAGGACGAGAAGCGCCTGCAGGCACTGATCCGTTCGCTGCAGGACGTGCTGGCCGACATTCCGTCCGGCCTGGCCCGACAGCGACCGTTCCGCGACCTCAAGGGCAGCATGCGCTGGCCGGCCCGGGGTGCACTGGTGCTGGGCTTCGGCGA
Source organism: Thiohalobacter sp. (assembly GCA_026984835.1). GTDB lineage: Bacteria > Pseudomonadota > Gammaproteobacteria > DSM-19610 > DSM-19610 > JALSRI01. The sequence goes on along the minus strand of JALSRI010000150.1, from coordinate 8,099 downwards.
GCAGCGCGGCGGCAGCGGGCTGCGGTCGCGCGGCGTGGTCATCGCCGCGCCCGAGGGGGGCGAGGTGCGCGCGGTCTCACACGGCCGGGTCGCCTTCGCCGACTGGCTGCGCGGATTCGGGCTGCTGCTCATCATCGACCACGGCGACGGCTACATGAGCCTGTACGGCCACAATCAGGCGCTCTATAAGGAAGTCGGCGAATGGGTCGATACCGGGGAGGTGGTCGCCGTGCTGGGCGCCAGCGGCGGCTCCGCGACACCCGGCCTGTACTTCGAACTGCGCCACAAGGGACGGCCGGTCAACCCGCTGAAGTGGTGCGCCGGCCGGCCGCAGCCGGCCGGCTAGCCTAAAACTCCTTGGTTTTCCGGGGGGTGCAGCTATGGTATGGTCGCAGGCAATCTTCCCCCGGGGCGTCCCGGGGATATCCAAAGGCCGGCCCGGTGCCGGTTCACTGACTAGAGCGAAACGAGCGTGAAACGACAGAATATTGCATTGCTGATGGTCGGCCTGGTGCTGGGCATCATGATTTCCATCGGCCAGGGGGTGTTCGCCGAGCGCGAGGCCGGGCCGGTGACCGGTCTGCCGGTGGAGGAATTGCGCACCTTTACCGACGTGTTCGGTCGCGTCAAGAACGACTATGTGGAGGAAGTGCCCGACAAGAAACTGCTCGAGAACGCCATTCGCGGCATGCTGTCCGGCCTCGACCCGCACTCCGCCTACCTGGATCCCGACCAGTTCAAGGAACTGCAGGTCGGCACCAGCGGCGAGTTCGGCGGTCTCGGCATCGAGGTCGGCATGGAGGACGGCTTCGTCAAGGTCATCGCGCCCATCGACGACACGCCGGCACAGCGGGCCGGCATCAAGGCCGGCGACCTGATCATCCGCCTGGACGACACACCCGTGAAGGGGTTGAGCCTGAACGACGCGGTCAAGATCATGCGCGGCAAGCCCGGCACCGACATCGTGCTCACCATCGTTCGCGAGGGCGAGGAGAAGCCGCTCAAGATCACCATCACCCGTGCGGTCATCAAGGTCAAGAGTGTCAAGAACCGCATGCTCGAGGAGGGCTTCGGTTACGTGCGCATCTCCCAGTTCCAGTCCAAGACGGCCGAAAACATGGTGCGCGCCATCGCCAGGCTCAAGAAGGACAACAAGGGTTCGCTGCGCGGCCTGGTGCTGGACCTGCGGAACAACCCCGGCGGCGTGCTGAACGGCGCCGTGGCGGTATCGGACGCCTTCCTGACCAAGGGCCTGATCGTCTACACCGAGGGCCGGGTCAACGACTCCAAGCTGCGCTTCAACGCCACCCCGGACGACGTGCTGGAAGGCGCGCCGCTGGTGGTGCTGGTGAACCAGGGTTCGGCCTCGGCCTCGGAGATCGTCGCCGGCGCCCTGCAGGACCACAAGCGCGCCATCATCGTCGGCAGCCGCACCTTCGGCAAGGGTTCGGTACAGACCATCCTGCCGCTCAGCAACGGCGCCGCCGTCAAGCTGACCACGGCCCGCTACTACACGCCGTCCGGCCGCTCCATCCAGGCCGAGGGCATCGAGCCCGACATCGCGCTGGATCCGCTGCGGGTGTCAGCGGTCGAGAAGACCTTCGAGCCCATCAAGGAAGCCGACCTGTCCGGCCACTTGTCGAACGGCAACGGCAGGAAGGACAACCACAGGAACGGCGGCGCCAGGAAGGACGGCAAGAAGGCGTCGCTGGCGCAGTCGGATTACCAGCTCTATGAGGCGCTCAACCTGCTCAAGGGTCTGGCGATCCAGCGGGAGCAGATGAAGTGAGCCGCAGCGCCGGCCGCCCTTGGCCGGTTCTGCTGCTGCTGTGGACACTGGCGATCACCGCCACGCCGCCGGTGGCGGCCGCCACCACCGCGCAGCCGGTCGTCAGCATCATCATCGACGATCTCGGCAAGCGTGAGAGCAGCGGCCGCCGCGCGGTGGATCTGCCCGGCCCGGTTGCCTGCGCCTTCCTGCCCCACGCCCGTCACAGCGTGTCACTGGCCACCGCGGCCCACGGTGCGCGCAAGGAAGTCCTGCTGCACCTCCCCATGCAGAGCATGGACGGCCGGCCGCTGGACCCGGGGGCGTTGCGGCTGGACATGACCGAGCAGGAGTTCGGGCAGATGCTGGCCGAGGATCTGGCCGCCATACCCTACGTCAGCGGCATCAACAACCACATGGGCAGCTTGCTGACACGCCACCCCGGGCATATGCTCTGGCTGATGCGGGCATTGCGCCGCCACGGCGATCTGTATTTTGTCGACAGCCGCACCACCGACGCCACCGTGGCGCGGCGGCTGGCGCGCGAGACCGGGGTGCCGAGCACCGAGCGCCGGGTGTTTCTCGACAACGAGGCGCAGCCGCGCGCCATCGCGGCGCAGTTCGAGCGCCTGATCGGGCTGGCCCGTCGCGAGGGCGCGGCGCTGGCCATCGGCCACCCCTACCCGCAGACACTGGCCTTTCTGGAACAGGAGCTGCCGAAGCTGGCACGGCGCGGCGTCCGGCTGGTGCCGGTGGCCGAACTCATCCGGCTTCAGCAACAGGAGGAGCAGACATGGCAAGCGTCCTTGTCCCACTCGCCCAGGGCTGCGAGGAACTCGAAGCCGTAACCGTCATCGATCTGTTGCGGCGGGCCGGCATCGAGGTCACGAGCGCCGGTCTCGACGACGGGCCGGTGCGCGCCTCGCGCGGCACCGTGCTGGTGCCGGACACCACGCTCGATACGGTGATGGACCGCGACTTCGACATGATCGTCCTGCCGGGCGGCCTGCCCGGCGCCGACCACCTGGAGCAGGACACGCGCATCCAGACCCTGCTGCGGCGCATGGCGGACGCCGATCGCTACACGGCGGCCATCTGCGCCGCGCCCAAGGTGCTGGCGGCGGCCGGGCTGCTGGCCGGACGCCGGGCGACCAGCTATCCCGGCGTGCTCGACGGCCTGCAGGTGGAGGGGCTGCAGTACCTCGACCAGCCGGTGGTCGAGGACGACCGCATCATCACCTCGCGGGGGCCGGGCACCGCCATGGACTTCGCCCTGACGCTGATCGAGAAGCTCGCCGGCCGGGCCAGGCGCGACGAGGTCGAAGCGGCCCTGCAGAGGCCCTGAGCTTGCGTACCGCCGGCACCGGTCCGCGCCCGTGAAAGTCATCGAGGTGGTGGCCGATGCCGGCCACCTCGACACCCTGGTCGGCATCGCCGAACAACACGGCGCGCTGGACGTCTGGTACGGGCAGACGGTCGAGGACCAGCGCCGTGCGGTGCGCATGCTGGTGGCCGACGACAAGCGCCAGGGCGTGCTCGACGCCCTGCAGAAGCTGCTCGCCTCTTCCGACAACGCCCGTATCCTCATTCTGCCGGTGGAGGCGGTGCTGCCGCGTGCGGCGGGTGCAGAAGAAGAGGAGGGCCAGCGCAAGTCCACCGGTGCGGCGGCCACCCGCGAGGAACTCTACAACCAGATCGAAAAGGGCGCGCACCTGGACGGGACCTACCTGGTGATGGTGTTCCTGTCCACGGTGGTGGCGGCCATCGGCCTGCTCGAGAACAACGTCGCCGTGGTGGTCGGCGCCATGGTCATCGCGCCGCTGCTGGGCCCCAATATCGCACTGGCCTTCGCCACGTCGCTGGGCGACGGCGAACTCATGTGGAGCGCCAGCCGCACCAGCCTGGTCGGCATCGGCCTGGCCCTGCTTCTGTCGGTGGTCATTGGCATGTTGTGGCCGGTGTGGCCGCCGGGTCCGGAGGTCGAGGCGCGCACCGCGGTCGGTTTCGACGGGGTGGTGCTGGCGCTGGCCTCGGGGGCGGCGGCGGTGTTGTCCCTGACCAGCGGCGTCGCCAGCGCGCTGGTGGGCGTGATGGTGGCCGTGGCCCTGCTGCCGCCGACCGCGGTGCTGGGCATGCTGCTCGGCTCCGGCCACCTGGCCGAGGCGGCCGGTGCGGCGCTGCTGCTGGCGGTCAACATCGTGTGCGTCAACCTGTCCGCCAACCTGGTGTTCCTGTTCAAGGGCGTGCGGCCGCGCACCTGGCTGGAGAAGCGCCGCGCCAAGCAGTCGGTGTGGCTGTCGGGGCTGGTATGGCTGATCGCCTTGCTGCTGCTGCTCGGCATCCTCTACGGTCAGCGGCTGGTGGGTTGAGATCGTCCACTGCCTGTCGAATTGTTTTACACATCTTCGAGGCGACGGAAGTCGTTGAATGTCCAGGCTATCCAATTGATTATATTGCTATATCAGTGGGCCGTAATGGGTTTCGGGCTGTCGAGTTCGTTTACGTCCGGCCTCCGGTCCACCCGCAGGCAGGGCCTAACTCCTTGAATATTCAAGGGTGATAAAACGGGCACGGTTGTTGCTCTGTATACAGGCAAACGGCACCCGGACAACCTCCCGCCAGCCCGGCAACTGGCCGGACGGCAAGGAAATCAGGTGTTGGAGGAGAACAACCCGGCTGCGCAGGAAGGAGGCGCTTCCGGTGAAAACAACAACAACAAACCAGAAACAAGAATACTAATAAAGCACCACAGCCCAGTTCGACCCGCCATGACCTGGCGGGTTTTTTATTGCCTCACTCCTCGCCCCAGGCCAGCAGCACCAGCACCAGGCCGGCGCCGCCGGCCAGCCAGGTCAGCAGCGGGGCGGCGCCGAACAGCGCCGGGGCGTGGCCGTCAAGGCCGTAGATGACTGACGCGCAGATCAGCAGGCCGGTGCCGGTGATGGCGTACAGGTTGCGCCGGTTGGCGAGCTTGAGATCACGGCGGATGCGTTCCAGCTCCGACGACTTCCATTCCACCTCCAGCTTGCCCTCGGCGGCCCGGCTCAGGGTCCGGTGCAGCAGTTCCGGCAGTTCCGGCAGGCGTTCGGACAGCGCCGGCAGGCTGCGTCTGAGGTTGCCGATGAAGGCGCGCGCGCCGACCTGCTCGCTCATCCAGCGCTCCAGGAAGGGCTTGGCGGTCTGCCACAGGTCCAGCTCCGGGTACAGCTGCCGTCCCAGGCCCTCGATGTTGAGCAGGGTCTTCTGCAGCAGCACCAGCTGTGGCTGGATCTCCATGTTGAAGCGGCGCGCGGTCTGGAACAGCCGCAGCAGCAGGTGGCCGAAGGAGATGTCCTTCAATGGGCGTTCGAAGATGGGTTCGCACACGGTACGGATGGCGGCCTCGAATTCCTCGATGCGGGTGCCGGGCGGTACCCATTCCGACTCGACGTGCAGTTCCGCCACGCGCCGGTAGTCGCGGCGGAAGAAGGCCAGGAAGTTTTCCGCCAGGTAGCGCTGGTCCTCGCTGCTGAGCGTGCCCATGATGCCGAAGTCCACCGCCATGTAGCGGCCGTCGGGCGCCACGAAGATGTTGCCCGGGTGCATGTCGGCGTGAAAGAAATTGTGCCGGAACACCTGGGTGAAGAAGATCTCCACGCCGCGTTCCGACAGCAGCTTCATGTCGATGCCGGCGGCGCGCAGGGCGTCCAGGTCGCTGACGGGGATGCCGTAGATACGCTCCATGACCATGACATTGCGCCTGCACCAGGGCCAGTACACCTCGGGCACGTAGAGCATGCCCGAATCCTGGAAGTTGCGCCGCAGTTGCGAGGCGTTGGCCGCTTCGCGCTGCAGGTCGAGCTCGTCGAGCAGGGTCTTCTCGAATTCCGCCACCACTTCGCGCGGCCGCAGCCGCCGGCCTTCCCGCCAGTAGCGCTCGGCCAGCCCGGCCAGGTAGTAGAGCAGGCCGACATCGCGGCGGATCACCGGCTCGATGTCCGGGCGCAGCACCTTGACCACCACGTCCTCGCCGGTGAGCAGGGTGGCGGCATGGACCTGGGCCACCGAGGCCGAGGCCAGCGGCGTTTCTTCGAACCGGCGGAAGTTGGCCTCGACGGGTTTGCCCAGGGCTTTCTCCACCAGCGCCCGGGCGCGGTCGCCGGGGAACGGCGGCACCTGATCCTGCAGCCTGGCCAGTTCGGTGGCGATATCGTCCGGCAGCAGGTCCTGGCGGGTGGACAGGATCTGGCCGAACTTGACGAAGATGGGGCCCAGGTCTTCCAGCGCCTGGCGGATGCGCACGCCGCGCGGCGCCTGGCGGGTGATGTAGTGCCAGGGTGCGAAGAAGCGCAGGAAGCGCACCGGCCGGAACAGGTGGGTGGCGAGCACGATCTCGTCCAGGCCGTGGCGCACCAGCACCCAGCTGATGTACATCACCCGCAGCAACTGGCGCGGCCCGATCATGTGCCCTCCAGACGGCCGCGCAGGCGTCGCACCCGCGCCTCCAGCCGGTCCACGTCGGCCCGCAGCTGGTCCACGTCGTCGAGGAAGTTGGCGGTCTCGATGCGGGTCGGCAGCAGCCGGGCCTCTTCCTGCAGGTACTCGGTGAGATCCTGGCGCAGGGTGCCCGCGGCCTGCGCCAGCAGGCGCCCGGCGCCGCGCAGCGCCTCGCCGGCCTGGTGGGCGACGACGTCGCCGGCAACCCGGGCGAGCTGCTCCTCCCAGTCGATGTCGACGGCCGCCAGCAGTTCGCGGAATTGCTGGCCCAGCGCCGTGTCGCCCTCGAGCCGCAGGCCGCCGCCGAACAGCGCGTCCTCGGGCGCGCGCAGGGCCAGCGCCGCCAGTTGCGGCGGCGTCCCGCTGATTCGGGTATCCGGCTCGCCTTCGTAACGGCCCAGCACCTGTATGCCGTCGGCAGCCGGCAGGAAGTAGAGCTCCAGGTCCGGCCCGTCCACGTGCAGCGCCACCACGCGGCCTTCCAGCGCCGCAAAGCGCGCCAGGGTCTCCGGATCCTGGCGCAGCCAGGCGTCGAGCAGCGGTTCCAGGGCGGCGGCGAGCAGGGTGGACGGTGTCATGGCCGGCCGGCTCGTGTTGCTGGATGGCTCCTGTTCACCCATGCACGCTGTCCGTCGATCAGTAGCGGTAGCCGCGGTGCAGGGCGACGATGCCGCCGCTGAGGTTGTGGTAGTCGCAGTCCTCGAAGCCGGCCTGCTGCATCATGTCCTTGAGCCGCTGCTGGTCGGGGTGCATGCGGATGGACTCGGCCAGGTAGCGGTAGCTGGCCTCGTCGTTGGCCACCGCGCGGCCGATGAGCGGCAGGATGCGGAAGGAATAGAAGTCGTACAGGGGCTTGAGCCCCGGTGCCACGGGCCGCGAGAACTCCAGCACCAGGGCGCGGCCGCCGGGCTTGAGTACCCGGTACATTTCGTTCAGCGCCGTCTGCTTGTCGGTGACGTTGCGCAGTCCGAAGCCGATGGTCACGCAGTCGAAGTCGCCGTCGGGAAACGGCAGGCGTTCGGCGTTGGCCTGCACGAAGTCGACGTTGCCGGCGATGCCGGCATCGAGCAGGCGTTCGCGCCCCTGCTCCAGCATGCTGGCGTTGATGTCGGCGATCACCACCTCGCCGTCGCGGCCGACCAGGCGCGCCAGGCGCGCCGCCAGGTCGCCGGTGCCGCCGGCCAGGTCGAGCACGCGCTGTCCCGGGCGGGCGCCGCTCATCTCCACGGCGAAGCGCTTCCACAGCCGGTGGATGCCCAGCGACATCAGGTCGTTCATGAGATCGTAGCGGCCGGCCACCGAGTCGAACACCGCGCCCACGCGCCGCACCTTCTCGTCCACCGGCACCTGCTGGAAGCCGAAATGGGTGGTCTTGTCACCCATGGGCCGCTCTCCTTCAGTCCTTGTTGCCGAGCTGCGAGTGCGGTGCGCCGGCGGCCCGCAGGCGGTCCAGGTACTCCTGCCAGTACTGGTCCTTGTTCTTGCCCAGCCGGTACAGGGTTTCCCAGGAATAGATACCGGTGTTGTGCTCGTCGTCGAAGTACAGCTGGATGGCGTAGGTGCCGACCGGCTCGATGCGTTCGATGTTGACGTCTTCCTTGTCAACCTGCAGCGTGCCTTCGCCGGGACCGTGTCCCTGTACCTCGGCCGACGGCGAGTACACGCGCAGGTATTCGCAGGGCAGCTCGAAGTGTGCGCCGTCGTCGAACTTGATTTCCAGCACGCGCGACTTCTGGTGCAGGTTGATTTCGGTCGGATGCGGGTGCGTCTGTGCCATGGGTGTCCTCGTGGGGTGGGCGAAGCGAACCCCGCCTTGCTTCACTCAAAGAATGTACTTGCTCAAATCCTCGTCCCG
>JALSRI010000149.1 GCA_026984835.1 Thiohalobacter sp. | reverse complement strand
CGGCTCGCCGATCGCGCCTCGATGAACACGCGCTTGACCTTGGGGTAGTGGGCGCGGATCTCGCAATCCAGGTATTCCACCACCCGCTCGATCTCCCCGGCCGTGGCGTCGTCGCGAAAGTCGAGGCTCACTGTCACCAGCACGAAGTCCGGCCCCATGTGCAGCGTCAGCACGTCGTTGACGCCCTCCACGCAGTCGACGCTGGACACCAGTTCGCGCACGCCGTCGACCAGCCAGCGGTTGGCGCTCTCGCCGATCAGCAGGCCCTTGGTCTCCCAGGCCAGCCACCAGGCGGTGCCCGCCAGCAGCAGGCCGATGAGGATGGAGGCCAGGCCGTCGAACACGGCATTGCCGGTGAGGTCGCTGAGCAACACGCCGAGGAAAGCGGTGGCAAGACCCAGCATGGCGGCCGAGTCCTCGAACAGCACCACGAACAGGGTCGGGTCCTTGCTGCGCTGCACCGCCTCGATGTAGCCCCACTTGCCGCGGCTGCGCGAAAACTCGCGGAACGCAAAAAACCAGGCCGCGCCCTCGAACAGTAGCGCCAGCCCCAGCACGATGTAGTTCACCAGCGGCTGCTCGGGCAGCTGCGGATGGCGCAGGTGGGCGACGCCTTCGTAGATGGATACGCCGGCGCCCAGCGCGAATACCAGGATGGCGACCACGAAACTCCAGAAGTAGACTTCCTTGCCGTGGCCGAAGGGGAAGTTCTCGTCGGCCGGCTGTTTGGCACGGTGCATGCCATACAGCAGCAGCGCCTGGTTGCCGGTGTCGACCGTGGAGTGGATGCCTTCCGACAGCATGGCGGAACTGCCGGTGACGGCGGCGGCGGCAAACTTGGTCAGGGCGACCAGGGTGTTGCCCGCGAAGGCGGCGATGATGACTTTGTGCGAGGCGCCGGACATGGTCGGGGTCTGCTGGCCTGGAGGCGATGGTGCCATGGTACCGTATGACGACCGGCTTGCCGAACCGCCGGCCTTGAGACGGCGGCGCCCAGGCCCCATTATCGACCCTCTCGCGCCACGGATCCTCGACATGAACCGCGACACCCTGCTGCGCCACAAGCTGCTCAACGCCGCCCAGACCCTGCTGCTGATCGTCGGCATGGCGCTGGTGCTGGCGTTGTCCGCCCGCCTCCTGTTCGGGCCCGGCGTCACCCTGTGGGTGTTCGGCTGGGTGGCGCTGCTGATGTGGCTGGCGCCGCGCCTGTCGCCGGCCGTGATCCTGCGCCTGTACGGCGCCCGGCCGCTGGACCCCGTGTCGGCGCCGGGCCTGTCGGCCATGGCGGAAGAGCTGGCCCGGCGAGCCGGTCTGCCGCGTGTGCCGAAACTCTACTACGTGCCCAGCGCGCTGCTCAACGCATTCGCCGTCGGCCAGCGCGAGCAGGCCGCCATCGCCGTCACCGACGGCTTGATGCGGCACCTGACGCCGCGCGAGCTGCGCGGCGTGCTGGCCCACGAGATCAGCCACGTGCGCAACAACGACATGTGGGTGATGGGCCTGTCGGACACCGTCAGCCGCCTGACCCAGATGCTGTCCTGGTTCGGCCAGTTCCTGATTCTGTTCAACCTGCCATTGCTGATGGTGTCGGGCGTGGCCATTTCCTGGACTGGCCTGCTGCTGCTGGTGTTCGCGCCGCAGATTTCCGCGCTGCTGCAGCTGGCGCTGTCGCGCACCCGCGAGTTCGACGCCGATCTGGAGGCGGCGCGCCTGACCGGCGACCCGGAAGGACTGGCCATGGCCTTGCAGAAGCTGGAGCAGGTGCAGGGCGGCTGGCTGGAACGGGTGCTGGCGCCCGGCCGCGGCAATCCCGAACCCTCGCTGTTGCGCACCCATCCGCCCACCGACGAGCGCGTGCGGCGGCTGCTGGAGCTGCGCCAGGGCGGCACCCGGCCCGAGGCCGTGGCGCCGCTGCGTGACGGTTTCGTGACCCGTCAGCCCATGGTGACGCGGGCGCCGCGGCGCCACCTGTCCGGTCTGTGGTACTGAGCCCGCGTCCCTGAGCGCCGAGCATGGCTCATACCCTGCTGGAAACCGTGCTCCTGCTGCTGGCGGCCGCAACCGTCACCGTCGCCCTGTTCCGCCGGTTGCACCTGTCCCCCATTCTCGGCTACCTGGTGGTCGGCGCGCTGCTCGGCCCGCACGCGCTGGGCTGGCTGCCGGACGCGGAGCCGACCCGGCTGCTGGCCGAGTTCGGCGTGGTGTTCCTGATGTTCAGCATCGGGCTGGAATTCTCCCTGCCCAAACTGCTGGCGCAGAAGCGCCTGGTGCTGGGTGCCGGCGGCCTGCAGGTGGTGCTGGGCACGGCGGCGTTCGGCCTGGCCGGCTGGTTGCTGGGGCTGCCGCCGGCGGCCGCTCTCGTGGCCGGCGGCGCCTTCGCCATGTCGTCCACCGCCATCGTGCTCAAGCAGCTCGAGGAGCAGATGGAACTGGACGCGCCGCACGGCCAGGTGGCC
>JALSRI010000148.1 GCA_026984835.1 Thiohalobacter sp. | reverse complement strand
TGCCCATGTCCCGGAACAGCGATGGCTTGCCCACGTACCAGGTCGTCCCTTCGATGTCGGCGCGCGCACCGGCGCTGGTGAGCGCGGTAAAGCCGCTGGCGGGCGGGATGCCCACCACCTCGTCGCGGGCCCGTTCCATCACGGCCCGTGCCAGCGGGTGCTCGGAGGCCTGCTCGACGGCCGCAGCGCGCGACAGCAGCTCGGCTTCGGTGGCCCCCAGCGGCAGCAGATCCATCACCTGCGGCCGGCCGTAGGTGAGGGTGCCGGTCTTGTCGAAGGCGACGGTACGGATGACACCCAGGTGCTCCAGGTGGGCCCCGCCCTTGATGAGGATGCCGCGCCGGCCGGCGCCGCTGATGCCGGCCGCCATGGTGATGGGCAGGGAGATGACCAGGGCGCAGGGCGCCGCCGCCACCAGCAGCACCACCGCGCGCTCGGCCCAGAACGCCAGGCCCGGCCCGGTCAGCGCCGGCAGCAGCAACATGAAGGCTGCGGTGGCCAGCACCGCCGGGCTGTAGCGACGCCCGAAACGTTCCATCCAGGCCTGGGCGCGACCCTTCTGATCCTGGGCCTCCTCCACCAGATGGATGATGCGCGACAGGGTGTTGTCCTCGAAGGCGGCGGTCACCTCCACGGTCAGCGCGCCCTGACCGTTGATGCTGGCGGCGAACACGGCCTCACCCGGCCCCTTGTCGACCGGCACGGACTCGCCGGTGACCGGCGACTCGTCCAGGCTGGAACTTCCCTCGACGATGATGCCGTCGGTGGGCAGCGCCTCGCCCGGCCGCACCAGGAAGCGGTCACCGGGCCGGAGCTGCGCGGCCGGCACCAGCACCTCGGCGCCGTCGCGCAGCACCCTGGCCTCCTTCGGCGCCAGATCGAGCAGGGCGCGGATGGCGGTGCGGGTGCGGGCGAAGGTGAACTCCTCGATGCCCTCGGCGGCGCCGTACAACACCACCAGCGCGGCGGCTTCCTCCCACAGGCCGAGGATGCCGGAACCGGCCGTGGCCGCGATCATCAGCAGCGAGATGCCGACCTCGTGCTCCTCGACCAGCTCCTCGACGCCTTCCCGTGCCCAGTACCAGGCGCCGACGGGAATGGCCAGCCAATACAGCGCGTTCTCGAGCGGCGTCCCGATCTGGCCGGCCAGCGCCAGCAGCCAGGCCGGCAGGGCGATGGCGCCGGCAACGAGCGCATTGCGCAGCGGCGGGAAACCCCACCAGGGCCCGTCGTACTCCGTGTGACCGCAACAACCGTGCGCCATGCCTGCCCCTCAACTCCCGTCGATGGGCCAGGCCGCGCCGATGTCGTTGACGAACACCCAGCCGGCCCGTTCCTGGCCGGTGCGGGCGTTGTCGCGGATCAAGGCCACCGCCTCCTCCACCCGCTCGTCGGGCAGCACCAGCTCCAGCTTGACCTCGGTGATGACGCGCCCGCCGAGTTCCAGCGAATAGTCGCGCTCCTGGTTGTCCAGCGCCTCCAGCGTGCCCTTGACGTCGATCACCGACAGGTTGCACTCGTCGCCGCACAACTGCGCCGCCGTGAGGGCATGGATGACGTCCGCGACCCGGTTGCGGTGGATGAAAGCCTTGATTTCTTTCATGACGGTTTGTCTCCGTTGTTTATGGCCACGGAAAGCACGGAAAACGCGGACGCGTCGCTTGCCCGGAACCGCGCGCGAAGCGCGCGTTCCCGAAAAAGGTTCTGTCCGTGTTTTCCGTGCTTTCCGTGGCCATCCATCATCCCTCCCGCCGGCGCGTCTCGATCCAGTCGTAGATCACCGGCAGCAGCACCAGCGTCAGCAGGGTGGAGGTGATCAGGCCGCCGACCACCACCGAGGCCAGCGGCCGCTGGGTCTCGGCGCCCACGCCAGAGGACAGCAGCATGGGAATGAGGCCGAGGATGGCAACGCTGGCCGTCATCAACACCGGCCGCAGGCGCAGTTCGGCGCCCTTGCGCACCGCCTCGCTCACGCCCATGCCCTTCTCGCGCAGCTCGTTGATGAAGCTGATCAGCACGATGCCGTTCAGCATGGCCACGCCGAACACGGCGATGAAGCCGATGGCCGAGGGCACCGACAGGTACTGGCCGCTGATGAACAGCGCCACCAGGCCACCGATGGTGGCGAAGGGGACGTTGGCAATGATGAGTGTCGCATATTTCACCGAGTTGAAGGCGGTATACAGCAACACGAAGATGAAGAAAATGGTCGCCGGCACGATGATGGACAGGCGCTTGAGCGCGCGCTGCTGGTTCTCGAAGGCGCCGCCCCACTCGATCCAGTAGCCGGGCGGCAGGTCCAGCTCCTCGTCCAGCAGGGCATTGGCGTCCTGCACGAAGCCGTCGACGTCGCGGCCGCGCACGTCCATCTGGATGACGGCATAGCGCTGCAACTGCTCGCGGCGCACGAAGGAATAGCCCTCGGCCACCGAGATGTCAGCCACCCGGGCGAGCGGCACGATGGCGCCGCTGGCGCTGCGCAGGGGGATGTCACGGATGTCCTCGACGCTGGCCTTGGCGCTGTCGGTCAGGCGCACGGTGATGTCGAAGCGCTTGACGCCGTCGATGAGGGTCGAGACCGCCTCGTTGCCGATGCCGGTGCGCACCACGTCCAGCACTTCGTCGGCGTTGAGCCCGTAGCGGGCCAGGCTCTCGCGGTCGACCTGGATGCGGATCTGCGGCTTGCCCAGGTTGGCCTCCAGCGACAGGTCGGCCACGCCCGGCACCTTCGCCACGATATCCTTGATGCGCTGGCTGAGCCGGTCCAGCTCGGCCAGATCCTCGCCGTAGAGCTTGGCCGCGAGGGTGGCGCGCACGCCGGAGATGAGTTCCTCGACGCGCATCTGGATGGGCTGGGTGAAGGCGATGACCGCGGTCGGCACCACTTGTTCGAGCGTTTCGCGCATGTCGTCGGCCAGCTCCTCGATGGAGCGATCCGTGTCCCATTCCTCGTGCGGCCTGAGCTCGGTGTAGATCTCCATGTAGTTGACGTCCGCCGTCTCCCCCTTCTCGGCGCGGCCGATCATGGCTACGGTGGTGTTGACCTCCGGATACCCGGTCAGCGCGTTCTCGATCTTTTTGGAGATCGCGATGGACTCGTCCAGCGAAGTGGAGGGAATGGACGTCACCCGCCACATAATGGAGCCCTCCTGCAACTGCGGCATGAATTCCTTGCCGAGCAGCGGGAACAGCGCCAGGCTGGCCACCAGCAGCGCCAGCGCCGCCCCCACCACCCGCTTGCGGCGCTTCAGCGACCAGTCCAGCAGCGGCAGGTAGAAGCGCTTGATGGACGCCACCAGCCAGGTGTCGCGCTCTTCCTTCGGCTTCAGGATCAGCGCCGCCAGCACCGGAATCAGGGTCAGGGTCAGGATCAGCGAGCCGGCCATGGCGAAGCTGATGTTGTAGGCCATGGGCTTGAACAGCTTGCCCTCCAGCCCCTGCAGCGAGAACAACGGCAGGAACACCACGATGATGATGAGAATGGCGAAGGCGATGGGCGCGGCCACCTCACGGGCCGCCGCCAGCACCGCCGCCGTGCGGTCCACCGGTTCGCCGGACTCGCGCCGCTCCGCCATGATCCGGAAGGCATTCTCGGTCATGACCACGGCGCCGTCGACCATCATGCCGATGCCGATAGCCAGGCCCGCCAGCGACATCAGGTTGGCCGACAGGCCGGTCTGTCCCATCATGATGAAGGCGATCAGCATGGCCAGCGGCAGGGCGGCGATGACCACGATGGCCGAGCGCAGCTCGCCCAGGAACAGGAACAGCACGATGGCGACCAGGATGGAGCCCTCCACCAGCGCCTTGACGGCCGTGTGCACTGCCTTTTCCACCAGGTCGGTGCGTTCGTATACCGGCCGCACCACCACGTCGTCCGGCAGCGCCGACTGGATGATGCCGACCTTGGCCTTGACCGCGTCGACCACGTTCTTGGCGTTCTCGCCGATGCGCGCCAATGCCATGCCCAGCACCACTTCATGTCCGTCACGGGTGACGGCACCGAAGCGCAGCGCCGGCGCCTGCTCGATGGTGGCGACGTCGCGCAGGAACACCGGCGTGCCGTCCTCGACCTTGACCACCATGCGGCCGATGTCGGCCTCATCACGCACCAGCCCCAGGCCGCGCACCAGGAACTGCTCCGGCCCCTGGTCGATGTACTGGCCGCCCACCTGGCGGTTGTTGGCCTGGATGACTTCCATGACATCCCGGAAGCTGAGTTCATACTCGACCAGCTTGAGCGGGTCGATGACCACCTGGAACTGGCGCTCGTGACCACCCCAGGACATGACGTCGTCGACGCCCGGCGCGGTGCGCATGATGAGCCGCACGGTCCAGTCCTGCAGGGTGCGCAGGTCCATGAGCTCCTGCACGTCGTCCTTCGCGTCGGCGAGCTTCTCGTCCGTCTTCTCGACCGTGTACCAGAACACCTGGCCGAGCCCCGAGGTGTTCGGCCCCATCTCCGGTGTGCCGTAGCCCTCGGGGATGCGGTCGGCCACCTCCTGCAGCCGCTCCATCACCAGCCGGCGGGTGAAGTAGATGTCCATGTCATCCTCGAAATAGACCGCCACGTAGGACAGCCCGAACAGCGACACGGAGCGGATCGCCTGCACCCCGGGCAGGCCGGCCATGCCGGACTCGATGGGGAAGGTGAGCAGTTGTTCCACGTCTTCCGCCGCCAGGCCGGGCGACTCGGTGTAGATGTTGACCTGCACCGGGGTGACGTCCGGGAAGGCGTCGATCGGCACCGTGGTGACCGCGCGCCAGCCAGCCAGGGCCACCACGGCGAACAGGATGATGACCAGGAACTTGTAGCGCAGTGACGCTTCGACCAGTGAATTGAGCATGAGGCGTCTCCTAGTGCGCGTGGCCTTCGCCCATCTGCGACTTCAGCAGCAGGGACTTGATCAGGAAGGCGCCCTTGACGACGATTTCCTCGCCCTCTTCCAGGCCGGCGCGGATGGCGGTGAAGCCGGCTCGGGTGACGCCGGTCTCGACCGGCTGTGGGTGCAGCTCGTCGCCCTCGACCTTGAACACCGTCGGACTGCCCTGGAACAGGACCACGGCCTCGCCCGGCACCGCCACCACCGGCGCGGCCTTGCCGCTCTGGATGGCGGCCTCGACGAACTGGCCCGGATGCAGGCGGTCGTCGCGGTTGTCCACCTCGATGCGGATGGCCTGGGTGCGGGTGGTCTCGTCGAGACGGTGATGACGCTGGATCACCTTGCCTTCCAGCCAGGCATCGTCACCGGCCTTGATGCGGGCCGGCGCGCCGATGGCGACCCGCGCGGCGTCCTCCGGATTGAGCTTGGCCTCGACCCACAGCACCGACTCGTCGCTGATCTCGAACAGCACGGTACCGGGCTCGGCCAGTTCGCCGACGATGAAGTCGTCGCTGATGACGGTGCCGTCCTGCGGACTGACCAGGTCGAAGGAGCCGGTGGCGCGCGAGGCGTCACCCTGCTGCAACAGGGCCTTGATCTGGGCCCGGGTCATGCCGTAGGCCAGCACCCGCGCCCAGGCCTGCTGGCGGGTCACCTGGGCCTCTATGTAACGGCGTTCCGACACCACCTTGCGGCCCAGCTTGCGGACCCGTTTCCATTCACGGTCAGCGACCAGCAACTGGCCCTGGGCCTCGGCCATTTCGACGCTGGACAGCGTCACCAGCGGCCGGCCGGTGGCGACCGTGTCGCCGAGGCGGGCGTGGCGCGCGGTCACCTGGGCGGCGATGCGCGGCGTCACCTGGGCGGAGCGGTACAGGTTGACCACCACCTCGGCCGGCGCCGTGATGACGTCGGCCAGGGCCCGGCGTTCGGCACGCG
This sequence comes from Thiohalobacter sp., assembly GCA_026984835.1. Lineage (GTDB taxonomy): Bacteria > Pseudomonadota > Gammaproteobacteria > DSM-19610 > DSM-19610 > JALSRI01. Next base: position 5,607 of record JALSRI010000148.1, on the reverse strand, counting down.
CCGTGACGACACCCTGGGCGGCGCGGCGCGCCGCGTCCATTTCGAGCACACCTTCTTCCTCGTGGCCGCCCTCCGCATGGCCCTCGTCCTTGTGGCCGCCGGCGGCGAAAGCGGATGCCTGGGCGACGCCCAGTGTGAACAGCAACAGCAACAGATGGATGGGACGCATATCGGGTCTCTCTCGATGAATCTTCGGTAAACGGGCCGCCGCGGTCAGTCCGCGGCCAGCCCCAGCCAGTGATCGGTACGGCCGGCGGCCGCCAGCCAGGCGCGCCAGGCCTGCCAGGCGCTGCGCCGCAGCTCGACCGCCGAGGACTGGGTGTCCAGGGTCTGGCGCAACTGCACGAGGTAGTCGGTGGTGTCGATCTCGCCGGCCTTCCAGAGCCGCTTCAGCACCCGCGTCCGCCCCTCCAGGCTGGGCCGGCCGCTGCGCTCCCAGTCGTGCAGCGCGGCCAGGGTCAGGCGGTAGCGCGCGGTGGCCGCGCGCAGCCGCGCCCGCACGCGCCGTGCCTGGTCGGCCAGCGCGCTTTCGGCGCGCCCGGCCTCGGCACCGGCCGCCTCCAGCTCGGCGCGGAAGCTGTTGCGTACGAACAGGGGGATGGACAGGGTGACACCGACCAGGGTGTCGTTCTCCTCCTTGCCGCCGCGCAGCCCCAGGGTCGGGTCGGCGCGCCTTTCGCGCCGCGCCACCGTGACGCGGGCGCGGGCCGCGGCCGCCTCTGCCTCGGCCTGGCGCAGTTGCGGATGGTCGGCGAGCAGGGCGTCGATGCCTGCGGCGGAGGCGGCCCGGGCAGGCAATGCCGGCAACGCCGGCAGCCGCGGCCAGCCGCCGGCCGGCCGTGCCACCAGCGATTCCAGCTCCGCTTCCCGGGCCATGCGCTCCGCCCGCAGCGACGCCAGCTGCATGCGCGACTCGGCCAGCGCCAGCCGCGCCAGGTCGACGTCGCTGCTGCCGACGTCACCGGCTTCGAAACGACGTGCCGCGACGTCGAGGAAATCCTGCAACAGCTCCACGCGCCGCCGGCCGACCTGCTCGGCGCTGCGCGCGCCCTGCAGGCCCGCCAGCGCCTGCAGCAGTTCACCGAGCAGCGCCTGGCGCGCCGCGCGCAGCCGCGCCCGCGCCGCCGCCGTGCTTTCCTGTCCGGCCCGGGCACGGGCGCGACGCTTGCCGGCCCAGTCCAGCGCCTGGCTCAGGCCGACGGTCCGGGTGATATCGGTGGCGTCCTCGTAGTCCAGTTCCAGCTCGGGGTTGTACAGCGGCCGGGCGGCTGCCCGGGCCTCGGCCTCGCTGCGCTGCAGTTCGGCACGGGCGGCCAGCGCCGCCGGGTGCCGTTCCAGCAGGCTGCGCGCCAGCGCCTGCAAGGCGGGCGATGCCGGCTCTTCTTCCGCCAGGGCGGGTGCCGACAGCGACAGGGTGATCACGACACAGGCAACCGCCCGCGACCACCGGAATGGATTCTTGCGCATGTTCCAGATCCTTCACGATACGACGAAACACCCCGCCTCGCAGGACGCGGGGAGACACGACGGGTGGTGAGGGATCAGGCGGAGGGTGGCGGAACGGGAGGGGATTCGCGCAGCGAGACCAGGCGCTTCTCCAGCGCAGCATGCTGGGTACGGGACAAGCCGGACCTGAGCCGGACCGGCTCGGGCGTGAAACCGAGCGTATGGGCACTGGCGTGACCGCAGTGGTCGGGACAGGTGCCGCCGGCACCGCTGCCGCCGTCGTGCTGCAGCGCGGACAGGCCATGGCCGTGGTCGGTATCGGCCTGACAGGACGACGCCCAGGCAACGCCATAAGCCAGCGAAAACAGCAGATACCAGAAAATGAGCAGGCGCTTGAGCATGAAGTCCGCGTGGGCAGAAATGTCGGCGTAGTCTAGAAGATCCCGTGGTCAAAGTCGAACAGCGGCCGGCGACCGCCTTCCTTGAGACCACGGCATGCGCGGCCGGTTCCGCGGCACCGGGCCGGCCCCGATTCATGTTGGTTTAAGCAGGGCCTGCCAGACTGGCGCAAAACCGGATGGGAGAATACAACGATGCACGACGACGAGATCAAGGTATGGGACCCGCTGGTGCGGCTGTTCCACTGGCTGCTGGTGGCGGGATTCTTCACCGCCTGGCTGAGCGGTGACGACTGGCTGACCGTGCACGTCTGGGCCGGCTACCTGGTGGCGGGCCTGATCCTGTTCCGGCTGTTGTGGGGCTTCGTCGGTCCCCGCCATGCCCGGTTCAGTGACTTCGTGGTGCCGCCGGCGCAGGTGCGCGCCTACCTGGCCGACATGCTGAAGGGCCGTGAACGCCGCTACCTGGGGCACAACCCGGCCGGCGGACTGATGATCGTGGCGCTGCTGCTCGGCCTGGCCGCCATCAGCCTCACCGGGCTGGCCCTGTACGGGGTGGAGGAACAGGCCGGTCCGCTGGCCGGACTGATGGCCGGCAGCGGCGGGTTCGTCGAAGACGTACTGGAAGAACTGCACGAGTTCTTCGCCAATCTCACCCTGTTGCTGGTGGCCATCCACGTCGCCGGCGTGCTCTGGGAAAGCCTGCGCCACGGGGAGAACCTGGTGCGCGCCATGATCACGGGGCGCAAGCGCGCGCCACAGGCGGACACATGAGGCGGCTGCGCCGCTGCGCGCTGTACCTGGCCCTGCTGGCGCTGCCGCCGCCGGCACCGGCCGGCCCCGCAGGCGCCGCCGCGCGGCCGCTCGCGCGCGGCGAGCCGCAGCAGCCGCAGCAACCCGCCGTCGTGCCGCTGCGCGATATCCTGGCACGCGTGCGGGCACTGCAGCCGCGCCGCATCATCGAGATCGAGTTCGACCGCGACGCGCTCCGCTACGAGATCGAAATCATGGACGACCGGGGTTGGGTGCACAAACTGTACTATGATGCGAAAACCGGCAACCCCCTTACCGGTGACGAATGACATGCGCCTGCTGCTGGTGGAAGACGACGAATCCCTGGCCGGTGCGCTCCGGGCGCACCTGGCGCAGGCCGGCTACGCGGTCGACGTGGCCGACAACGGCATCGATGCCGAGCACCTCGGCGACGAGATCGACTACGACCTGGTGATACTCGACCTGGGCCTGCCCGGCCGTCCTGGCCTGGACGTGCTGCGCGACTGGCGCGCGCACGGCCGGCGCATGCCGGTGATCATCCTCACCGCCCGCGACGCCTGGCAGGAACGGGTGACCGGCTTCAAGACCGGCGCCGACGACTATGTCGGCAAACCCTTCCACGTCGAGGAGCTGCTGGCGCGTGTGCACGCCGTCGCCCAGCGCAGCCACCTGCACAGCAACGGTCCACTGCAGGCCGGCGGCCTGGTGCTGGACGAAGACACACAGTCCGTCGTCGACGCCGGTGGCGTGCGCCATGCGCTCACCGGCACGGAATTCCGGCTGCTGCGCTATTTCATGCACAACCCCGGCATCCTGTTGTCCAGGAGCCGGCTCACCGACGCGGTCTACGAGCTGGACGCGGACAAGGACAGCAATGTCATCGAGGTCTACGTCAACCGCCTGCGGCGCAAACTGGGGCGGGATGTCATCCACACCCGGCGCGGCCAGGGTTACCTGTTTGGGGAACGCCGTCCATGATATCCCTGCGCGGACGGCTGGGCCGCGACCTGTTCATCACCCTGTGCCTGCTCATGGTGGCCGTGCTGGCGGGCAGCGGTTACATGCTGTCGCACCTGGTGCGCGGCTACATCCTCGAACGCCTGCAGCACGACGCCGACGGCATCATCGGCGCCATGGATTTCTCTCCGGAACGCGGACTGACGCTGGACCCGGCGCGCATCGCGCCGGTGTTCGACACCCCCTATTCCGGCCATTACTTCACCGTGCGCACGCCGATCACCACCCGCCCGTCGCGGTCGCTGTGGCAGGAGCGCCTGGACGATGTGGTCCTGCAGCCCGGTCAGAGCCGGGTGCACTGGCAGGAGGGTCCGGAAGACAAGGAACTCATGGTCTACAGCATCGCCGGCATCAAGCAGGGCCAGCCGTTCGTGCTCAGTGTGGCGGAGGACTATTCGGCGGTGCGCAACTCGATCCTGCGCCTGCAACTGGTGCTGGCGCTGGTGGCCGTCGCGCTGCTGCTGCTGGGCATCTTCATCCAGCGCGCGGTACTGCGGGCGGGCCTGCGCCCGCTGGACCGCGTCCGCGACGAGTTGAAACGACTGGAGAGTGGCGAGATCGCAGCGCTCGGCACCGACGTGCCGCAGGAATTGCAGCCGCTGGTGGCCGAGATCAACCGCCTGGTGGGGCACATGCGCGAACGCATGCAGCGCTCCCGCACCGCGCTCGGCAACCTCGCCCACGCGCTCAAGGGGCCGCTGACCGGGCTGCTGCGGCTGGCCCGCGACCCGGCCATCCAGTCGCAGCCGGAGCGGGCATCGGAGCTGGAACAGCTCGCCTCGGCCATCGATCACCGCGTGGAGCGTGAACTCAGACGCGCCCGCATTGCCGGCAACGTCATGCCGGGGCGGCGCGCCGACGTGCGCGCCGTGGTGGACGACCTGGTGATGACGTTGAACAAGATCCACCGCGACCGGCCGATCGCGTTCAGCACCGAGCTGCCCGACCCGCTGCCCTTCCCCGCCGACCACGACGACCTCACCGAACTGCTGGGCAACCTGCTGGACAACGCCTGCAAGTGGGCCGCCGGCCGGGTGCGGGTCGCGGCCCGCGTGGACGAGGGCCTGCAGCTGGTGGTGGAGGACGACGGCCAGGGCTGCCCCACCGACCAGCTCGAACGCCTCACCCACCGCGGCGCCCGCATCGACGAAAGCCGCGAGGGACACGGCCTCGGCCTGGCCATCGTGTACGACATCGTGACCCAGTACGGCGGCCGCATCCACTTCGACTGTGACGGCGAACTGGGCGGCCTGCGCGTGCGGGTGAGCCTGCCTGCCCGCTGACAGCACCGGCGTAACCGCGCCCCTGCAGGAGCGGGCTTGCCCGCGATCCCGGCGCAGCCGGGACGACAGGTCGGGGGCCGCCGGACCCATCGCGGCCGGAGGCCGCTCCTACAGGGCGGTGCTGCGAACAGGGAAGGCCTCCTGTAGGAGCGGGCTCGCCCGCGATCCCGGCGCAGCCGGGCCGACCGGTCGGCGGCCGCCGGACCCATCGTGGCCGGAGGCCGCTCCTACACGGCGGTGCTGCGAATACGGGTGGTCTCCTGTAGGAGCGGGCTCGCCCGCGATCCCGGCGCAGCCGGGACGACAGGTCGGGGGCCGCCGGACCCATCGCGGCCGGAGGCCGCTCCTACAGGGCGGTGCTGCGAATGCGGGCGGTCTCCTGTAGGAGCGGGCTTGCCCGCGATCCCGGCGCAGCCGGGACGACCGGTCGGGGGCCACCGGACCCATCGCGGCCGGAGGCCGCTCCTACAAGGGGTTGGGGGGCAGGGCGGCGCGGACTTCCGGGGGCATGGGAATGGCGTGGCCGGCCTCGTGGTCGTACCAGACGATGGTGCCGTGGCCGACGGTATAGAGCCGGCCGTCGTCCGCGTCCAGGATCTCGTACCAGGTATCCAGGCTGCTGCGTCCCACGCGGCCGGCATACAGGCGTACGCGCAGGGTCGCGGGGTAGACGACGGCCTCGCGGAACG
>JALSRI010000147.1 GCA_026984835.1 Thiohalobacter sp. | reverse complement strand
TTTCACTATGCGACCGGTTTCCACGGTGGCAACCGACTTCGCGCTCATGGTCAATGCGATTCCAGGAAAAACCATTTTATTGCAGGAATGCGGTTACCCGTCGAGTTCTGTGAACAATAGCAGTGAAACTCTGCAAGCGGATTTTGTCTCCGCCGTATTTGAGGCATGGGATGACAATATCAATCGCATTGGTCTCATTGACCTGGCATGGCAATATGATGTTTCTTCCGGCACCGTTGATCAATGGGTCATTGATTTCAATATGGCGGGAAACCAATATGAAACGGCATTCAGAGAGTACCTCGGTACATTGGGATTGAGTAATTTCGATAGTACAGAAAAGGCAGCCATGCAGCGGCTGCGCGATGAATTACAAGTGCGAAGGTGGGAACAATAGTTGATGAAAATGTAAAAAAAACACAGATGGTGAGCCTGCCGGGTCGGGCGTTGCTCCCGCTGTGTGGCAAGGAGTGATCGGGATCATCACAGGAGGAGATCGATGAGGAATCTGTTTATGGTGTTGTTGACCGCCGCCGCGGTGGTCATTCTCGGCGGTTGTGCGGCGCCGAACATGAGCCTGTCCGACCGCGCGGATGCCGTGGTGGAGCCGGGAGCGGACAAGGCGCTGGTGTATTTTCTGCGGCCGAAGAAGGTGGGCTTCAAGATACACGCCGCAGTCTACGACGGCGACGAGTTCGTCGGTTTCGTGCCCTACAATACCAGGTTGCCCTACCTGGCCGAACCCGGCGAGCATCTGTTCATGGTGGTGTCCGAGGCGGCGGATTTCATGAAGGCCGATCTGCTGCCGGGCAAGACCTACTATGTCCAGGTCGTGCCGCGCATGGGCGCCTGGAGGGCAAGGTTTTCGCTCTGGCCGGTGAAGCAGTCCCATCTGGCCACCGCGCAGGTCAGGCAGTGGATCGATGCGGCAGTGCCGGTTCGCAACAAGCCGGGCGCCTACCAGTGGGCCGCGAACAATCGCAGCAGCGTCATGCAGAAGAAAGCCGCCTACTACCGCAAGTGGCAGACCAAGCCGGCCGACAGACAGCCCTACCTGGCTCCGGAAGACGGGGAATGAGGCGCACGGCCGCGGCGTGGCCGTGTGATCAAGGCGACGGTCGGCGTGGCCGGAGGAAGGCAACGCGCGGCCCGCTACGAAAAACGGCCGGCGCTTTGTTCGGCCGCAAAAAAACGGCCCCGGCGGGGCCGTTTCTGCCGATGCGGGCGCGTCTTACGCCGCCATGAGGCCTTTCAGCCTGTTGATGGCGTTCTTCTCCAGTTGCCGGATGCGTTCCGCCGAGACGCCGAAGCGGTCGGCCAGTTCGTGCAGGGTGGCCTTGTGGTCGGCGAGCCAGCGCTGTTCCAGGATGATGCGGCTGCGCTCGTCGAGCTGTTGCAGGGCCTGGTGCAGGGAGCGGGTGTTCTGTTGCTCCCAGTCGCTCTTTTCGACTTCGCTGGCCGGGTCCAGGCCCGCGGGGTCGGTCAGGTAGGCCGCCGGCGTCCAGGCGGCGTCATCGTCGTCGTTGGCCGCCACCGGGTCGAACGAGAGGTCCTGGCCGGCGAGGCGGGATTCCATTTCCAGCACGGTTTCGGGGCTCACGCCCAGGTCGCCGGCGACGGTTTCGACTTCTTCGCGGTTCAGCCAGCCCAGGCGCTTCTTGGCGCTGCGCAGGTTGAAGAACAGCTTGCGCTGCGCCTTGGTGGTGGCCACCTTGACGATGCGCCAGTTGCGCAGGATGAATTCGTGGATCTCGGCGCGGATCCAGTGCACGGCGAAGGACACCAGGCGCACGCCGACGCTGGGGTCGAAGCGCTTGACCGCCTTCATGAGGCCGATGCCGCCCTCCTGGATGAGGTCGGACAGCGGCAGGCCGTAGCCGGCATAGCCGCGCGCGATGTGCACCACGAAGCGCAGGTGCGACACCACCAGCTGGCGGGCGGCCTCCAGGTCGTTGTGTTCGCGGAAACGCACGGCCAGCTCCTTCTCCTGCTCGGCGCTCAGGATGGGGATGCGGCTGATCTCCTGCAGGTAGTGGTCCAGGTTGTCGCCCGGGACCGGCAGTACGGACGCATTCGTCGATACCAGTGCAGTACTCATGATGGTTTCCTCCCTCCGCATTCGCAGCCTGATTTTAGCACTCGCGGGATGAGAGTGCTAATTTTCGGAAAAGTTCCATCCGGAACATGAATTTATTTTGATCCAGGTCAAATCCGGGCGGGCCGGGATCAGGCGCAGACGCGGTTGCGGCCCTGGGCCTTGGCGGCGTAGAGGGCGCGGTCGGCCTCGCCGATGAGTTCGGTCAGGCGCATGCCGCTGCCGATCTGGTTGGTGGCCACGCCGATGGAGACGGTGACCGGCACCCCGGCCGGCTGCAGGGCCTCCACTTCCAGGCGCAGATCCTCGGCGCAGCGGCGGGCGTCGTGCAGGCTGCAGCGCGGCACCAGCAGGGCGAATTCCTCGCCGCCGAAGCGCACCGCCAGGGCATCTTCCGGCAGCCGTTCCCGGAGCAGGGCACCGAGTGCCTCCAGCACCCGGTCGCCCGTGATGTGGCCATGTATATCATTGATTTTCTTGAAATGATCTATGTCCATCAGGAGGGCTGCGACGGGCTGGTGGTCGCGGCTGGCGAGGAAGCGCTCGCCGTGGTCGAGCAGGTAGCGGCGGTTGCAGACGCGGGTCAGGCTGTCGGTGGTGGCCAGCCTGCGCAGGTGGTCGCTCTGGCGCTTGAGGGCCGCGAACTGCTGGCGGATCAGCAGCAGGGAGCGGATGCGCGCCATCAGCACTTCCTCCACCACCGGTTTGGTGACGAAGTCGTTGGCGCCGGCGTGGAACACCTCGGCCTGGCGGTCGTCGGCCTCGGAGCCGGTCAGCACCAGCACCGGCATCTCCTGGCGGGAATAGTGGTAGCGGGCGCGGATGGCGTGCAGCAGGTCGCCGCCGGTCAGGTGGCCCTGCAGGTAGAAGTCGGTGACCACCACGTCGAAGGGATCCTGGTCGCCGCCGGTGGCGGGGCCGGCGTTGCGCAGCAGTTCCAGGGCCTGCTCGGCGTGGGTGGTGTGCACCACCTGCAGGCCATGGCCTTCCATCAGGCGGATCAGGCGCATGGCGGCGGTGCGGCTGTCCTCGACATACAGGATGCGTCCGACCAGTCCGGAGTTGCGTTGCAGGAAGGCCTTGATGAAGTCGGCGAAGGCGCGGTAGCCCAGCGATTTGTCGAAATAGTCCGTCACGCCGGCGGCGAAGCCCTCGCGCAGCAGCCGGCTGTCGGCGTCGCCGGACACCACCACGGTGGGGGTGTAGTGGTGGCGCTGGCTGGCGCGGATGCGCCGGCACAGTTCCAGGCCGTCGGCATCGGGCAGCATCAGGGCGGTGGTGATGAGATCGAAGCCGGACTCGTCGAGCAGCCGGTCGGCCTCGGCGACGCTGCCGCAGGCCACGGTCTCGGTGTCCGGTATTTCCTCGTTGAGGATGCGGGCGATGAGGGTGCGGGCGACTTCGGAGCCGTCCACGACCAGGATGCGGTTCAGTTTCCGGTGCATACGGGTGCCTGACCTTTGCTGCGCGGTTGTTGTGGTTGTCGCGGTGCGCCAGCTCAGGTTAGCGGCCCGGGGCCGGGGAGCTTTAGGGGTGGGGACTGTTTTGCCGGCCGGCAGGCGCCAGCCCGCGCTCAGCTCGGCTCGATGTCGCCCAGGTGGCGGCCGACCGCCAGCCAGGAGCCGGCCAGGCCCAGGGCGGTGCCGGTGGCGGCCAGGGCCAGGGTGTCGGTGAAGGAGAAGGCGGCCAGGCCAAAGTGGCTCTGGTAGAGGCCGGCCAGTTGCTGTACCGGGCCGGCCAGCTGCCAGAAGGCCAGTTCCACCAGCAGCCAGGCCAGCACGGCGCCGGCCAGGCCGTACCACAGGCCGGTATAGAGAAAGGGCCGGCGGATGAAGGCGTCGGTGGCGCCGATCAGCTTGGTGACCTCGATCTCGTCGCGGCGGTTCTGGATCTCCAGGCGGATGGTGTTGCCGACGACGAGCAGCACCGCCAGGCCGAGCAGCAGCCCGATCAGGAGAATGCCGCGCCGGGCCAGGTCCACCATGGCGTTGAAGCGTGCCACCCACTGCAGGTCGAGCTGGGCGATGTCGACGGCGTCCAGGGCGCGCAGTTTTTCCAGCAGGCGGCTGGCGGCGCCGGCGTCGTCGGCCGTCGGGCGCACCGCCAGCACCGCCGGCAGCGGGTTCTCGTCCAGGCTGTCCAGGGCGTCGCCGAAGCCGGACAGCTCGCGGAACTCGGCCAGCGCCTGGTCGGCGGTGATGAGCTTGACGCTGGCGATCTCCGGCCAGCCCTCCAGCCGCCCGCCCAGCTTGCGCGCCTCCGCGTCGCCGATGTCGTGCTTCAGGAACAGGGAGATGCTGGCGTTGCCGTCCCAGTAGGTGCTGAGCCGTTGGAGGTTGCCGGTCAACAGGTACAGGCCCGAGGGCAGGGCCAGGGCGATGCCGATGACGGCCGCCGTCATGAACGAGGCCAGCGGCGAGCGCCACAGCCGTCCCAGGCTGGCCAGCGCCACCTGCACGTGACGCAGCAGGTAGACCTGCAGGCGGTTCTTCATGCCACCGCCAGGCCGTCCGGCGCCTGGATGCGCCCGCCTTCGAGCACCAGCCGGGGGTAGTCCATGCGCGAAATGAGGTCCAGGTCGTGGCTGGCGATCAGCACCGTGACGCCGACCTGGTTGAACAGCGCGAACAGTTGCATGATCTCGCGCGACAGGTCCGGGTCGAGGTTGCCGGTGGGTTCGTCGGCGAGCAGCAGCCTGGGCTTGTTGACCACGGCGCGGGCGATGCCGACGCGCTGCTGCTCGCCACCCGACAGGGTGATGGGCAGGTCGCGTTCGTGGTCCAGCAGGCCGACCTTGTCCAGCGCCGCCCGCACCCGCCGGCCGATGTCCTGGTGGCGGTGGCCGGCGATCACCAGCGGCAGGGCCACGTTGTCGAACACGGTGCGGTCGAACAGGAGCTGGTGGTTCTGGAAGATGATGCCGATCTTGCGCCGCAGCCAGGGAATGCGCCGCCGGGGCACGCGCGACAGGTTCTCGCCGTCGACGAACAACTGGCCGCGGGTGCTGCGCTCGATCAGGGCGACGAGTTTCAGCAGGGTGCTCTTGCCGGCGCCGGAGTGGCCGGTGAGAAAGGCCATCTGCCCGGCCGGCAGGTGGAAGCTGACGCCCTGCAGGGCGTCCTTGCCGCCGGGGTAGCGCTTGCTGACATTGTCGAAGCGGATCATGGTCGATTCTTGGGGCGGTGGTGCGTCAAAGCGAGGGGAACCGCCAGGCGGGACTCGCTGTGATTACCTCCCTGTACGCTCGACGGCCGCATCCCTGTGGCCGACGGTCCCGCCTGGCGGTTCCTCCCCCCGGCTTGACGCTAGGCGTCGTTTTCACGCTCGAACAGTGCGTCCACGAACTCGCCGGCATCGAAGGGCCGCAGGTCCTCGATGGATTCGCCCACGCCGATGAAGCGGATGGGGATGCCGAGCTGCCTGGCGATGGCGAAGATGATGCCGCCCCTGGCTGTGCCGTCGAGCTTGGTCAGGGTGATGCCGGTCAGGCCCACCGCCTCGTTGAACTGCCTGGCCTGGTTCAGCGCGTTCTGGCCGGTGCCGGCGTCCACCACCAGCATCACCTCGTGCGGCGCGTCCGGATCCAGCTTGGCCAGAACGCGCTTGATCTTCTTCAGCTCTTCCATGAGGTTGGCCTGGGTGTGCAGGCGCCCGGCGGTGTCGGCGATGAGCACGTCCATGCCGCGCGCCCGGGCCGCCTGCAGGGCGTCGTAGACGACCGAGGCCGGGTCGGCGCCCTGCTGCTGGGCGATCACGGGGATGTCGTTGCGCTCGCCCCAGACCTGCAACTGCTCCACCGCCGCGGCCCGGAAGGTATCGCCGGCCGCCAGCATGACCTTGCGGCCGTCGGCCTGCAGGTGCTTGGCGATCTTGCCGATGGTGGTGGTCTTGCCGGCGCCGTTGATGCCGACCATGAGGATGACGAAGGGCTTGTCCGAGTCCGGTATCTGCAGCGGCACGGCCACCGGCTCCAGCATGGCGCGCATGTCTTCCCTGAGCGCCGCCATCAGGGCCTCGGCGTCGCCGAGCTGCCTGCGCGCCACGCGTGCGGTGAGGTCCTGGACGATGGCTTGGGTGGCTTCCACGCCGACGTCGGCGACCAGCAGCCGGGTCTCCAGCTCTTCGAGCAGTTCATCGTCGATCTGGCGCCGGCCGGTGAGCAGGCTGGCGATGCCGCCGGTCAGGCCGCTGCGGGTGCGCTGGAGGCCCGCCTTGAGGCGGCCGAACAGGCCGGGCCTGTCGTCCGTGGCCGGTTTCTCCGGGGTGTTCCCGGCATCGTCGCCACTTTTCTTCCTGCCGAAACCCAACATGACTGCGTCTGTCTTAATGGAGCGGCTTATCCTATCATTCCCCCTCGCCAAGGGTAACCGGCAAACAAGGAGTCCGACCCCCTCATGCAGTCACGCATCCGCAAGTCCCGAATCCCGGCCCCCCTGCGGGGCCTGGCGCTGGCCGCCCTGGCCCTGCTGGCGGCCCCGCCGGCGGCAGTGGCCGACGACGGCGCCGTCCACGAATACCGGCTCGACAACGGCCTCAAGCTCATCGTCAAGGAGGATCACCGGGCGCCCGTCATGGTGTCCCAGGTCTGGTACAAGGTCGGCTCCAGCTACGAGCACGGCGGCATCACCGGCCTGTCGCACGTGCTGGAGCACATGATGTTCAAGGGCACCAGGAAGCACCCGCCCGGCGAGTTCTCGCGCATCATCGCCGCCAACGGCGGCCGCGAGAACGCCTTCACCGGCCAGGACTATACCGCCTATTTCCAGACCATGGAAAAGAGCCGCCTGCCGGTCAGCTTCGAGCTCGAGGCCGACCGCATGCGCAACCTGGTGCTCAAGGAAGAGGAGTTCGAAAAGGAAGTGAAGGTGGTCATGGAAGAGCGCCGCATGCGCACCGACGACAACCCCCAGGCGCTCACCTATGAACAGTTCATGGCCGCCGCCTGGGTCTCCAGCCCCTACCACAACCCCATCATCGGCTGGATGGACGACCTCGAGCACATGGAACTGGCCGACCTCGACGCCTGGTACCGGCGCTGGTACGCCCCCAACAACGCCACCCTGGTGGTGGTCGGTGACGTCGATCCCGACGCCGTGCATGCCCAGGCCGTCAAGTTCTTCGGCCCACTCAAGCCCAGCAGGCCCGAGCCCCTCAAGCCGCGCCGGGAAGTGAAGCAGCGTGGCGAGAAGCGCATCGTGGTCGAGGCCCCCGCCGAACTGCCTTTCCTGACCCTGGGCTACAAGGTGCCCTCCCTGAAGACGGCCGCCGAGGACTGGGAACCCTACGCCCTCGACGTGCTGGCGGGCGTGCTGGACGGCGGCGAGAGCGCCCGCCTGGCCACCCGCCTGGTGCGCGGCCGCGCCATCGCCACCAGCGCCGGCGCCGGCTACGACCTCTACGACCGCCTGGAGACCCTGTTCGTCCTGCAGGGCACGCCGGCGGCCGGCCACGATGTCGACGAGCTGGAACAGGCGCTGCGTGCCGAAGTGAAGGCCCTGCAGGAAAAGCCGGTCGGCGACGAGGAACTGGCGCGCGTCAAGGCCCAGATCACCGCCGCCAGGGTCTTCGCCCTGGACTCCATCTTCTACCAGGCCATGCAGATCGGCCGCCTGGAGACGGTCGGCCTGGACTGGCAGGAGATCGACCGCTACCCCGAGCGCGTGCAGGCCGTCACGGCGCAGCAGGTGCAGGCGGTGGCCAGGAAGTACCTGGTGCCGGAAGGCCTGACGGTGGCGAGGCTGAAGCCTCTGCCCATCGACCCGAAACACCCGCCGCGGCGCAACAGCGCGGGAGGCGGCCATGTACGCTGACAGGAACCCGTCCAGGGCCTCCCCTCGCATGGCGCGCCAGCGCCGCGGAACCGAAGCCAAGCATTTCCCGGAAACGTCGAAACGGAGTCGATCCATGTTGAAAAGGGTGTTTGCGGTATTGTTCTGCCTGTCGGCCCTGCTGGTCACCAGCGCCCGTGCCGCGCCCGACATCCAGTCCTGGACCACCGATAACGGCGCCCGCGTCCTGTTCGTCGAGGCCCATGACCTGCCCATGCTGGACATCCGCATCGTCTTCGACGCCGGCAGCGCCCGCGACGGCAAGGCCGGCGGCCTGGCGCGCCTGACCAACCGCCTGCTCGACCAGGGCGCCGCCGGCCTCGACGCCGACGCCATCGCCGAGGGCCTGGAAAGCCGCGGCGCCCAGCTCGGCAGCGGCTCGGAACGCGACATGGCCTGGCTGTCGCTGCGCAGCCTGAGCCGCGCCGACCTGCTCGACCCGGCGCTGGATCTGTTCGTCAAGATCGTCGCCCGCCCCGACTTCCCGAAGGCCGACTTCAAGCGTGAACGCCGCCGCATGCAGACCGCCGCCCGGTACCGCGCCCAGAAACCCTCGGCCATCGCCGAGGAGGCCTTCTATCGGGCCGTCTACGGCGACCACCCCTACGCCACCCCGCCCGGCGGCACCGTCAAGACCATCCCCGGACTGACCCGCAGCCAGGTCAAGGATTTCTACCGCCGCTACTATGTCGCCGCCAACGCCGTGGTCGCCATCGTCGGCGACGCCGACCGGGCCCGGGCCGAAGCCATCGCCGCGCGTCTGACCGGCGCCCTGCCGGCCGGCCGGCACGCCCCCGGGCTGCCGCCGGTGCCCGACCTGCAGCAGGCGAAGCAGGAGTTCATCGCCCACCCCTCCACCCAGAGCCACATCTGGATGGGCCAGCCCGGCGACTACCGCGGCGATCCCGACTACTTCCCGCTCTACGTCGGCAACCACATCCTCGGCGGCAGCGGCCTGGTGTCGCGCATCAGCGAGGAAGTGCGCGAGAAGCGCGGCCTGTCCTACAGCGCCTACAGCTATTTCTACCCCATGCGCCGCAAGGGTCCCTACGTGCTGGGCCTGCAGACCCGCAACGGCAAGCGCGACGAGGCGCTGAAGGTGCTGCGCGACACGTTGCAGGCGTTCATCGACGAGGGGCCGAAGCCGCACGAACTGGAGGCGGCGAAGAAGAACATCACCGGTGGTTTCCCGATCCGCGTGTCCAGCAACAGCAAGATCGTGGAATACCTGGCCGTGATCGGCTTCTACGACCTGCCACTGGACTACCTGCAGGCCTTCAACAGCCGCGTCGAGGCGGTGACGCTGGAGCAGATCCGCGACGCCTTCCGGCGGCGGGTGCACCCGGAGCGCATGGTGACGGTCATCGTGGGTGGGGAAAATGGCAAGAAGCAACCCTGATCTGCGGGTTGGTCGCGCGACGCGCTTGCCACTGCTCATCTGGTGCGTAATCCCTGGATTACAGGCAAATCGGATGAGTCCCGACAAAATTTTCGGAAAAATTCCCTTGTTGACGCAAATCCACGTCGCTTAACGTGATGTCCCCCGGCCAGGAAGACTGGTGTGAAACCCAAGGCAGCCCAGGAAATCCGGGAGGACTCCGTGTCGCATCCAGGAAGCGTGACGCATCGGCCGCCTGACGGGACCTGTGATCCAGCGGGTGAGCGCAGTCGCGCCGGAGGAGTGAACGCAGGGAAGCGGTCAGTGGCGGTTTTCCCGCGCGCCAGGGAGGGCGGACGGGAATCGGCTGCGCTCACCCGCTGGATCACCTGTTGCCGGCCCCGTCCACGGCGGGGCCGGGGTGCGGGCGGGCGCGGACCGGTCCATTGACCTGCGTCTGTCCGGTCCGCATCATGCCGTGGCATGAAAACGGGCCGAAACCAGGTGCGCATCATTGCCGGCCGCTGGCGCGGGCGGAAGCTGGCGTTTCCCGATGCCGGCGGGCTGCGGCCGAGCGGTGACCGGGTGCGGGAGACGCTGTTCAACTGGCTGACGCCGGTGCTGCCGGGGTCGCGCTGCCTGGATCTGTTCGCCGGCAGCGGCGCGCTGGGGTTCGAGGCGGCCTCGCGCGGCGCGGCGCGGGTGGTGGCGGTGGAGAACGACCGGGCGGTGGTGCAGGCGCTGCGGGACAACCGGGCACGGCTGGGGGCAGATGCGGTGGAGATCGTGGCGCGGGATGCGCTGGCGTACCTGCAGGGCCCGGCCGAGCCTTTCGATATCGTCTTTCTGGATCCGCCCTTCGCTCTGGATTGCCTGGCCGGGGTCGGGCGGCTGCTGCAGGCCGGCGGCTGGCTGGTCGAGGGGGCGCGGGTCTATGTGGAGACGCCGGCCGGGCGCTCGCCGCCGCCGGTGCCGGCGGCCTGGCGGCCGCTGCGGGAGAAGCGGGCGGGGCAGGTCAGCTATCAGCTGTTTGAGGCCGGCGCCGCTGCCGGTGACTGAGCAACCCTTTGTTTTCCCTGAAACGCTCTGCTAGATTGCGGGTGAACGCCCGCAGCGTGCGGCGCCAGCGACCAGGAATTCAGTGGATACAGCGGTCTACCCGGGCACCTTCGACCCCATCACGCGCGGCCACGCCGATCTGGTGGAGCGGGCGGCGCGGCGCTTCGGCAAGGTCATCGTGGCCATCAGCACCGGCTCCGGCAAGGCGCCGGCGTTTCCGGTCGAGCAGCGGGTGGCGCTGGCGCGCTCGGTGCTGGCCGGGCTGGACAACGTGGAGGTGTGCAGCTTCGACAGCCTGCTGGTGGATTTCATGCGCGAGCGCAAGGCGCAGGTCATCCTGCGCGGCCTGCGCGCGGTGTCGGACTTCGAGTACGAGTTCCAGCTCGCCAGCATGAACCGCCGCCTGGCGCCCGAGATCGAGACCCTGTTCATGACCCCGGACGAGCACTACGCCTATGTTTCCTCCAGCCTTGTGCGGGAAATCGCCGCCCACGGGGGGGACGTGTCGCCGTTCGTCCACGAGGAAGTGGTGGCTGCGCTGAAGGCGCGGTTGGGGTAATATTAGTAGCATCTAATCGACGGAAGGCGCCGCCTGTCCGAACGTTGGCTGCTGGAGTTTGTTATGGCCCTCATGATCACCGACGAATGCATCAACTGCGATGTGTGCGAGCCCGAATGTCCCAATGGCGCCATTTCCCAGGGCGAGGACATCTATGTCATCGACCCGGCGCTGTGTACCGAGTGCGTCGGCCACTACGAGACCTCGCAGTGCGTGGAAGTCTGCCCGGTGGACTGCATACCGCTGAACCCCGATTACGAAGAGACGCGCGAGGAACTGCTGGAGAAGTACAAGCGGCTCACCGGGGAGAGTGCGTGAGCGCTGCCGGCCGGCACGCGAGGACTCCGGGGCCCCTCATCGGGGCCTTTTTGTTTGCCCTCTCCCTGCTCTGGCTGCCGGCGGCGTCGGCGCTGCAGCCGGCGCCGGCGGCGGTCGCCTCGGCTCATCCGCTGGCAACCGCCGCGGGCGTCGAGATCCTCGAGGCCGGCGGCAACGCCTTCGACGCCGCGGTGGCCGTCAGCGCCGCGCTGGCGGTGGTC
>JALSRI010000146.1 GCA_026984835.1 Thiohalobacter sp. | reverse complement strand
AATGAGGCGGGGAGCCCCTCTACGGACGAGGTCAGCCAGGCTGCCTCCAGGGTGGGACGGCTTCCCCGGTAACCGATAGAATTATCCCCTCTACCCCAGCGTTGGAACATACAAGGGTGGGGTGAGCAAAGCGAACCCCACCACGACGCCAGGCCGGCGGCCACCGCGGCATGGTTCCGGATCCCTTCGTCCGGGCGGAACGGTCGGTGGCATCCCGTCGAAACCGGGCCGCCCAACCGGTTTTCAACCTGGCCGGCGCTTCGCTGACGCCCGTTCGCCGAAGGCTCCGTCGTATTCCAACGCCTCACTCCCCCAGTCCGCCGGGTACAGCCCGTCCTCCACGTACTTGTGGAAGCTCGACCAGGGCCAGTCGGCCGCCCGGGACACCAGGCCGTGCCTGACCGGGTTGTAATGGATGTAATCGAGGTGCAGCCGGTAGTCCCGGTCGTTGCGGATCTCGTGTTCCCAGAAGCGCCGCTGCCAGATGTCGCGTTCGCCCCTGCGGCGTCGGCTGGCCCGGCCCCTGTGGCGGTCCGGGGCCAGGGAGCGCGAGAACGCGCCCTTGATCAGCGCCCAGCGGGTCGGGTAATCGGCGTCGCCTTCGGGCAGCCGCCACAGGGCGTGCAGGTGGTCGGGCAGCACCACGAACGCCTCGGTCGTCAGCGGATGGCGCGCCAGCACCCGCCCGATGGCCGCGTAGAGGTGGCCTATGTGGCGGGTCAGGAGGTCCCGGCGGCGGTGTTGCAGGGTGACGGTGAAGAAGTAACAGCCGCCCGGCGTGCGGGCGCGGCGGTAGTCGGGCATCCTTGCCTCCTTCCGTGGTGGGTGTGTCGGTTGTTCCGGTGGGCTTCAGGGCGTCGTCTTCGCCAGCCCGCAGGGTGGGGTGAGCGCAGCGAACCCCAACCCCACCACGACGTTATTGATAACCCGACGACGCGGGCAGGGCAAGCCCTGCTCCTACCGCTTCATGGAATCGAAGAACTCCTCGTTGGTCTTGGTGCCCTTCAGGCGGTCGAGCAGGAATTCCATGGCCGCCAGCTCGTCCATGGGATGCAGCAGCTTGCGCAGGATCCACACCTTCTGCAGCTCGTCGGGCTTGGTCAGCAGTTCCTCGCGGCGGGTGCCGGAGCGGTTGATGTTGATGGCCGGGTAGACGCGCTTCTCGGCGATGCGGCGGTCGAGGTGGATCTCCATGTTGCCGGTACCCTTGAACTCCTCGTAGATGACGTCGTCCATGCGCGAGCCGGTCTCCACCAGGGCGGTGGCGAGGATGGTGAGGCTGCCGCCTTCCTCGATGTTGCGGGCGGCGCCGAAGAAGCGCTTGGGACGGTGCAGGGCGTTGGCGTCCACGCCGCCGGTCAGCACCTTGCCGGAGGAGGGCACCACGGTGTTGTAGGCGCGCGCCAGGCGGGTGATGGAGTCCAGCAGGATGACCACGTCGCGCTTGTGCTCGACCAGGCGCTTGGCCTTCTCGATGACCATTTCGGCCACCTGCACGTGGCGGCTGGCGGGCTCGTCGAAGGTGGACGACACCACCTCGCCGCGCACCGAGCGCGCCATCTCCGTGACTTCCTCCGGCCGCTCGTCGATGAGCAGCACGATCAGGTAGCACTCGGGGTGGTTGTGGGTGATGCTCTGGGCCACGTTCTGCAGCAGCATGGTCTTGCCGGCCTTGGGCGGCGACACGATCAGGCCGCGCTGGCCCTTGCCGATGGGCGCCGCCAGGTCGATGACGCGCGGGGTGATGTCCTCGGTGCTGCCGTTGCCCAGTTCCAGCTTGAGGCGTTCGTTGGGGTGCAGCGGGGTGAGGTTCTCGAACAGCACCTTGCCCTTGGCGTTCTCCGGCGGTTCGTAGTTGATTTCGCTGACCTTGAGCAGGGCGAAGTAGCGCTCGCCGTCCTTGGGCGGGCGGATCTTGCCGGACACGGTGTCGCCGGTGCGCAGGCCGAAGCGGCGGATCTGGCTGGGCGACACGTAGATGTCATCGGGGCCGGCCAGATAGGAGCTGTCGGCCGACCGCAGGAAGCCGAAGCCGTCCTGCAGGATCTCCAGCACGCCGTCGCCGAAGATGTCCTCGCCGCTCTTGGCGTGGGACTTGAGAATGGAAAAGATGACGTCCTGCTTGCGCGAGCGCGCGCCCTCGATGCCCATGGACTGGGCCAGCTGGATGAGTTCGGCGGCGGGTTTCTGTTTGAGTTCGGTCAGGTTCATAGGCGTATTGTGTCTGTGCTGGTTGGCTGGAGGCGCGCCGCCCGAACGGGCCGCGCGCGGTGGGTGTATGGTCGTCAGCTTGTCGATCTGTTTGTGTGTCTTGTTGTTCGGGGCGGGGGGCTTCCCCGCCGCCCGGCCCGGCCCGCGGGCGGCGGTTTCAGATATTGGTATCGATGAAGGCCGTCAGCTGGGACTTGGACAGGGCCCCGACCTTGGTGGCCTCCACGTTGCCGTTCTTGAACAGCATCAGGGTCGGGATGCCGCGGATGCCGTATTTCGGCGGCGTCTGCGGGTTGTCGTCGATATTCAGCTTGGCGACCTTGATCCTGCCGTCGTATTCGTCCGCGATCTCGTTGAGGATGGGAGCGATCATCTTGCAGGGACCGCACCATTCGGCCCAGTAGTCGACCAGAACCGGCTCGCTGGATTCCAGCACCTCTTTCTGGAAGGAATCGTCGGTCAGATACACGATCTTGTCGCTCACGCTTAAGGCCTCCTGAGCAGAATCAAACGCAATAATCTCGGTTGAAACAGAGTTCGAACGGAAAAAATCAAAGGGGGTGTCGGTCTTGAAACAAGTCGCGGCGCTTGTGGAGCCTGCGCCGGCCGGGACCTTTGTCAGACAGCCTGTGCAATTTCATCCGAAATAAATGCAGATTGCAAGTCCAAACCGGCGCCGGTTTCCGTTATGCTGTGCCGTTATGCAAAAGGATCATCTTTCAGACGTCGCGTTCAGTGACTTTAATCTCCCTGCCGAGATAATGCAAGGCATTGAAGAGGCAGGTTTTTCAAAATGCACCCCGATCCAGGCCATGACCCTGCCGGTAGCGCTCGAGGGCCGCGACGTGGCCGGCCAGGCGCAGACCGGCACCGGCAAGACGGCCGCTTTCCTGGTTGCGACCTTCGATCACCTGCTCAAGCACCCGGCCGATGCCTCGCGCAAGCCCAACCAGGTGCGGGCGCTGATCCTGGCGCCGACGCGCGAGCTGGCCATCCAGATCCACCGCGACGCCGAGAAGCTCGGCAGACACACCGGCCTGAAGCTGGGCCTGGCCTACGGCGGCACCGACTACGACAAGCAGCGCAAGCAGCTTGCCGAGGGGGTGGACATCCTGATCGGCACGCCGGGCCGCATCATCGACTATTTCAAGCAGCACGTGTTCGACCTGCGCCGCGCCCAGGTGGTGGTGCTGGACGAGGCCGACCGCATGTTCGATCTCGGCTTCATCAAGGACATCCGCTTCCTGCTGCGCCGCTGCCCGCCACCCGAGCAGCGCCAGGGCCTGCTGTTCTCCGCCACCCTGTCGCACCGGGTCAACGAACTGGCCTACGAGCACATGAACAATCCCGAGAGTATCCAGATCGAGCCCGAGCAGGTCACCGCCGAGCGGGTGCGCCAGGTGCTCTACCATACCGCCAACGAGGAGAAGATCCCCTTGCTGCTGGGCCTGCTGGGCCACACGGATCCGCGTCGCAGCATCGTGTTCGTCAACACCAAGCGCGACGCCGAGCGCGTCTGGGGCTACCTGGAGGGCAACGGCTACAAGGCCGCCATCCTGTCCGGTGACGTGCCGCAGAAGAAGCGCCAGTCGCTGCTGGAGAAGTTCCAGAAGGGCGAGCTGCCGGTGCTGGTGGCCACCGACGTGGCGGCGCGCGGCCTGCACATTCCGGATGTCAGCCACGTCTTCAATTACGACCTGCCGCAGGATGCCGAGGACTACGTGCACCGCATCGGCCGCACCGCCCGGCTGGGCGCCGACGGCGACGCCATCAGCTTCGCCTGCGAGAAATACGTCTACTCGCTGCCGGAGATCGAGGCCTATATCGGCCACGCTGTCCCCGTCGAACCGGTCGACGACAGCCTCCTGGTGACCGACCTGAAGCCGCCGGTGCGGCGCGAGCGCAAGCCGCGCCGGGACGGCCCCGGCCGCGGCCGGGGCGGTCGATCCGGCGGCCGCCGTGGTGAGGGTCGCGGCCGCCGCTCCCGCTCCGCCTCCTGAGCCCCCGTACGCAGGAGCGGGCTTTGGCCGCGATCACGGCGGCCACCGGACGGTCGTCCCGGCTGCGCCGGGATCGCGGGCAAGCCCGCTCCTACAGGGTGGCAGGAAGAGGTGCGGAGGGTCACCCGTAGGAGCGGCCTTTGGCCGCGATCACGGCGGCCACCGGACGGTCGTCCCGGCTGCGCGGGGATCGCGGGCAAGCCCGCTCCTACAGGGCGGCGCGAGGATGTGAGGAGGGTCACCTGTAGGAGCGGCCTTTGGCCGCGATCACGGCGGCCCCCGAACGGCCATCCCGGCTGCGCCGGGATCGCGGGCAAGCCCGCTCCTACAGGGCGGCGCGAGGATGTGAGGAGGGTCACCCGTAGGAGCGGCCTTTGGCCGCGATCACGGCGGCCCCCGAACGGCCATCCCGGCTGCGCCGGGATCGCGGGCAAGCCCGCTCCTACAGGGCGGCGCGAGGATGTGAGGAGGGTCACCCGTAGGAGCGGCCTTTGGCCGCGATCACGGCGGCCCCCGAACGGCCATCCCGGCCGCGCCGCGATCGCGGGCACGCCTGCGCCTACAGGGCAGATGGCTCGAAAATTCAGGAAATTATTGATAAAATAGGCAGATAAAGCTATATATCGAGACTGCACGCCAGCGTGCCGGGCAGGAAGGTTAAAGAAGTGGGCGGGATGGCCCGCTGAACATTCATGGTGAGTTTCGCGATCCGATATAACGACTGGCGGCAGTGGCTGTCGGGCGGCGGCAGCCGTGTCCTGGTGCAGGGAGTGAACCTGCTGCTGGTGCTGTGGCTGGCCTGGCTGCTGGCCGGTCTGACCTGGGCGCTGGTGGGCGGTGACGCCCGTCGGGCGGCGGTGCAGGCCGGGCCGTCGGTGCAGCCGGTGGCGCGCCGCCAGCCGCTGCTGGACCCGCGCCAGATCGCCGGCTGGCACCTGTTCGGGGTGGCGGGTCGCGCCGAGCCGCTGAAGAAAGCGCCCGTCAATGCGCCGGAGACGCGCCTCAAGCTGACGCTGCGCGGCGTGTTCTCGTCGGACGACAAGGTCCTGGCGCGCGCCATCGTCGCCGACCCGCGCGGCAAGGAAGCGTCCTATGCCATCGGTGATCCGCTGCCGGGCGGGGCGAAGCTGTCGGAGATCTATGCCGACCGCATCATCCTGGAACGCAGCGGACGCTTCGAGACGCTGCGGCTGCCGCGGGACCGCACGCCGTCGGCGGCACCCGCTCGGCGTGGCCGGCCTGTGGCGGGTGACCGCAACGCCGCGCTGCAGCGCTATCGCAGCGAGATAAAGCGCAACCCGAATTCGTTCCTGAACTACGTCAGGGCGACCCCGGCGCGCCAGAACGGCAAGTTCGTCGGCTTTCGCCTGCAGGAAGGCAAGAAGCATGGCGTGCTGAAGGAACTCGGGCTGCGGCCCGGCGATATCGTCACGGGCGTCAATGGCATCGCCATAGACAACCCCGCCAGGGGCATCGATGCCATGCGGGCGCTGGGCGAAGGACAGGACGTCAACGTAACGCTGATGCGCGGCGGCCAGGAGTTGTCACTGAACTTCACACTGCCCGGGCCCTGAGCCGGCACCGGGAACAAGGGAGCGCAAACCAGTGAATCATCGAATGCGTGCGCAATGGGCTGGCTGGCGTGCCTGGCTGGTGGCGCTGTGCCTGGCCTGGACGCTGCCACTGGCCGCGCAGACCGTCACGCTCAACCTCAAGGATGCGGACATCAATGCCCTGATCGGCACGGTGGCGGAAGTGACGGGCAAGAATTTCATCGTCGACCCGCGCGTCAAGGGCAAGGTCACGGTCATCTCCTCCAAGCCGATGAACGCCGACGAGGTCTACCAGGTGTTCCTGTCCATCCTCAAGGTGCACGGCTTCGCCGCCGTGCCCAGCGGCGAGGTCATCAAGATCGTGCCGGATGTCAGCGCCAAGCAGGACGCCATACCCAATGTCGACGACCAGCACCCGGGTCGGGGAGACCAGATGGTGACCCGCGTGGTGCAGATCGATAACGTGGCGGCCGCGCAGCTGGTGCCCATCCTGCGTCCGCTGGTGCCACAGCAGGGGCATCTGGCGGCCTATCCCTCCACCAACGTGTTGATCATCTCCGACCGGGCCGAGAACGTGGCCCGGCTGGTCAGCATTATCCGCCGTATCGACAAGGTGGGTGACACCGAGATCGAAGTCATCCGCCTGCAGCATGCCTCGGCCGTCGAGGTGGTGCGCATTCTCACCGCCCTGGAGCGTTCGCGGCCCGGCCAGAAGGGCCAGGCGGTGGCCCAGCAGGCGCTGGTGGCCGACGAGCGCACCAACAGCGTGCTGCTGGGCGGCGATCGCTCCAGCCGCCTGCGCCTGCGCGCCATCATCTCCCACCTCGATACGCCGCTGGAGCGCGGCGGCAACACCAAGGTGATCTACCTGAAGTACGCCAAGGCGGCCGACATCGTGGAGACCTTGCGCGGCGTCGGCAAGACCCAGGGCGAGGCGGTCAAGGGCAAGGCGCCGAAGGCGGCCGCCGCCAAGCAGCTCGACATCCAGGCCGACGAGGCTACCAATGCGCTGGTCATCACGGCACCGCCGGACGTCATGCGGGCGCTGGAATCGGTCATCCGCCAGCTCGACATCCGCCGCCAGCAGGTGCTGGTGGACGCCATCATCGCCGAGGTCAGCGAGCGCAAGGCGCGTGAACTGGGCGTGCAGTGGCTGGTGTTCGACCGTTCCGGCGAGACCGCGCCGGTCGGCGGCACCAACTTCACCAACAGCGGCAACAGCGCCGTCGACATCGCCGCCGGCGTGCTCAGCAAGAGCATCGGCGGCCTGGCGCCGGGCCTGCTGCTGGGCGGCGGCCGTTTCGGCAGCAACAGCCTCAACTACGGCGCCGTGCTGCAGGCGCTGGCCGCCGACGGCGACACCAATATCCTGTCGACACCGTCGCTGGTCACGCTGGACAACGAGGAGGCCGAGATCGTGGTGGGCCAGAACGTGCCCTTTGTCACCGGCTCGTTCACCAATACCGGCGCGACCTCGGGCGCCACCAACCCCTTCCAGACCATCCAGCGCCAGGACGTCGGCATCACCCTCAAGATCAAGCCCCAGATCAACGAGGGCAACGCCATCGTCATGGAGATCGAGCAGGAAGTGTCGTCCATCTCCGATTCCGCCAGCGCCGCCGACATCATCACCGACAAGCGCTCCATCAAGACCAACGTCATGGTGGAGGACGGCCAGATCATCGTGCTGGGCGGCCTGATCGAGGACCGCATCCGCGAAACCGAGCAGAAGGTGCCCTTCCTGGGCGACATCCCCCTGCTGGGCTACCTGTTCCGGGCCCATTCCACCAACCGCGACAAGTCCAACCTGATGGTCTTCATCCACCCGACCATCCTCAATGACACGGCGACCAGCAACCGCTATACCTCCAGCAAGTACAACTTCATGCGCGCCCGCCAGTTCGAGGCCCACCAGGAGGGCGTGCCGCTGTTGCCCGGCGCCAGGCCGCCCAAGCTGCCGTCCATGAGTGAACTGCTGGAGCTGCCGCCGCCGTTCGAGGAGTCCGAATCGGCAGCCCCGGCCGGCAAGAGCGCGCCGCCGCCCCCGGACGATGAGTGACGCCGGCCTGGAAACCCTGGAAGAAGCGGTGGAGGCCGATACCGGCCGGGCGCAGGGCTGGCGGCCGCCCTTCGTGTTCGCCAAGCGCCACGGCGTGCTGGTGTCCGGCATCGACGACGGCCGCGCGCGGGTGGTGCTGGGCCCCCAGGCCGACCCCGAGGCGCTGATCGAGGTGCGCCGCTTCCTCGGCTGCCCGCTGCGGCTCGAGAAGGTGGACGCCGAGCGCTTCGACGAGCTGCTGGCTTCGACCTACGAGCAGGGCTCCAGCGAAGCCATGCAGATGATGGAAGACCTGGGCGAGGACCTCGACCTGTTCGAGGTCGCCCAGGCCCTGCCGCAGACCGAGGACCTGCTGGAGAGCGAGGACGACGCCCCCATCATCCGCCTCATCAATGCCTTGCTGACCGAGGCGGTGAAGGAGAACGCTTCCGACATCCATATCGAGCCCTTCGAGAACCGCCTGGTGGTGCGTTTCCGCGTCGACGGCGTGCTGCGCGAGGTGCTGCAGCCGCAGCGGGTGCTGGCGCCGCTGCTGGTGTCGCGCATCAAGGTCATGGCCAGGCTCGACATCGCCGAGAAGCGGCTGCCCCAGGACGGCCGTATCTCGCTCAGGGTGGCCGGCCGCGCCGTCGACGTGCGCGTCTCCACCCTGCCGTCGGGCCACGGCGAACGGGTGGTGCTGCGGCTGCTGGACAAGCAGGCCGGCCGCCTGGACCTGGAGCACCTGGGCATGGCGGCGGACACCCGCGAGGTCATGGACCGCATCATCCAGAAGCCGCACGGCATCATGCTGGTGACCGGTCCGACCGGCTCCGGCAAGACCACCACGCTGTACGCGGCGCTGGAGCGGCTCAACAACAAGCGTCGCAACATCATGACGGTCGAGGACCCCATCGAGTACTACCTGGACGGCATCGGCCAGACCCAGGTCAACTCCAAGGTCGACATGAGCTTCGCGCGCGGCCTGCGCGCCATCCTGCGCCAGGATCCGGACGTGGTGATGGTGGGCGAGATCCGCGACCTGGAAACGGCCGAGATCGCCGTCCAGGCCAGTCTCACCGGCCACCTGGTGTTCTCCACCCTGCACACCAACAGCGCCGTCGGCGCCGTCACCCGCCTGCGCGACATGGGCGTCGAGCCCTTCCTGCTTTCGTCCAGCCTCATCGGCGTGCTGGCCCAGCGCCTGGTGCGGGTGCTGTGCGACCGTTGCAAGGAAGCCTACACGGCCTCGGCGACCGATTGCGAAGTGCTGGGTGTCGATGCCGCCAACCCGCCCACGCTGTACCGCGCCGTCGGCTGCCCGGAATGCAACCAGCTCGGTTACCGGGGGCGCACCGGCATCTACGAGCTCATCGAGGTGGACGACGAGCTGCGCACCATGATCCACGACGGTTCCAGCGAGCACCGGCTCGAGGCCCACGTGCGCCAGTATTCGCCGAGCATGCGCCAGGACGGCTGGCGCCGGGTGCTGGCCGGCGAGACCACCATGGAAGAAGTGCTGCGGGTCAGCCGCGAAGGCTGACGGGGCGGTCTGGTATCGGGGGCATGGCGGGGAAAGGATGGATAGCCACGGAAAACACGGAAAGCACGGACAATTTCCTTTTCGGGGTGGCGCGCACAGCGCGCCCCCCGAAGCCGTGCTTTCTGTGGCCATAACCCCCCCTCGGAGAAAAGCCTGACATGGGCGCCTTCGAATACGTCGCCCTCGACGCCAGCGGCCGCGAGAAGAAGGGCGTCCTGGAAGGCGACACCGCCCGCCAGGTGCGCCAGCAGTTGCGCGAGCAGGGCTGGGTGCCGGTGGAGGTGCAGGAGACCGCCGGGCGCGAACAGCAGGGCCGCCGCAAGCGCGGCTTCGCCCTG
This sequence comes from Thiohalobacter sp., assembly GCA_026984835.1. GTDB lineage: Bacteria > Pseudomonadota > Gammaproteobacteria > DSM-19610 > DSM-19610 > JALSRI01. The sequence goes on along the minus strand of JALSRI010000146.1, from coordinate 40,093 downwards.
CGCCGCGGCGTCAGCTCCACCGACCTGGCCCTCATCACGCGCCAGCTCGCGACCCTGGTGCGCTCCGGCATGCCGCTGGAGGAAGCCCTGCTGGCGGCGTCGCAGCAGAACGAAAAGGCGCGCCTCAAGAGCATGCTGCTGGCGGTGCGCTCGCGGGTCATGGAAGGCCACACCCTGGCCACCGGCCTGGGTGACTTCCCGCACGTGTTTCCCGAGCTGTACCGCACCACGGTGGCGGCCGGCGAGCAGTCCGGCCACCTCGACGTGGTGCTGGAGCGGCTGGCCGACTACAGCGAGGCGCGCCAGCAGATGCAGCAGAAAATCCAGCTGGCGCTGTTCTACCCGGCGCTGCTGACGCTGGTGGCCATCGCCGTGGTCATCGGCCTGATGACCTACGTGGTGCCGCAGGTGGTGCAGGTGTTCGACAACATCGGCCAGGAGCTGCCGGGCCTGACCAAGGCCCTGATCGCCATGAGCGACTTCCTGCGCGGCTGGGGCCTGTGGCTGCTGGCGCTGCTGGTGGCGGCCGGCTTCGGCTTCGCCGCGCTGTTGCGCCAGGAGGGGCCGCGACGCCGTTTCCACCTGCTGCTGCTGCGCCTGCCGCTGATCGCGCGGCTGGTGCGCGGCGTCAACGCCGGGCGCTTCGCGCGCACCTTCAGCATCGTCACCGCCAGCGGCGTGCCGGTGCTCGAAGGCCTGCGCATCTCCGCCCAGGTCATGACCAACCTGCCCATGCGCGAGGCGGTGCAGGACGCCATCCGCCTGGTGCGCGAGGGCGCCAGCATCTACGCCGCGCTGGACAAGAGCGGTTTCTTCCCGCCCATGATGGTGCACCTGATCGCCAGCGGCGAGTCCAGCGGCAAGCTCGAAGAGATGCTGGAGCGCGCCGCCGTCAACCAGGAACGCGAAATCGAGACCCTCATCTCCGCCATCATGGGCCTGTTCGAGCCCCTGCTGATCCTGATCATGGGCGGCGTGGTGCTCGTCATCGTGCTGGCCATCCTGCTGCCGATCTTCAACCTCAACCAACTGGTGGGCTGATCCGCCTGTCTCCCCCGAAGCGGCGTTTCGACGGCGGCCGCCGGGCTGCCGTGGTCGGGTTCGTCGGGGCGTTGATGGAGGTCAATGACGGGGGCGTAGGCTTTGCTATGCTTGGGGTCCGACCATCGGGGTGGAGAGCCATGGAACTGCCGATTCCGGATCGCCGGGCCGCCGGGCGGGCGCTGGCGGAGGCGCTGGCCCGTTACGGGGGGCGCGGCGACGTCGTCGTGCTGGCGCTGCCACGCGGTGGCGTGCCGGTGGCAGCCGAGATCGCCGATGCCCTGGGCGCGGAGCTGGATCTCATGCTGGTGCGCAAGCTGGGCGTGCCCGGCTACCGCGAACTGGCCATGGGCGCCATCGCCAGTGGCGATGTCATGGTCATGAACGAGGACGTGGTGGCCAGCAGCGGCGTCGGCCCCGCCGCCATCGAAGCGGTGGTCGAGGAGGAACGCCGGGAACTGCAAAGGCGCGAGCGCGCCTACCGCGGCGACCGGCCCCGGCCGGATCTCGAAGGCCGCTGCGTGATCCTGGTGGACGACGGCCTGGCCACCGGTGCGACCATGCACGCCGCCATCGATGCGGTGCGGGCGCAGAAGCCCGCCTGCGTGGTGGTGGCGGTGCCGGTGGCGCCGCCCGACACGGTGCGCCGCCTGGCGCGGCTGGTGGACGAGGTGGTGTGCCTCTACCAGCCCGAACCCTTCATGGCCATCGGCCAGTGGTACGTCGATTTCAGCCAGGTATCCGACCAGGAAGTGCAACAGATTCTGGAGAACCACTGGAAGAAGCCCTGACGAACCCCGCCATGACCGCCCGGCGGCCACGACCCGGACGGAGCGGAACGGCAGGGATGGCCCCGCTCGAAAGAAGGCGGCGGCCCGACACATCACCTCCCGGAGACAGGCGCCATGACCGAAACCGACATCGAAGTCCCCCGCGACCAGTGGCGGCAACGCTGCGAGACCTTCGGCCGCGAGCACCACGGCTGGCTGGTCAACGTGCGCCGGGTGGAAACCGGCCGGCTGGAACAGGATCGCGCCGCCGCCCTGGCGGCGGGCGAGCTGCTGGCGGAGAACCGGCCGCTGCGGCAGGTCGCCTGCGACGAGCAGGGTGGCGAGATGCAGATGACGGTGACGGTGGGCGAGGCCGGGGAGACGGGAGACTTCGCCGTTCCCGACGTGGTGCGGCTGATCCGCGAGCGTGAGAACGGCGCCCATCTCGGTCTGCGCATCGACGCCCGCGACGGAACCAGCACCCTGGTGGAGTTTCGTGCGCCAGCCGTGCCCGAGGCGCTGGACGGGCTGGCCGAGACCGAACTGTAGGCCGGCGCGAGCCGGGAGGCAGGGTAGTGTTATGACGACACCCGAAGTGACGGTGAGCGAGGTACTGGTACAGGCCGGCACCGTATCGCTGCCCGGCACGCTGACGCTGCCTGAGGCGGCCGCCGGGCTGGTGGTGTTCGTGCACGGCAGTGGCAGCAGCCGCTTCAGTTCCCGCAACCGCTACGTGGCGCAGGTGCTCAACCAGGGCGGCCTGGCCACCCTCCTGTTCGACCTGCTCACACCCGAAGAACACGAGGTCGATGTCGTGACGCGCGAGTTCCGTTTCGATATCGGCCTGCTCAGCGAGCGCACCGTCGCCACCCTCGACTGGCTGGAGCAGCAGCCCGGCCTGGCCGGGCCGGGCACGGGACTGTTCGGCGCCAGCACCGGCGCGGCCGCGGCCCTGAACGCCGCCGCGGCGCGGCCGCAGCGGGTGCGCGCGGTGGTGTCGCGCGGCGGCCGTCCGGACCTGGCCATGCCGGCCCTGCCGCAGGTGCGCGCGCCGACGCTGCTCATCGTCGGCGGTTGGGACACCCCGGTGATCGAGATGAACCGCGAGGCCAGCCGCGCCTTGGGTGGCCCCTGGAAACTCGAGATCGTGCCGGGCGCCACCCACCTGTTCGAGGAGCCCGGCGCGCTGGAACGGGTGGCGGCGCTGGCGCGGGACTGGTTCCTGCACTACCTGCCGGCGGAGGCGGCGTGACCCTGCGGCTGTTCGCCCCCGGCGGCGACCGCGAGCGGGGCAGGCGCGTGGCCGCGCGGCTCGGCATCGAACTCGCGGCACTCGAGGAACGCGCCTTCGAGGACGGCGAGCACAAGATGCGGCCGCTGGAGAACGTGCGCGGCGCCGACGTCTACGTCCTGTGCTCCTTGTACGGCGACGCCGGGCGGACCGTCAACGACAAGCTGGTGCGGCTGCTGTTCTTCCTCGGCGCCCTGCGCGACGCCGCCGCGGCGCGGGTCACTGCCGTGCTGCCCTACCTGTGCTACGCGCGCAAGGACCGCAAGACCAAGTCCCGCGATCCGGTCACGACCCGCTACGTGGCGGCGCTGTTCGAGGCGGTCGGCGTCGACGCCGTGGTCACCCTGGACGTGCACAACCTGGCCGCCTACCAGAACGCCTTCCGCTGCCGCACCGAGCACCTGGAGGCGCGGCCGCTGTTCGCCGGGCATTTCGTGCCACTGCTGGGTGACCAGGATGTGGTGGTGGTGTCGCCGGACATCGGCGGCGTCAAGCGCGCGGAACGTTTCCGCGAGACCCTGGCGAAACGGCTTGGCCGCGAGGTCGGCGCGGCCTTCATGGAGAAGAAGCGCAGCGCCGGCGTGGTCAGCGGCGAGGCGCTGGTGGGTGAGGTGGCCGGCCGGACCGTCGTCGTCATCGATGACATGGTGGTCGGCGGCACCACCCTGGCGCGGACGGTCGAGGCCTGCCACGCCGGGGGGGCGGGGCGCGTGCTGGCCGCCGCCACCCATGGCCTGTTCATGCCCGGTGCAGATCAGAAACTGGACCTGCCTGCGCTGCGGGCACTGGTCGTCACCGACAGCGTACCGCCGTTCCGGCTTCCCGATGACTTCGTGGCGCGCAAGCTGACGGTGCTGGATACGGCGCCGTTGTTCGCCGAGACCATCCGCCGCCTGCACGAGGGCGGGTCGCTGGTGGAGCTGATGGCCGACTGAACTTCCGGCATCGTCCCCGCGTCCCGCAGGAGCGGCCCTGGCGGCGAAGGCCGGCGGCCGCCCGGGCGGGGTGCCGGCTGCGCCGGCATCGCGGGCGAGCCCGCTCCTACAAGAGACCACCCGTGTTCGCAGCACCGCCCTGTAGGAGCGGCCTCCGGCCGCGATGGGTCCGGTGGCCCCCGACCCGTCGCCCCGGCTGCGCCGGGATCGCGGGCAAGCCCGCTCCTACAGGAGACCACCCCTGTTCGCGGTACCGCCGTGTAGGAGCGGCCTCCGGCCGCGATGGTTCCGGCGGCCCCCGACCGGTCACCCCGGCTGCGCCGGGATCGCGGGCAAGCCCGCTCCTACAGGAGACCATCCCTGTTCGCAGCACCGCCCTGTAGGAGCGGCCTCCGGCCGCGATGGGTCCGGCGGCCCCCGACCGGTCACTCCGGCTGCGCCGGGATCGCGGGCAAGCCCGCTCCTACAGGAGACCAGCCCTGTTCGCAGCACCGCCCTGTAGGAGCGGCCTCCGGCCGCGATGGGTCCGGTGGCCCCCGCCCGGTCGCCCCGGCTGCGCCGGGATCGCGGGCAAGCCCGCTCCTACAGGAGACCAGCCCTGTTCGCAGCACCGCCCTGTAGGAGCGGCCTCCGGCCGCGATGGGCCCGGCGGCCACCGACCCGTCGCCCCGGCCGCACCGGGTTCGCGGGCGAGCCCGCTCCTACAGGTGTTCCAGGTGGGTGATCGCCAGTTGCAGGTAGCGCCGTGTCTTTTCGATCCACTTCGACTCCGGGCCGCGCGGGTGGTCGCCCAGATGGGCGATGGACAGGGCCGCCCGCAGTTGTGCGCGGAACGCCTTGTAGAAGTGCACCAGCACCGGCTCCGGTCGGTCGCGGAGGCGCGCGGTACAGGTTTCGAACAGGATATCGCCGGCCTGGGCGGCGCCCCCGAACTCGCATTCCATGGCCAGGAAGGCGAGTTCGTCGGCCGGATCCAGCAGCCGGAAGGCGCGGTTGAACTCCAGGCAGTCGATGAAGACCGGTGGCTCGATGAGGCACAGGTGTTCAGGCCGCAGGTCGCCGTGGGCCTCGACGATGCGCCCCGCCCGGGCGCGCGCTTCCAGCAGTTGCGGGCGCCTGGCGATGAAGGCCAGCAGGCCCTTGCGCACCCTGTCGGCCAGCGCCGGGTCGTGGCCGTGGGCGGCCAGTCGCCGGTGATGGTCGGCGATGCCCTGTGCGTAACGTTGCCGGTGGAAATCCGGTGACAGGGGTTCTCTCGGCGCCTGCGCATAGAAGTTCGCCAGCACGCCGGCGGCATCCTGCAGCGCGTCCGTATCGATGTCGCCGGCCGCGATCATGCGGTCCAGCATGCGCTCGGAGGGCAGGCGCACCATCTTGACCAGCCATTCGACCACCTCGCCGTCGCCCTCCAGTCGCAGCCGGCCGCCGGCCTCGCGGGTCAGCGCCACGCTGCCGAGGTAGACGTCCGGCGCCAGGCGGCGGTTGAGGCGTACTTCCGCCTCGCAGTCCAGCCGCCGCCGTTCCAGGGTGCTGAAGTCGAGAAACTCGTACCGCACCGGTTTCTTCATCTTGTAGACCAGGCGGTCGGTCAGGAACACCCAGGCCATGTGGGTCTCGACCACCTCGACCTGCGCGGGCCGGTCGGGGTAGGCCTCGGTCTGGCGCAGGAAGGCGACCTTGTCTTCGGTATCCACGGGGCGGGCGTGTCCGGGCGTCGAAAGGGCTTTTGACCATAAGGTGCCGGCGGTACTATCTCAAGTCCCGGGGCCGGAAACAGGCGTCGTTCATGATCAGGATCAAACCGCGCGCGGCAGCCCGTCATGGCTGAGGAGTGGCTGGACACGCCGCTGGCGCGCCATATCTGGGAGACCAAGTACCGGTTCACCGCGCCCGGCGGTGAGGCGGAGGCGGACATCGAGGCCACCTGGCGGCGGGTGGCGCGCAGCCTGGCCGCCGTGGAAACGCACGACCGCGATGCCTGGGAAGCGCGTTTCTATGCTGTCCTGGAAGGGTTTCGCTTCCTGCCCGGGGGGCGCATCCTGGCCGGCGCCGGCACCGCCCGGCGCGTGACCCTGTTCAATTGCTTCGTCATGGGCGTGATCGAGGACAGCCTGGACGGCATCTTCGATCAGCTCAAGGAGGGCGCGCTGACCATGCAGGCCGGCGGCGGCGTGGGCTACGACTTCTCCAGCCTGCGGCCGCGCGGCAGCGTCGCGCATGCCAGCGGCCGCATCGCCTCCGGCCCGGTATCCTTCATGCGCATCTGGGACGCCATGTGCGCCACCATCATGTCCACGGGCGCACGCCGCGGCGCCATGCTCGGCAGCCTGCGCTGCGACCACCCCGACATCGAGGCCTTCGTCGATGCCAAGCACGAGCGTGGCGCCCTGACCCACTTCAACCTGTCGGTGCAGGTGACCGACGCCTTCATGCAGGCGGTCGAACAGGACGCCGACTGGCCGCTGGTGTTCCCGGACGCCGGCCTGGAGGCGGATGGCGAACGTGTCCTGCGGCGCTGGGTGGGTCACCGGGGCGAGGTGCCCTGTGTGGTCATGAAGCGGGTGCGCGCTCGCGCCCTGTGGGACCGCATCATGCGCAGCGCCTACGACACCGCCGAGCCCGGCGTGCTGTTCATCGACCGCATCAATGCCCTGAACAACCTTGCCTGGCGCGAGTACATCACCACCACCAATCCCTGCGGCGAGATACCGCTGCCGCCCTATGGCGCCTGCGACCTGGGATCGATCAACCTGCCGCGTTTCGTGCGCGATCCTTTCACGCCGCAGGCGCGCATCGATCTGGACGCGGTGCGCGACACCGCGGCCGTCGCCGTGCGCCTGCTGGACAACGTCGTCGACGCCTCCCGCTTCCCGCTGCCGCAGCAGGCCGGGCAGGCGCGCGGGGCGCGCCGCGTCGGCCTGGGCATAACCGGGCTGGCCGACGCCCTGATCATGCTGGGTCTGCACTACGGCGAGGCGGCCGCGCGCCGGCAGGCGGCGGCTGTCATGCAGACCCTCTGCCACACCGCCTACCGCACCTCCATCGGCCTGGCCGCGGAGAAGGGCAGTTTCCCCTTCTTCGAGCGCGATGCCTACCTGCGCGGCGCCTTCGTCGCCGGTCTGCCCCCGGACATACGCGACGGCATCGCCGCCTCCGGCATCCGCAACAGCCACCTGACGGCCATCGCCCCCAGCGGCACTATCAGCCTGCTGGCCGGCAACCTGTCGAGCGGCATCGAGCCGGTGTTCGATTTCCGCTACCGGCGCCGGGTGCTGAACAGCGAGGGCGCCTACGAGAGCTTCGAGGTGGAAGACTATGCCTGGCGGCTGTGGCGCAGGCTGAAAGGGGAGGCGCCGGTTCCGGCCTGTTTCGTGGACGCACGCAGCCTGCCGCCCGAGGCGCATCTGGACATGCAGGCCGCCCTGCAGCCGTACATTGACAACGCCATCTCCAAGACCATCAACGTGCCGGCCGACTATCCCTACGAAGCATTCAGCAGCCTGTACGGGAAGGCCTACCAGGCCGGCGTGAAGGGTTGCACCACCTACCGTCCGGTACCGGTGCGCGGTGCGGTGCTGCTGGCGGAAGGCGCTGCCGGGGAGGAGTCCACGCAGACCGGCCCGCATTGCTGCAGCATCGAGCGCGAGGCAGACTAGCACCGGTATCGCCACGGCCGCCCCGGGACCGGGGCGGCCGCGCGGTTACGGGAAGGTCACGTTCATGACCACTTCGGCCGACTTGGGCGACTCGTTCTGGCTGGTATCAACGGCCGAGATGGCGAAGTAGTGGTTGCCGGCCACGGTCGCCGTGTACTGGTAGCTGGTGTTGTTGCCGACCCAGAACACGTCGGTGTACACCCCCGGACTGGTGCCGTGGTAGACGTTGTAGCCGGCCACGTCGCTCTCGGGGTTGGGGTTCCAGTTCAGCTGCAGGACCTTGCTGCAGCCGCTGGTGCAGGGCGTCGTTCCCCCGCCGCCTCCTGAGCCACCGCCAGCGCCGCCGCCGCTTCCGCCACCGGTATCCCCACCGCTGCCGCCGCCCGATCCGGGCGTACCGCCCTGTTCGTGGGCGCCGATGTCATAGCCTCCGCCGACCGGACGCGCGGCGTCGAGGATGTCGTTGAGCGGCGCGGCGACGCCCTGCAGCGAAGCTCGACCGGCGTCAATGGCGGGCGACCCGCTCGCCGGCCGGTAGTCGCCGGCGGCTGCGTTGACGAACAGCGCGCTGCTGGCCGGCGCCACTGCCGAGCCGCTCCCGTAGCCCAGCGCCTGCCAGGAGGACAGGCTGTAGCTGCTGCCGCCGGCGTCGACGTTGTCGGTGAGCAGGTTGCTGGCGGTCGTCAGGTTGGTGTTCTCCACCGAGAAGCCGCCGCTGCCGCCGGAACCCAGCAGGATATTGTTGAAGATGACATGGCCGCCATTGTCCTGCGTCAGTTTGATCGGCCAGTTGCCGCCCGAGGCCAGAAGGGTGTTGTTGGCGATCACGAAGTTGGCGGGCCCGGCGGCCGAGTCGATGTTGAAGGCGCGCACCGCATGGCGGCCATTGGCATAGATGACATTGTTGCGGATCACGGAGTTCTGCACACCATCCATGTCCAGACCGTTCACCCCGTTGTCGTGGATGGTATTGCCTTCGATGACCAGGCCGGTGTGCAGGCCGTCGCCGCTGACGCTGAGGTCACCATTGAAGTGAATTCCATCGACGGCGTTGTTGTAGATGGTGTTGTTTCTCAGAGTGGTGTTGTCGGAGCCGCCGTTGGCGAGGTAGATGCCGTGTTCACCGGCGTTGTAACTGGTATTGCCTTCGGCCAGCGAATCCGCCACCTGGGACAGGTAGATGTTGGTGGAGCCCGAGTTTCTCACGGTATTGTTACGGATCACCAGGCCGCGCATCGGCGAGCTGCCGGTGGCGCCGCGTGCGCCGATACCGTAGCCGCCGGAGCCGCCCTGGTCGACGATGAACCCCTCGATGGTGACGTAGCTCGAGTTGTTGATGCGGATGGTCTCGTTGTAACCGGGCGCTGTACCCGTGATACGGGCGTTGCCGGCGTTGGCCTTGACCACGATGGGGTTGGCATTGGTGCCGCTGCGATTGACGACGAAGCCGTTGTAGTTGCCATCGAAGACCAGCACCGTGTCGCCCGGGTTGGCGTTGTCGACTGCGTTCTGGATGTTGCTGTATTCCTGGTTCGCGCCGGCGTTGTCGTCGACGCACAGCACGCTGGCGATACTGCAATCCATGCTGCCTGTCGGCGCAGACGTGACCGTGATGCCGAACGCCGGCAGCGAGGTGCTGGCCGTGCCGTCGCTTACGCTGATGACGATGCCCGTGTAGCTGCCCGCATCACCCGCAGCCGGTGTGCCGGTGAGGGCGCCCGTGGCCGGATCGAAGCTGGCCCAGGCCGGCTTGCCGGCGATGCTCCAGGTGAGGGGGTCGCCATCCGGATCCGAGGCGGTGGGCCGGAAGGCGTAGCTGGCGCCCTCCTGCACCGAGGTGCCGGGTGTGCCGCTCACGGTGGGTGCGTCGTTGGTGTTGACGACCTGGATGGCGAAGGCCGGCAGGGCGGCCGTCGCCTGGCCGTCCGAGACCGAGATCACGATGCCGTTGGTGGTGCCGACGTCGCCATTGCGGGGGGTGCCGGAGAGCCGTCCGGTGCTGGTGTCGAAGCTGGCCCACGACGGCTTGCCGCTGATGCTGAAAGTCAGCGCATCCCCGTCGGCGTCGGCGGCCTGCGGCAGGAAGCTGTAGGCGCTGTCCTCGTTGACGCGGGTGGCCGGCGAGCCGCTGATGGTGGGTGCCCGGTTGGCCGGCGGCGTGTTCCCGCCGCCGCTGGAGACGGTGAGGTCGAAGGCCGGCAGGGAGACGGAGACGGTGCCGTCGCTGACCGAGATCTGCACGCCGCGGCTGGTGCCGACCTGGGTCTCCGTCGGTGTCCCCGACAGGCGGCCGGTGGCGGCGTCGAAGGACGCCCAGGCCGGCTTGTTGGCGATGCTGAAGGTCAGCGGGTCGCCGTCGACGTCGGCAGCCGAAGGCTGGAAGTTGTAGGCGTTGCCGGCCACCACGGTCGTGGCCGGGTTGCCGCTGAGGGTGGGCGCATCATTGACGTTGCTCACGCGCAGATCGAAGGCCGGCAGCGGCGTGCTGGCCTGGCCGTCGCTGACACTGATGACGATGCCGCGGGTGATGCCGACATGCTGGTTGCGCGGCGTGCCCGACAGCGTGCCGGTGTTGCGGTTGAAGCTCGCCCAGGCCGGCTTGTTGGCGATGCGGAAGGTCAGCGTGTCGCCGTCAGCGTCCGAGGCGCCCGGTGTGAAGCGGTAGGCGCTGTCTTCGGCAACGCGGGTCTGCGGCGTGCCGCTGATGACAGGTGCGGTGTTGGACGGCATCGGCGGCAGGGTGCCGGCCGAGGCCTCGCGGACCGCCTGGTTGACGGTGTCGATCTGCGGTTGTGAGGCGCTGCCGATGACGTTGATGGCGTCACCGAGGTTCAGCGACGAGTCCGCCGGCAGAGTGGCGTCCGCCTCGGCGGGCAGGCTGCCGGGGCGCAGGGCATCGATCATGGCGGCCAGGGTCGCCAGCGACTGGCTGGGCGACAGCGCCCGGGCGGCGGCAATGGCGATGCGCGCCTGGGCCAGCATCGCGGACGGATTGGGCACCGAGGCGATGCGCGGCGCCACCCCGCCGCTGCCACCGCCAGTGCCGACGCCGCCCGCGCCGGGCAGGGCCAGGGCGATGGCGTCGTCGAGACGGCCGGCGGCATTGCCGGCATCGACGGCCAGGTTGCCGGTCAGGCTCTCCACCAGTACCTGCGCCGAGGTGATGGTGGCCGTGGCGGCCAGGCGCGGATCGGCGCCGGGGGCACCCAGGCCATCGAGGACGCCGTCGACGAGGTCGGCAGCCAGGGCGGCGATGACGGCATCCGTGTCCAGGCTGGCGTCGCGGCCGCGGGCCACTTCGTGGGTGCGCCGGATCATTTCGCCGAGCGATTCGCTGGCCTTGATCATCATGGCGATGTTGCCGGCGTCGATGGGAGTGGCGGCCGGGTCGGGAATGGCGGCCGGGTCGATGCCGAAGCCCAGCGCGGCATACACCGCGCGGCGGGCGTTGTCGGCATTGCGCCGGGACAGCCCGCCGCCCATGGATTCCGCCACCCGGCGCACGAAGGTGGTGAAGGGATTGATATTGACGTTGGCGCGGCCGTTGCCGAGGTCGGTGGCGAACACGGCCGAGCTCAGGCTGAAGTCGGGCGCGCGGCCGGTCACCACGTCGATGCCGCCGCTGACTTCCACGACCAGCGGGAAATCGTCCGGCGAGGCGCTGACCTGGACGCGGTAGCCCGCGTTGGCGTCGCTGCCTGCGCTGGCCAGCAGCACACCCTGCGCATTACGCACTTCGACGGTCGCGCCGATGACCGGCCCGTCGCCCACGCTGCCGCTGAGCTGGCTGGTTACCGGTCCTCCTTCGCTGGAACCGGTGGAGCCGCCGCCGCAGGCGGACAGCAACAGCAGCAGGGTGGCAGAGAAGACGATACGTCCTGTGGTGAACAACTTGTCGGTGCGCATAATGTTCCTCGCTTCGTTTCGGGTCCGTCCGGACTCGCTTTCGGTGCGGACGGCGCGCGGTGCGCGGCTCCCGGCTCGGTCGCCCGCGGCGAAGCCTTTCCTGGCCAAGGGTATGGTTCAGTTTTCCCTGGGGATTTGCTGGGCAGCCGGTCACGGCTGCGGTGAGATCGCGGTCACAATCCGGCAATCTCGCTGAAAACGGCGCCGTAGCGGCGCGGTGGCGCCCGTGCGGCGGGGCTGCCCGGGGAACTCCGTGTTCCGTCCGGCGGGCCTCGACACGGCTATCAGCAAGATGGGTGCCAGTGCGAACAAGTAATGCCGGAACAAGGGCTTGTGAAAGGGCGGCAACCATGGGCCGGGGTTGGTCGGCCGGCATCCGTAGTCGCCTGACGACAGGCGGTGGCGGGGCCTGCGGGGGGAAGGCGGCGCGGAGCCCGCAACGGCGTGCCCGAAACCGGCAGGTCCGCTGTCGCCGGCCGGCAACAGGCGCCGTGGCGGGGGACGAAAATCGGCACCTCTCCCTTGATCCCCGTCATTGGCAAGTGCGGCTCCACGGGCTAGATTCATCCGCAGGGCCTCAGGGCAGGATGACGACAACCGGACTGGAGGAGAGGATATGACCGGGACTTCACATATCAGGCAGGTCGGGGCGCCGGATCCGGAAATGAGGAATTCGCCGATATTCGACGAAGCGGACGCGGACGAGCTGTCGCTGGACCTGGAACTCGAGGCCGGCGCCTGTTACTTCAACGGCACCGCCTACGCCATCGGCGACTACGTCTGCAGCGGCGACGAGCTGCTGCGCTGCGAGCAGCGCGGCGTGTGGATGCGCGAGGGCAGCTGCGAGCCGGAGTGAGGTGGAGCGAGGTTCCCGGGGGCGGTTGCGCCAACCGGCGTCGTGGCGCCAGGGAAATCCCGCTACCGGAAATCCCGCGACGGAACGAACAATGCCCCCAACAGCCGGCTGTGGTCTTCCAGCCGCGCCGCAATCAGATGCAGCACCTCGCCCTCGCGCTGCAGTTCCCCTTCCACCGCCAGCAGCCGCGCCCGGAGCAGCACGGCGCGCTGGCGCTGCGCCAGGTCCGGCCAGACGACGACCTGGGTGGCGCCGGTCTCGTCCTCCAGGGTGACGAAGACGACACCCGAGGCGCTGCCGGGCCGCTGCCGGTTGGTGACCAGGCCGGCAGTGCGCACCCGCTGGCCGGCCGGGCGGCGGCGCAGGCAGTCGGCCTCCAGCAGCGCCAGTTGCCGCAGCCGGCGACGCAGCAGTGCCAGCGGGTGGCGGCCCAGGCTGAGACCGAGGCTGGCGTGGTCGGCGACCAGGTCCTCGCCCTCGGTGGGCGGGCGCAGCAGGGGGGCGGCCTCGGCCGGGGCGGCGTCGGCCAGCAGCGGCGCCGGCCGCTCCACCGCCGCACAGCTCCAGCGCGCCCGGTGCCGGTGGCCGGCCAGCGACGCCAGCGCTCCGGCCGCCGCCAGCGCCTCCAGCTCGCGCCGGGACAGCCGCGCCCGCCGCGCCAGGTCGTCGACGTCGGTGAAGGGCCGCCGCGCCCGCGCCGCCACCAGCCGTTCCGCGCCGCTGCGCGACAGCCCCTTGACCAGTCGCAGCCCCAGCCGCAGCGGCGGTTGCAAGGGCGTTCCCTGCGCCTTCGCATCGAAGCGCGCGCCACCGTCCTCCAATGTGCAGTCCCGGTCGCTGTGGCACACGTCCACCGGCCGCACCTCGCCGCCGTGGCGGCGCAGGTCGTCGACCAGCTGGCGCGGGCTGTAGAAGCCCATGGGCTGGCTGTTGATCAGCGCGCAGGCGAAGGCGCTCGGGTAGTGGTGTTTCAGCCAGGCCGACACGTAGACCAGCAGGGCGAAGCTGGCGGCATGGGATTCCGGGAAGCCGTATTCGCCGAAACCGAGGATCTGCCGGAACAGGCGGCGCGCGAAGCACTCATCGTAGCCGCGCTCGCGCATGCCCTCGACCAGGCGCCGCTCGAAGTGCGCCAGGCGGCCGTGGCGGCGCCAGCTGGCCATGCAGCGGCGCAGTTCGTCGGCCTCGCCGGGGCTGAAGCCGGCCGCCACCATGGCCAGCTCGATGACCTGTTCCTGGAAGATGGGCACGCCCAGGGTGCGCTGCAGCACCCGGCGCACGTCTTCCGAAGGGTAGTCGACCGGCTCCAGGCCCTGGCGGCGGCGCAGGTAGGGATGCACCATGTCGCCCTGGATGGGGCCGGGGCGCACGATGGCGACCTCGATCACCAGGTCGTAGAAGCAGGCGGGCTTCAGGCGCGGCAGCATGCTCATCTGGGCGCGCGACTCGATCTGGAATACGCCGACGGTGTCGGCGCGCGAGATCATGGCGTACACGTCCGGGTCTTCGGCCGGCAGGCGGTGCAGGTCGAGGTCGACGCCGTGGTGCCGGCGCAGCAGGTCGAAGCAGCGGCGGATGGCGCTCAGCATGCCCAGCGCCAGGCAGTCGATCTTCAGCAGGCCGAGCGCGTCCAGGTCGTCCTTGTCCCACTGGATGACGGTGCGCTCCGGCATGGCGGCGTTCTGCACCGGCACCAGGCGCTGCAGTGAGCCGGCGGCGATGACGAAGCCGCCGACATGCTGGGACAGGTGGCGCGGGAAGCCGATGAGCTGGCCGGCCAGGTCCAGCAGCCGGCGGATGACCGGGTTGTCGGGCGAGAAACCGGCCTCGCGCAGCCAACCCTCGTCGTCGCCCAGTCGGCGGCTGCCCCAGGCGCCGGCGGCGCCGGCCAGCCGCTCCACCTGGTCGGCGTCCAGGCCCAGCGCCTTGCCGAGATCGCGCAGGGCGCTGCGCGGCCGGTAGTGGATGACGGTGGCGGCCAGGGCGGCGCGCTCGCGGCCGTATTTCCCATAGATGTACTGGATGACTTCCTCGCGCCGCTGGTGCTCGAAGTCGACGTCGATGTCCGGCGGCTCGTCGCGCTCGCGCGATACGAAGCGTTCGAACAGCAGGTTGCCGCGCGCCGGGTCCACGGCAGTGATGCCCAGGCAGTAGCAGACCGCCGAGTTGGCGGCCGAGCCGCGTCCCTGGCACAGGATGCCGCGCGAGCGCGCGAAGCGCACGATGTCGTGCACGGTGAGGAAATAGGCTTCGTAGCGCAGCTCGGCGATCAGCGCCAGTTCGTGCCCGACCTGGCGCCGCACCTTCTCCGGCGCACCCTCCGGCCAGCGCTCGCGCAGGCCGGCCTCGGTCAGGGACCGCAGGTGGGCGGCCGGCGTGATGCCGTCCGGCACCAGTTCGGCCGGGTATTCGTAGCGCAGTTCGTCGAGCGAGAAGCGGCAGCGTTCGGCGATGCGCAGGGTCTCGGCCAGCAGCGCCGGCGGGTAGAGGCGCGCCAGGGCGGTGCGGCTGCGCAGGTACCCCTCGGCGTTGCGGTGCAGGGCGAGGCCGGCTTCCGCCAGGGGGACGCCGAGGCGGATGGCGGCCAGGGCGTCGGCCAGCGGGCGGCGTTCACGCAGGTGCATGTGCGCGCCGCCGGCCGCCGTCAGCGGCAGGCCGAAGCGCCGTCCCAGACGCTGCAGGCCGTGCAGGCGGCGCGCCTCGCCGTGCGCCAGGCGCCGCTGGACGGCGATCCAGGCGCGGCCGTCGAAGTGCTCCCGCAGCCAGCGCGCCTCGCGCACCAGGCCGGCGTCGCCCGGCAGCCACAGCAGCAGGCAGCCGCCGGCGTGGCGCAGCAGGTCTTCGCGACGCAGGTGGTAGCCGCCCCTGGTCGCCGCCCGCCGCGCGCGGCTGATGAGTTCGGACAGGTTGCCATAGGCCTCGCGGTCGGTGGCCAGCAGCACCACCTGCAGGCCGTCGGCCAGCCGCAGCTCGCTGCCGACGATCAGCGCCAGGCCGGTCTCCCGCGCCGCCAGGTGGGCCCGCACCACCCCGGCCAGCGAGCATTCGTCGGTGAGCGCCAGCGCCCGGTAACCGAGCGCATGCGCCCGCGCCACCAGCTCCTGCGGGTGCGAGGCGCCGCGCAGGAAGCTGAAATTGCTGAGGCAATGCAGCTCGGCGTAGTCGGGAATCTCCATCAGGGCCTCCGTAACTGTAGTTATATACAGTATCGCACGCCGAGGCGCGCTGACGAAGCCCTGCGGAGGCATTCACCGAAGCGGCGTTCTGGTGGGGTTCGCTGCGCTCACCCCACCCTACCAGAGCCAAGCGCAGCGAACCCCACCATGCTTCCACCACGCCGTCCCTCGACACCAAGGCACAAAGCCACCAGAACCACCAGGGCGGAATGAAACCAACACCCTTGCGTCCCTCTGCGTTCTCCGCGCCTTAGCGTCAGGTTTTCCGACAGCCCCGCCGGAAACAGCGGCCCCGCGGGACGCCGGCTGGTACACTTCGGGCATGGCCGATGCGCTTCCCCGCCCTTCCGTTGCCGCCCGCGTCCTGTGGCTGGCCGTCTACTTCGTCGTGCTGCTGTGGTCGGGCATCGAGCCGAAGGACCGCTTCACCTGGGTGCTGGAAGTGTTTCCGGCGTGGGTCGGGCTGGCAGTGCTGGCGGCGACCTGGCGGCGCTTTCCCCTCACCCCACTCGCCTACTGGCTGATCCTGCTGCACAGCGTCGTTCTCATGGTCGGCGGCCACTACACCTACGCCGAAGTACCGCTGTTCGAGCGCCTGTCGGAGTGGTTCGGCTGGCAGCGCAACAATTACGACAAGCTGGGACATTTCGCCCAGGGCTTCGTGCCGGCCATCCTGGCGCGCGAGGTGCTGCTGCGCCTGCGGGTGGTGCGGCGGGGTGGGTGGCTCGCCTTTGTTGTGCTATGTTTTGCACTGGCCCTGAGCGCAGCGTACGAACTGCTCGAATGGGCGGTGGCGGCGCTGACGGGCACGGCGGCGGAGGCCTTCCTGGGCACCCAGGGCTATGCCTGGGACACCCAGTCCGACATGTTGATGGCGCTGGTCGGCGCGGCCGCCGCGCTGGGGCTGCTGTCGGGCCGGCACGACCGGCAACTGCAGGCCATGGGGGCAGACAAGGCATAGGCCGGGGTACAACCCGGCACGGGATGGGGGTGCAATGGACAGCAGGCCGAGAGTCTGGGTGGACGGGTCGGGGATCGTGTGCATCGATTTCGGTCCCGATTGCGACGTGACCCTGGAGAGCGTGCGCTACGCCCACGCCGAGCACCGGCGCCTGCGGCCCGGCAAAAGCCCGGTGCTGCTGCATGTCGAGACCGTATCGGCGGCCGACTACGACGCCCAGGAATTCGCTTCCGATCCCTCGGTCAGCGAAGTCGTCTCAGCCATGGCCATCGTCGTGCAGTCCTTCTTCGCCCGCACCCTGGCCGACCTGTTCCTGAAGTTCCACAAGCCCGCCTATCCCACCCGCCTGTTCCAGGACGAGCGGTCGGCGCGCGCCTGGCTGGACCAGTATGTCCAACCGTCGCTCGGGGTCCGGAAATAGCGCGATTCCCCCCTGGATCACCGTCTCCGCCACGGCCACCCGGGCGGCCGTGGCGCCCCGTCGGAGGAGGATGCATGAAGCAATACAGTGAACATTTCAGCAAGCGCTCGCGCCTGCTGCGCGCGCCGGAACTCGGTGAAGGCGGGGGTGCCGGCCTGCGGCCGCTGGAGCCCGCGCGGCTCACCGACCACCTGCGCCAGGTGCTGCGCGTCCAGAACGATTTCTTTCCCTGTTTCGACTGGACCTTCCCACCACCCCTGCTGAACCGGCACCAGCCGCCGGCGGACGCGGAGGCGCTGTTTCGTCATCCCCCGGTCGAGGCGGGCCGCTACAGCCTGTATCTGCACATCCCCTTCTGCAAGACCCTGTGCAGTTTCTGCTACTACACCGTGTTGCCGGGCCGCGGCATCGAGCAGGCGTCCCGCTATGTCGACTACCTCATTCGCGAAATGGCCCTGTATGCGCCGACCCTGCGCGGCCGGTTGTGCGAGTCGGTCTACATCGGCGGCGGCACGCCCAGTCACCTCGACGACGGCCTGCTGCAACGCCTGTTCGAGGCGCTGCATGCGCATTTCGCCATCGCCGGCGACGCCGAGATCTCGCTGGAGGCGGCGCCCGGCACCCTGCCGCCAGCCAAGTCGGCCCTGCTGCGCTCGCTGGGCGTCAACCGCCTGAGCTACGGCATCCAGACCCTCGACGCCGACCTGCTGGCGACCATGAACCGCCACTATTGCGTCGACGAGGCCCTGGTCGAGCTGGACGGCGCCCTGGAGCACATCGGCAACGTCAACGTCGACACCATGTACGGCTTCGACGACGAGCCGGCCGAAGCCCTCATCCGAACCCTGCGGCGGTTCCACGAACTGGGCATTCCCAGCCTGTCCATCTATTCCCTCGACACCCAGCGCAGCCGCAGCGGCAAGTCCCTGTCCGGGCCGCCCAGGGATGCGCAATACCGGGACAAGATCGAGCGTTTCGCGCGCGCCGCGGACCTCCTGAACGGGCTCGGCTACCGGCCGGCGCTGCAGAACGTGTTCACGCTGCCGGGCAAGGGTTCCTACCGGCACCAGGTGCGGCGCTGGGACAACCTGCCGCTGGTCGCGCTGGGGGTGTCCTCGCAGGGCTATGCACCGCGCACGCCCTACCAGAACCACGGTGCGCTGAAGTTCTGGTACCAGAGCCTGGACGCCGGGCGGCTGCCGATCGCCACCGTCGATCACCTGGACGCGGAGCTGGAGCTGATCCGCGAAGTGGCCAGCCAGTTGCGCTTCACCCGGGTGGACCTGGCGGCCATCCAGCGCAAGTACGGCGTCGACCTGGATTTCGTGTTCGGCGACCTCATCCGTTCCCTGACTGAACTGGGCTACCTGCGGCGCGACGGCGACAGCCTGTCCATGACGCCGGCGGCGGCCTATTACAACAACCTGATTCCCATGCTGTTCGCGCCCGATGCCTTCAAGGAGAAGCTGCTGGCCCTGCCGGAGGAGTACCTGGAGGAGTACCCGGTGCCCCACGTCATGACCCGGGTCGGCTGCACCCAGTCGGCCGCCATCGAGGTGCGCCTGCCCGGGGGCTGAACGGGCCGGCCCCGGCTTGATATGATGGCGGGGTGGCGGAACGGGAGACATTGCTGGAGTTCCCCTGCGACTTCCCCATCAAGGCGCTGGGGCGCATGTCGTCGGGCTTCGAGGCGCGCGCGCTGGCGATCGTCAAGCGCCATGCGCCCGACTTCGATGCCGCCCGCATGCACAGCAACGCCAGCCGCCGGGGCAACTACCTGGCCGTCACCTTCGTGGTGCGCGCCACCAGCCGCGAGCAGCTCGACGCCCTCTACCGCGAGCTGAGCGCTTGCGACGACCTGATGATGGTGTTCTGATGCCGGCCGTGCCGCGCCGGCAGCGGCTGCCGCTGCAGGTGGAATCGCTCGGCCGCCGTCCCTACGAGGCGACCTGGCGGGCCATGCAGGCGTTCAGCGCCGGCCGCGACGCCGCCACCGTCGATCGCCTGTGGCTGCTGGAGCATCCGCCCGTCTTCACCCTGGGCCTGAACGCCAGACCCGAGCACCTGCTGGCGCCGGGCGACATCCCGGTGGTGCAGACCGACCGGGGCGGGCAGGTGACCTATCACGGTCCCGGGCAACTGGTGGTCTACCTGCTGCTGGACCTGCAACGCCGCGGTCTCGGCGTGCAGCGGCTGGTGCGCGACATCGAGCAGTCGGTGATCGACTGGCTAGCCACCCGGGGCATCGCGGCGGTCGCCCGCCGCGATGCGCCCGGCGTCTACGTCGGGGGCGCCAAGCTGGCCTCGCTGGGCCTGCGGGTGCGGCGCGGCCGCTGCTACCACGGCCTGGCGCTGAACGTCGACCTGGACCTGGAACCCTTCTCCCGCATCAACCCCTGCGGTCACGCGGGCCTGCCGGTGACCCGGCTGGCCGACCTGGGTATCGCCCTGGACGTCGCCGGGGCCGGCGCGGCCCTGCAATCGCACCTGGCGGACATTCTGGGCTACACTATCGTGCCCCCGAGACAGGATTCCCATGGCTGAACCGTCCGACAAGCGCCAGCGCGGCGCGGCCAAGACCGCGCGCATCCCGGTGAAGATCGAAGCCACCGCGCGCGCGCCGCGCAAGCCGCACTGGATCCGCGCCCGCTCGCCGGCCGGCCCCGAGGTGCAGCGCCTCAAGCAGGTGCTGCGCGACAACCGCCTGCACACCGTCTGCGAGGAGGCCTCCTGTCCCAACCTGGGCGAGTGCTTCGCGCACGGCACGGCCACCTTCATGATCATGGGCGACATCTGCACCCGCCGCTGCCCGTTCTGCGACGTGGCACACGGCCGCCCCGACCCGCTCGACCCGGACGAGCCGGCCAGCCTGGCGCGCACCATCCGGGCCATGGGGCTGCGCTACGTGGTGGTGACCTCGGTCGACCGCGACGACCTGCGCGACGGCGGGGCGGGGCATTTCGTGGCCTGCATCGAGGCCATCCGCGCCCTCAATCCCGACACCCGCATCGAGATCCTGGTGCCGGATTTCCGCGGCCGCATGGACCGCGCCCTGGACATCATGCGGGCGGCGCCGCCGGACGTGTTCAACCACAACCTGGAGACGGTGCCGCGGCTGTATCGCAAGGCGCGCCCGGGCTCCGACTACGCCTGGTCGCTGGACCTGCTGAAGCGCTTCAAGGCCGCCCGCCCGGGCGTGCCGACCAAGTCGGGCCTGATGCTGGGCCTGGGCGAGACCCTGGAGGAAGTGGAGCAGGTGATGCGCGACCTGCGCGCCCACGACGTCGACATGCTCACCCTGGGCCAGTATCTGCAGCCCAGCCTGCACCACCTGCCGGTGGAGCGCTTCGTGCACCCCGACGAATTCGAGCGGCTGCGCGAGCTGGGCGAGTCGCTGGGTTTCTCGCAGGTGGCCAGCGGGCCCATGGTCCGGTCGTCCTATCACGCGGACCAGCAGGCGGCCGGCATCCTCTGACCCTGCCCGCCGCCGTGCGCCTGGTCGCCGCCATCACCCCGCACGGCTACGGTCACGCCGCCCAGCTGGCGCCGGTGCTCGACGCGCTGGCGCGGCGCTGCCCGGCGTTGCGCCTGGGCGTGCTCACCGACCTGCCGGAAGCCTTCCTGCGCGAGCGCATCGGCGCGCCCTTCGAGTACCACCGCCATGCGCCGGATTTCGGCCTGCACATGAAGTCGGCGCTCGAGGTCGACCTCGAACGCAGCGCCCGCGCCTACCGCGAACAGCACGCCGACTGGCCGGCGCGGGTGGACGCCGAGGCGCGGCGGCTGGCGGCGCTGGCGCCGGACCTGGTGCTGGCCGACGTGCCGGCCGTCATCCTGGCCGCGGCCGATGTGCTGGGGGTGCCGGCGGTGGCGCTGTGCTCGCTCAACTGGGCCGACATCTACCGGCATTACTTCGCCGACCGCCCGGAGGCGGCCGGGGTGCTGGCGCAACTGGAAGCGGCCTACGGCGGCGCCCGCCTGTTCCTGTGCCCCGAGCCGTCCATGCCCATGCCCTGGCTGGCCCGGTGCCGGACGGTCGGCCCCATCGCCCGGCGCGGACGCGACCGCCGCGCGGCGCTCGTCGAGCGGCTCGGCCTGGCACCGCAGACGAGCCTGGTGCTGGTGGCGCCGGGCGGGGTGGGGGCGCGCTTCCCGGTCGAGGACTGGCCGCCGGACGCCGGCATCCACTGGCTGGTGGCGGACGACTGGCGGGTGGATCACCCGGCCGTGTCGACCCTGGGCGCGACCGGCATGCCCTTCATCGACCTGTTGGCCTCGGCGGATGCCGTGCTGGGCAAGTGCGGCTACGGGACGGTGGCCGAATGCGTGGTCAACGGCACGCCGCTGCTGTACGTGCCGCGCCCCGACTGGCCCGAGGAGCGCTGGCTGGCCGCCTGGCTGGCGCGGCACCGCGCCGGCGTGCCCCTGCCGGCCGCGCGGCTGGCCGACGGCGCCATGCGCGAGCGGGTGGATCGGTGCCGGGCGCTGGCGGTCAGGCGCGTCGAAGCCGACGGCGCCGCCCAGGCGGCCGACAGGATTCTGGCGCTGGTCGGGACGCAGGCGCGCCGCCAGCCGATGCGGGCGGCGGACGGCTCAGCCGACCGCGAAGCGTAGGGCCCGGTACAGGGTGAAGGGGTCCGGCGGGGCGTCCGCCAGCGGCCGGCGGCTGACCGAGCGGACCGCCATTTCCAGCGTCACCAGCGGGGTGGCGCGTATGACCAGCCCGCGGCTGCGCTCCCACAGGTGCCGGTCCGGGGACTGCAGCAGGCGGTTCAACTGGCCGCGCCGGCGCGGCGAAAGCTTTCCGTACGGATCGTGGCAGCGGTCGACGAGGCTCATGTTCCCTCCGCGAGTGGTGCCTTCCTGCATGTCGTCATGCAGGAAACAGGCCAGGGCGGGGGTCAGTGGAGGCCGATGCCGGTGTTGGCCTTCAGGGGCACGTTGACGCCCGGCGGCAGGGCCACGGCGCCGTTGCGGTTGCGCTCTTCGAGCTGGGCGATCAGGCCGTCGATGCCGCTGCGCTGGATCTCGGCGCCGAAGCTGGTGCGGTAGGTGATGGCGAGGCTGATGCCCTCGATGCGGATGTCGTAGATCTTCCAGCGCCCGTCGCTGCGGTACAGCAGGTACTGCACCTCCACCGGCTTGCCGCCCTCGAGCTGCAACGCGGCGCGCACCACGGCCTTTTTGTCGCCGGGCCGGTAGCGCGACGGCAGGTAGGTGATGCGCGGACCGCTGGCGACGATCTGGTCGGCATAGGTGCGCATGGCGGTGACGTAGGAGCGGATGATGAGCGAACGCAGCTCGTGGGTGAGTTTCCGCCTCTGCTCGTCGCTGGCGCGGCGCCAGTACTTGCCGATGACCAGGCGCGTGATGCGGTCGAAGTCCAGGTTGGGCACCACCAGGCGGTCGCTGATCCGGTAGGCGACGTCCTCGTTCTCCTTGATCTCGCTGGTCCGCGTCTTCAGTTCGTCGAGCAGGCTCTCGGTCATGTGCGCGATCAGCGACTTCGGGTCCTGGACCGGCGCCTCCTGCTCCAGCGCGGCCGCCGCCATTGCCGACGCGGCGGTCAGCGCCGCCACCAGCATCCAGCCCAGCCGATGAACTCCATTCCCGATCATGGGGAATATTCTACGCCGGCGGGCGGCGCGATGCACGGATGCGGGCGTGACGGCGTCGTCTCACGCCAGTTTCAGGTCGAACTCGGCCCATACCGGGCAATGGTCGGAAGGTTTCTCCATGGCGCGGATACGGTAGGAGATGTCGGCGCCGGTGCAGCGTTCGGCCAGCGGCGGCGTCGCCAGCAGCAGGTCGATGCGCAGGCCGCGCTTCGGATCGCGCTCGAAGCCGCGGCTGCGGTAGTCGAACCAGGAAAAGCGGTCCTTCACGCGCGGATGGCACTGGCGAAAGGTGTCCACCAGGCCCCAGTCCATGAGCTTTTGCAGCCATTCGCGCTCTTCCGGCAGGAAGCTGCACTTGCCGGTGCGCAGCCAGCGCCTGGCGTTGTCCTCGCCGATGCCGATGTCGATGTCCAGCGGCGCCACGTTCATGTCGCCCATCAGCACCAGCGGCTGGTCGGGCGAGAAATGCTTCTGCAAGTAGTTGAGCAGGCCGGCGTAGAAGCGGCGCTTGGCGGGGAACTTGGTCTCGTGTTCGCGGTTCTCGCCCTGCGGGAAATAGCCGTTGATGACCACCAGTTCACGACCGTCGGCCAGATCATAGAAACCGGTGATGAGACGGCGCTGCGATTCCTCGCCGTCCCCGGGCAGCCCCTTGCGTACCTTCTTCGGCGGCCGCGCCGACAGCAGCGCCACGCCGTAGTGGCCCTTCTGGCCATGGAAGTCGGCCCGGTAGCCCAGATCCTGCACCATCTGTACGGGAAACTCCTCGTCGCGCACCTTGGTTTCCTGGATGCCGATGATATCGGGGTGGTGCCGGTCCACCAGCGCCTTGAGCTGGTGGGCGCGGGCGCGGATGCCGTTGGCGTTGAAAGAGACGATTTTCATGCGGGTGCGTTCCTGGCGGGGCCGGAGCGCATTCTATCGGCTCGGCGGCGGTGCGGGCAATTGCCGGGCCGGCGCGCTAGAATTGGTGCCGACACACTGAAGAAGGGAAAACCCTGCATCATGAGTACAGTCATCGCGGACAGCGGCAGCCGGGCTTCCACGCCCGCCTCGGCGCACGAGAGTTTCGAATGGGTGCGCAGCGAATCCATCGCCTCGCTCAAGCTGGTGGTGGAGGAATACCGCCACCGTGCCACCGGCGCCATGCACTACCACCTGGCCGCCGACAACCCGGAGAACGTGTTCCTGGTGGCACTGCGCACCGTGCCCACGGATTCCACCGGCGTCGCCCACATCCTGGAACACACGGTGTTGTGCGGCTCCGAGCGCTACCCGGTGCGCGACCCCTTCTTCATGATGATCCGGCGTTCGCTGAACACCTTCATGAACGCCTTCACCAGCAGCGACTGGACCGCCTATCCCTTCGCCAGCCAGAACCGCAAGGACTTCTGGAACCTGATGGACGTCTACCTGGACGCGGTGTTCTTCGCGCGGCTGCACGAACTCGATTTCGCCCAGGAAGGGCACCGCCTGGAATTCGAGGTGCCGGACGACCCGGCCACCGGGCTGCTGTTCAAGGGCGTGGTGTTCAACGAAATGAAGGGCGCCATGAGCTCGCCGGTCAGCGTGCTGTGGCAGGAACTGACCCGGTACCTGTTCCCGACCACCACCTACCACTACAACAGTGGCGGCGACCCGGAACACATCCCCGACCTGGCCTACGAGGACCTGCTGGCCTTCTACCGCAAGCACTACCACCCCTCCAACGCCATCTTCATGACCTACGGCGACATCCCGGCCGCCGAACACCAGGCACGCTTCCACGAACGCGCCCTGTCGCGTTTCGAGCGTCTCGACGTGCATGTCGCGGTGCCGGATGAGAAGCGCTACCAGGCGCCGCTGCGCGTGCAGGAATACTATGCGCTGGATCCCCAGGAGGATCCGCAGGACAAGACCCACATCGTGCTCGGCTGGCTGCTCGGCCACAGCACCGACCTGCACCGGCAGATGGAGGCCCATCTGCTGGAGGGCGTGCTGCTGGAAGACAGCGCTTCGCCGCTGCGCCGCGCCCTGGAGACCACCGACCTGGGCAGCGCGCCCTCGCCGCTGTGCGGCCTGGAGGACTCCAACCGCGAGATGAGTTTCATGGCCGGTATCGAGGGCAGCAGGCCGGAGAACGCCGACGCCCTGGAGGAGCTGGTGCTGTCGGTGCTGCGCCAGGTGGCCGAGGAGGGCGTGCCCCTGGAACGGGTGCAGGCGGTGCTGCACCAGTTGGAACTGAGCCAGCGCGAGATCGCCGGCGACGGTTACCCCTACGGCCTGCAGCTCATTCTCGACGGCCTGTCCAGCGCCATCCACTACGGCGACCCGGTCGGGGCGCTCAATCTCGACCCGGTGCTGGAGCGCCTGCGGCGCGACATCGAGGACCCGGACTACGTCAAGCGCCTGGTGCGCGAACAGTTGCTCGACAACTGGCACCGGGTGCGCCTGACGCTGGAGCCGGACACCGGGCTGGCGGCGCGCACCGAGCAGGCCGAGGCGCAGCGCCTGGCGCGCATCAAGGCCGGCCTGGACGACGTCGGCATACGCCATATCGTGGAACAGGCGCAGGCGCTGGCCGAGCGCCAGCAGCAGGAGGACGATCCCGACATCCTGCCCAAGGTGGGGCTTTCGGACATCCCCGAGACCCTGCACATCGCCGAGGGTCGGGAGCTGGACGTGGCCGGCCTGCCGGTGCACAACTACGAGCAGGGCACCAACGGCCTGGTCTACGAACAGGTGGTGGCCGAACTGCCGGCGCTGGACGACGGGCTGCTCGACGTGCTGCCCCACTACACCCGCTGCCTGGCGCAGCTCGGCTGCGGCGGCCGCGACTACCTGGAGACCCAGGCGCTGCAGTCCAGCGTCACCGGCGGCGTGTACGCCAGCCACTCGGCGCGTGCCGCCATCGACGACGTGCAGCGCCTGTCCGGGCACTTCATCCTGTCGGGCAAGGCCCTGACCCGCAACCACGCGCCCATGAGCGGGCTACTGCGCGAGACGCTGGAGGCCGCCCGCTTCGACGAGCTGGACCGCATCCGCGAACTGCTGGCGCAGCAGCGCGCGCGCCGCGAACAGAGTGTCACCGGCCAGGGCCACCTGCTGGCCATGATGGCGGCCTCGGCGGGCCTGAGCGCCGGCGCCGCGCTGGCGCACCGGCTGCGCGGCCTGGCCGGCATCCGCCACCTGCGTGAACTCGACGACCGCCTCGACGACAAGGCCGCGTTGCAGGCGCTGGCGCGCCAGTTCGAGACCCTGCACGACCAGGTGCTGGCGGCGCCGCGCCGCTTCCTGTTGATCGGCGAAGCCGAGCACCGCGACGACTACCTGGCGCAGCTTCAGCAGGCCTGGGCCGACAGCCGGCGGCCGGCGGCGGCCGGCGGCGGCTTCGGCGTGGCGCCGGTGCAGCAGCAGGTGAAGCAGTGCTGGGTCACCAACACCCAGGTCAACTTCTGCGCCCGCGCCTACCCCACGGTACCCGTCGAGCATCCGGACGCGGCGCCGCTGGCGGTGCTGGGCGGCTTCCTGCGCAACGGTTTCCTGCACCGCGCCATCCGCGAGCAGGGTGGCGCCTACGGCGGCGGCGCCGGCCACGACGCCGACAACGCCGCGTTCCGCTTCTTCTCCTACCGCGACCCGCGCCTGCAGGAGACGCTGGACGACTTCGACGCCGCGGTGCGCTGGCTGCTGGACGAAAAGCACGAGTGGCGCCAGGTCGAGGAAGCCATCCTCGGCGTCATCGGCGGCATCGACAAGCCCGGCTCACCGGCGGGGGAGGCAAAGGATGCCTTCTACAACGCCCTCTATGGCCGCACGCCGGAGCAGCGTCAGCGCTTCCGTCGCCGGGTGCTGGAAGTCCGGCTGGAGGATCTGCAGCGGGTCGGCGACACCTACCTGAAACCGGAACGCGCCAGCACCGCGGTGGTCACCAGCAGCCAGCAACAGGAGGCCTGCGCCGCCCTGGGCCTGGAGATCGTGCATCTCTGAGTGCGGTGTGACGCCCGCCGTGCGCTACCGGCCCGATCGATCGACACAGGGAGAATGCGCATGAATGCAATGACGAGGGGATCGGCCGTCGGTGCCCTGCTGCTGGCGGGCCAGGTCGCGGCGGCGGCTCCGCCGGCCGGCCTGGCGCCCGATGCCGGCGTGGCGCGGGCGCAGTTTACAACTGCCATCGTGGACCGCGAGCCGGTCGACCGGGTGGTGGTGCTGCAGGCGCCGCTCGATACGGTCTATTTCTTCACCGAGCTGCGCCACCTGGAGGGGCGCACCGTCGTCCACCGCTGGGAGTACCGCGGTGAAGTGCAGTCGCAGGTGTCGTTCCAGGTGAAGGGTCCGCGCTGGCGGGTCTTCTCGAAGAAAAGGATCAAGCCGGGCCAGCCCGGCGAATGGTCCGTCACGGTGCTGGATTCCAGCGGCTG
This sequence comes from Thiohalobacter sp., assembly GCA_026984835.1. GTDB lineage: Bacteria > Pseudomonadota > Gammaproteobacteria > DSM-19610 > DSM-19610 > JALSRI01. Next base: position 13,059 of record JALSRI010000146.1, on the reverse strand, counting down.
GCCGCTGGCGGTCGAGCTGTTCCGTTACGAACCCGTCCCCTGACCGGGCAGCGGCGGCAGTTCTTCCGGCGGCGGCTCCGCGGTCGTGTCCTGGCTGCCGGGTGCCGATCCGGCGGTGTCGTCCGCGACCGGCGCCGGTTCGGCCACGGCGGGCTCCGGTGGCGGGGCAGACTGCTCCGCCGCGGCGGGCATTTCCGGTGCGGCCGGGAAGGCACTGGCGTCGGCCCCGGGTCCTTCTTCCGGCCCCTCCAGGGCTTCGGACGGCGCTGCTGCGGGCGGCGCCGCGTCGGCCGGGGGTGCGGGCACCGGCCGGGTGTCCGCCGCCTGGGGTGGCTGTTCGACCGTCGGCGGGGGGGCTGCGTCGTCCGCATCTTCAGCGCCGGGCAGGGGATCCGGGAAGTCCGGCGCAGTGGCCGCGTCGAGCGGTTCCGGTGCGACCGGGACCGCTGCCGGGGAGTCGGCCGGTGACGGCTGCAGGGATTGGACCGGCGTGTCCTCGCGGAAGGAATCCGGGGTATCGGCGCTCCGCGCCGCGGGGCCGGTCGCTTCGACGGTGGCGGCCGGTGTCGGCTCCGTGACAGGCGCCGCCGCCGCGGCATCCTGCGGGGCGGTCCGGGACGGGGTCGGGGCCGGGGTCGGGGTCGGGGCCGCCAGGCGTTCGGCGAAGCGCTGTTCGGCTTCTTTCCGCAATTGCCGCAGGCGCTCGGCCGCGGCGCGCGGTTCGGCCGGTTCCACCGCCTGGCGGGGGGCGGCGCGCCGGACGGGGGCCGGTGCCGTGGCGTGGGGTGCCGGGGCCTTCTTCTCGACGGCCTTCGGTACCGCCGCGGGTGCCTTCTCGACTACGGCCGGCGTCGTCCGTGGCGGTGCCGGTGTCTCTGTCCTGGCCGCCGGCCACAGCAGGAAGGCGGCCACGGCGACACCGACCAGTACGCCGGCACCCATCGCCGCCAGCAGCGGCGAGCGGCCGCTGTCACCGAATACCCCGGTTTCCGTTTCGAGATCCCGGACCGGGCGGCTGCGGCGCGGCTCGTGAGCGGGGGCGGCGGCCGGGACGGCGGCAGCCGGGGCCGGTGTGGCCGGCGTGGCCGCCGGGATGGCGCGCCCGGCTGGTTTCGCGGCGGCGGACTTGTGCCGCCGGCTCTTGCGTCCGTGCATGCCGAGCAGGCGGATGAGCTGCTCGGGCGGCAGTTCAGACGAAGGGTGCAACGGGTTGAAGCTCATGCGGCCGCCGCCCGGCCGCGCCGTCTTGCCCGTTCCGCTCCTGGTCTTTTCCGCTGCTTCGCTCATGGATTCCCTGTCTGGCTGTGGCCGCCCGCCGGTGGACGGGCGGATTCGGGTGCTGCCGGGTTAACGTCCGCCGGGCGCGTTAGTTGAGCCGCCGTGGCGGTTGCCGGGCGGCCGTTCCAGGCGGCCCCCGGGCCTGCCTGGCGCACCCGGTGATTTACGAATATAAATCAACAAGTTGAAAAAAACCGGACCGGCGTCACGAAAATGCGATCCGGGGCGTGGGGTGGGGCTGTGGTACACTTGGCCACAAAAGCAACAATAGCCCCGCGAGGTCGGTATGAACGCCCAGATCCACAACAACAAGATCCTGTCCCTGTTTGCCGGTCTGTTTGCCCTGTGCGCCGTGGGGGTGGCGCCGGCCGCTGTCGTTGCGCCCGACAATCCCTGGCTGGAAATCCATGTCATGGATCGCGACAGCGGCCGGCCGCTGGCCGGTGCCGCGGTCTGCCTCGGCACCCAGGCCAGTCCGTCACAGTTCGGCGCCGTGCTGACCGACGCCCGTGGCGTCACCCGCTTCCGGGACCTGCCCACCAATCCCCTGGTGCTGGTGGTGTCCCGGGCCGGCTACCTCGGCGAGCAGCGGCTGCTGGAGCCGCTCTATGAGAACCGCGTTGTGGTCATGAAGCTGGCGCCCGGCGGGGGCGGCCCGCGCTGCGCGGGTGCCCGGTCCGGCCCGACCCGATCACCGGCCGAAGGACTGGAGATCACGGCCGTGTCGGTGGCGCGCGACCGCGCCGGCGACGACCCGCGCCGGGTGCTGGTCAAGACCCGCCTGAGCGGCAAGGCCACCGATATCATGATCAGCGAAAGGCCCGATTTCCAGGGCGCCAAATGGCAGTCCTACGCGGCCGTGGTCCCCTACCGCCTGGGGGCGGCAGGCGGCGCCCATACCCTGTACGTGCAGGTGCGTCGCTACGTCAAGGTCAACGGTGCGAGCCTGGAGATCCTGTCGCCGGTCAGGAAGCTGTACTACCAGGCGCGCTAGCGGGGTGGCCCGTCTCAGGCGTCCATGTCGGGAATCAGCAGGCTCTCGATGTGCATGATGAGGTCCTTGAGGCGCAGCTTGCGCTTCTTGAGACGGCGGATCTGCAGCTGATCGGGGTAGGCCGATTCGGTCAGGTGGTGGATGACGTCGTCGAGGTCGCGGTGTTCGGTGCGCAGGCCTTCCAGTCGCCTGCGCAGGTCTTCGATCTCTTCTTCGCTTAGGCTGTTGTTGATGGTCCTGGCTCCTGCCGGCCTGCCGCCGTGCCCTGGGTGCGCGTCTGTTTTCAGCCTATCACGTTGGTGACCGAACGCCAGCCTGTCAGCGGCGCGGGCGTCGTCGCCGTCCCTCGAAGGCGGTGATGGATTTCACGATCTCGCTGAAGGGCAGCGCTTCCAGCGAGCCCCAGGTCTTCTCCCCGCAGGCCACCAGGCCGGCGATGTCGCCGACTTCATCGCTTTCGGCCAGCGCCGGGCGCAGCGCCTTCTGCAGGCCCAGCAGGCCGCCGGTCTGGACCTTGATCTCCTTGGTGTGGGGCAGTTCCCCCTCGATGCTGCTCAGGCCCAGCGCGAAGCGTGCGCTGTCGTGCAGCAGTTGCGACAGGCGTCGGCAGCGTTGCAGTGCAGTGACCGAGTCGCAGCGGATGCCCTCGCGGTCGGCGAGGTAGAAGCGGGTGGAACAGATGCAGGCGCAGCGATGGCTGAGCACTGCCTTCTCGAACACGCAGCGGTGTTCGTTGACTTCCCGGTAGGTGCTCCGGTATTCGTCTTCCTCGACCATGGATGCGGGTCTGGCGCGGTTATTTTTCCCACTCGCGCAGGATGGGCGCCTCGCGTTTTTCCATCAGCTGTTCCTCGGCCTCCAGTTCCGAGCCGGCGAATATCACTTTGATGATGTGGTTGTCGGTCGGCTGGGCGGCGGCGCGCATCTCCCGGGCGCGGTTGCGGGCTTCCTTGTAGCTGTCGTACTGCTCCAGCTTCTCCAGGGTCTTCAGCAGGTCGGTCGGGCCGGGCGTGATCTTGTAGATGTAATAGGGCATGGTCGAATCCAGGCTGTGAATCGGGAAAAGCGTCGTCTTGCGGTAAAAGTATATAACAGTCCGATATAACAGTCCGGCGCCCGCCGCTCACAGGCCGAGGTTCTCCACCCGCCGGCCCAGGGTGATGACGAAGCCCTCGCGGCGGCTGGCCCCTTCCGGGCTGTAGGCGAAGCGGAAGGTGCGGCGCAGCCGGACGCCGCCGGCGACGCGTGCCGGCCGGGTGCGGCGCAGCTCCACGCTGCCGTCCAGGAACTGCAGCGACTGCCGGCCGCAGGCCTCGCGGGCGGCGTGCTCGGCCTGTTCGCGGGCCGCCAGCGTGTCCTGCCACAGCCACACGAGCAGCGCCAGCGCCAGCAGCGACAGCAGCACGCTCATGCCGCCATCGCCGCCCTACCAGGTGTAGCCGAGTCCGAGCTTGTAGGTCGAATCCGTGCTGTCGGTATTGTCCGGCGGTGAGCGGTCCCAGTCGATGTCGTACTCGGCCACTGCCCGCAGCCCGTCCAGGATCGGCACGGTCACGCCGGTCTGGGCGCGGATCAGCAGGTTGTCGGCGGCGTCCAGCCCCTGGTTGCCCTGGTGGCGGTGGAAGAAGGCCAGGCGCTTGTCGAAGAAGGCCTGCTCCCAGTTGAGCGCCCACTGCAGGCCGGCATAGCTGTCGTCGTCGTTGACGATGAAATCCTCGTCGGTGTAGGCGAGGCCGCCTTCCAGCGATACCCGCAGTTCGTCCGTATCGAAGAACTGGTAGCCGGAGCCGGCGCTGAAGATGCTGCGCAGGTCGAGATCCTTGAACTTGTCCTTTTCGAAGTCGGCGCTGACATAGCCGAACCAGCGCGGGCTGAAGAAGTGGTCGTACTTGCCGCCCAGCAGGTATTGTTCCTTGGTCAGCGAGCCGGCGCTGCGCTCCTTGTTCAGCGCCGCCGCCAGCGTGTAGCGGCGGATGCCCTTCGCTTCGCCGACCACGCGGGTGTCGAGAGACAGGGCATCGGTATCCGTGTTGCCGCGTACCGCCTGGGCGGCCAGGTTGGCATGGCCACGCCATTCCAGCGGCGGCGGCAGTTCCGAGGGTATGGCGCCGGCCTCGGCGATGGCGGCCAGCGATGCGACGGGGTGTCTGCCGCCGTCCTGGTCGACCAGGACGACGCCGCCGTCTTCACTGCGCAGGGTGCCGCGGATCTCGACGCCGTCCCGGAGGCGGAACAGCAGCGGCCCTTCGGTGGTCACGGCCACCACCTTCGACCAGGACAACTCCAGCCTGCCGGCCCAGGCGGTCTCGATCACCAGCTTGTCGGCGCTCTTGGCGACCACCTCGCCGGAGATGCGATCGCCGTTGTCGAGCAGCACCACGTCGGCGCTGGCTGCCAGGGTGGCCAGCAGCAATCCGCTTGCCAACAGGAACAGGAAGCCTTTCCTTTGCACGTTTTTCATTGTTCGACTCTTTGAAATCAGGCGTGTAGACACATGGCCAGTGCCGGGTGCGGCACCGGGTCGGCGCGGATACTAGCACAGTCGCGCCGCCCCGATCAGCGGCCGTCGGTGGCGATATTCCACATCCCAAGCGTGGTGTTGGGACGCGCCGGACGGGGCGCGGGCGGCGGCCGGCATGCTACTATTGCCGTCAGACGGGAGAGGGTTTGCCGACATGGCCGAAGAAATGACACACGACGAGCGCCTGCAACTGACGCGCGCCATCCTCAACATGCTCGAAGACTGGGGTATCCGCGAGCGCGACCAGGTCGCCCTGCTGGGTCTCGACATCAAGCCGCGCGAGCTGCGCCGCATCCGTGACGAACGCGCCCTGCCGGACGACCCGGAGGTGATGCTGCGGGTGGAACATCTCATCAGCATCGCCGACGCGCTGCGCACCACCTTCCCGTTCAGCCGCCACATGGGGCGGCTGTGGATGCACAAGCCCAACCGGCGCTTCCGCCAGCGCTCGCCGCTGGCCACCATGGTCGAGGACGGCATGGCCGGCATGATCTCGGTGCGCTCGCACCTCGACTGCACCTTCAGCTGGGACCAGACCGGCTCCAAGTGCTGACCGCCGGGGCCTGAACCTCTCCCCGCCCGCATCGTGCCCGCCCTGCTGCTGCATCCGGCCGAACCCGGCTGGCGACCGGACGGGCCCGGGCAGCTGCGCGACTGCCTGCGCCGCATCGGCCTGATCGGCGAACCCGCGCCCGGCGGTGGGCCGGACTACCTGGCCGGGCCGCGTTTCCTGCAGCAGGTGGTGTTTCTCGGTTGTTCCCCCAGGCTCCGGCTGGCGCCCGATCCCGCCGCTCCCGGGGCGCCCTACTGCCATGTGCGCCTGCCGCCCGTGGCCGGCGGCGCCGCCCGGGACGGCCTGGTCGAGATCGAGGGCGTGTACCCGCACGAGGCGGTGCCGGCGGACAGCCTGCTGGCGGCCCTGGCCGCGCTGTCGTCCTGCGACTGGGCCTGGTCCTACCGCTGATCAGTCGCGTCGCAGGCGGTCGGACGCGGCGATGGGGGTGGGGTAGCGCAGCACGATGAAGTACGAGGAGGCGATGAAGGTGAGCAGGGTGGCGAGCTGGATGAGGTAGGAGGCCTGCTCGCCGATCACCCGCGTCTGCTGCGCCAGCACCGCGATCAGCAGGGAGAACTCGCTGATCTGCGCCAGCCGCACGCCGACTTCCAGCGACAGCGCCGGCGCCTCGCCCTCGTAGATCCACAACTGGCGGAACACCAGGGGCTTGAGCAGCAGGCTGATGGCCGCCAGCGCCAGCGCCGGCAGCAACACCTGCTGCACCGAGCCCATGTCGAAGCCGGCCCCCAGGCTGAAGAAGAACACCACGAGGAAGAAGTCGCGCAACGGCCGCAGGCTCTCGGCGATGAAGCGTGAAATGGGGTGGGTGGCGACGGCGATGCCGGCGATGAAGGCGCCGATCTCCGGCGACAGGCCGATGGCCTCGGACAGCTCCGCCATGCCCAGGCACCAGCCGATGGCGAGCAGGAAGATGTATTCGTGGATGGTGTCGAAGCGCGCCAGCAGGCGCGTCAGCACCCAGCGCGAGAAGCCGAAGGCGAACGCGAGCAGCGCCGGCAGGCTGAGCGCCAGCTTGGCCGCCTGCTGCCAGCCGTCGGTGTGTCCCCCCAGTCCGTGCAGGGTCAGCATGACCAGGATGGCGATCAGGTCCTGCAGCAGCAGCACGCTGATGATGATCTCGCCGGTGTGCTGGTGGTGCAGTACGGTGCTGGGCAGCAGCTTGAGGCCGATGATGGTGCTGGAGAACATCATGGTGGCGGCGATCACCAGCCGTTCGGCGGTGTCGTAACCGAATGCCATTGCCACGGCATAGCCGCTCGCCGCGAACAGCAGCGAGCTGACCAGCGTCACCAGGGTGGCCTTGCGGAACAGCCGCCACAGATCCTGCGGGTGCAGGTTGAGGCCGAGCAGGAACAGCAGGAACACGATGCCCACGTGCGACAGGTCGCGCAGCAGGACGACGTCCGGCACCAGGCCGAGGGCGAAGGGGCCCAGCAGCATGCCGAGCAGGATGTAGGCGACCAGCATGGACTGGCGCGCATACAGGGCCAGGGTCGCCAGCAGCGCGGCGCCGGTGAAGATGAGAAACACGGAGAAGACCAGGGATTGTTCGGGCATGGGGCGCAGGGGTGGCTCGCAGCAGTGCCGGCAAGCGTACCACAGGCGCGCCGGGCGCACGGTCGCGGCTGGTCGTTTGCGGGGCAGTATGCTGAAATGCGGGGCAAAGTCGCCGGTCACGCGGAACGGCGTTGCAACGGGAAGCTCATGACAAGAATCTCCAAGGCTGTGAGCTGGACACTGCTGCTGGCGTCGCTGCTGCCGGCCGCCGTCGTCCTTGCCGCCGCCCGCCCGGTGGTGGTGGAGGTCGCCCGCCAGCGCCTGCTGGCGCCGCTGGACTGGTACGACGGCACCGTGGTTGCCCGCCGGGCCGTGAAGCTGGCCGCCGAGGTCGAGGGGCGGCTGCTGTCGGTGGCCGAGGTCGGCACGGTGCTGCAGGCGGGCGACGCGGTGGCGCGCCTGGACGACAGCCTGCTGCAGCAGGCGCTGGTCGAGCGCCGTGCCGACATCGCGCGCACCCGGGCGCGGCTGGAATTCCTGGACAAGGAAGCCGGTCGCCTGCAGCGCCTGGCGCACCAGAACAACGCCGCCCAGAGCCAGCTCGAACAGACCGTCGCCGACCGCGCGGCGGCCGAAGGAGAGCTGGAGGCGGCGCGCGCGCGCGAACGCCAGGCCCTCGAACGCCTGCGCCGCACCACGCTGCGCGCCCCTTTTGCCGCCGTCGTGACGCGGCGCCTGCTGCAGCCCGGCGAACGGGCGGACGCCGGCGCCGCAGTCGTCGAGCTGGTCGACCCCGACGGGCTGGAGGCGCAGGTGCGGGTGGCGCGCGCGGCGCTGGCGGTGCTGCGGCCCGGCGCCGGGGTGCAGGTGCAGGGCGCCGGCGGGGACGGCAGGGCCGAGGGGCGCGTGCGCACCCTGGTGCCGGTGGCCGAGCCGCCCTCGCGGCTCTACGAGGTGCGCGTCGCCCTGCCGCCGGGCGACTGGACGGCCGGCGAGGCCTTGCGCATCGCCGTGCCCGCGGCCGCCCCGCGCCGGGTGTTGAGCGTGCCGCGCGACGCGCTGGTGATACGCCGCGCGGCCATCTACGTGTTCCGCATCGGCGAGGATGGCACCGCGCAGCGGGTCGAGGTCCACACCGGCGTCGCCGAGGGCCGCTACATCGAGGTGCAGGGCGCACTGGCGGACGGTGACCGCGTGGTGGTGCGCGGCGGCGAGCGGTTGCGCGACGGCGACCCGGTCGAGGTGCGGGAGGCGTCTGCTGCGCCGTGATCCTGACCCGCGCCGCGCTGAACAATCCGGTGGCGGCGCTGGTCGCGGTGCTGCTGGTGGCGCTGTTCGGCGCCCTGAGCCTGGCGCGCCTGCCGGTGCAGATGACGCCCGAGGTGGAGCGACCCGAGATCACCGTCACCACCGCCTGGCGGGCGGCGGCGCCGCAGGAGGTCGAGTCGGAGATCCTCGAACCGCAGGAGAAGGCCCTGCGCGGCACCCCGGGTCTGGTGGAGATGCTGTCGCGCGCCCAGCGCGGCCGCGGCAGCGTGACGCTCAGCTTCGCGGTGGGTACCGACCTGCAGCGCGCGCTGATCGACGTGCTCAACCGCCTCAACCGGGTCGGCGACTACCCCGACGACGCCGTCGAGCCGCGCCTGTCCACCATCGGCGCCCGCAACCGGCCGGTGGCCTGGTTCGTCATCCGCACCCTGCCGGGCAACCCCCGCGACGTCTCCACCTACTATCCCCTGATCGAGGACCTGGTGCAGACCCGCTTCGAGCGGGTGCCCGGCGTGGCCCGCTCCGAGGTGCGCGGCGGCCGCGACAAGGAACTCCGCATCAGCTTCGACCCCTACCGGCTGGCGGCGCTGGGCGTGCAGTTGCCGGCGCTGGCGGCGCGCGTGGCGGGCAACGAGGACAGCTCGGCCGGCAGCGTCGACGTCGGCAAACGCCGCTACACCATCCGGTTCGCGGGCAGCTGGCCGGTGGAACGTTTCGGCGAACTGGTGTTGGACTGGCGCGAAGGCAAGCCGGTGCGGCTGCGCGACGTGGCGGACGTCGAACTGCGGCCGGTCGACCGCGAGAGCTTCGTCATCAATCAGGGCGCCACCGCCGTTGCCGTCAACGCCTACCGCGAGAGCGGCGTCAACGTGCTGCGGCTGATGGACGGGCTGCGGCAGGCGCGCGCCGAGCTGGAAGGGCCGCTGCGCGAGGCCGGCCTCAGCATCGAGCAGGTCTACGACGAGACGGTCTACATCGATCGCTCCATCGCCATGCTCGGCACCAATCTGGCGGCGGGCGTGGTGCTGGCCGTCGGTGTGCTGTGGTGGTTCCTGCGCCGCCTGCGCGCCACCCTGATCGTGGCGGCCGCCATTCCCCTGTGCCTGCTGGCGGCCTTCGTCGTCCTCGACCTGACGGGCCACACCCTCAATGTGATTTCGCTGGCCGGGCTGGCGTTCGCGGTCGGCATGGTGCTGGATGCCGGCATCGTGGTGCTGGAGAACATCGTGCGCCTGCGCGAACGCGGCGAGGGCGCCGGCGGCGCGGCCCTGCACGGCGTCACCCAGGTGTGGGGCGCGCTGCTGGCCTCCACCGCGACCACCGTGGCGGTGTTCCTGCCGGTGGTGTTCCTGCGCGACGAGGCCGGCCAGTTGTTCGCCGACCTGGCCATCGCCATCGCCGCGGCGGTGGTGGCCTCGCTCGCGGTGGCGGTGGCGCTGGTGCCGGCCGCGGCCGGCCAGTCCGCCGCCACCCTGCAACTGAACGACCGCCACGCCGGCCTGTGGCGTCGCATCAGCGCCGCCATCATGCGCCTGACCGGCTCCCGTCGCCGCCAGCTCGCCTGGGTGGCGCTGCTGTTCACACTGCCGGTGCTGATCACCCTGTGGCTGCTGCCGGAGGCGGACTACCTGCCGACCGGCAACCGCAACCGCGTGTCCGCCATCATCAGCGTGGCGCCCGGCGTCAACCTGGCGACCATCGAGAAAGAGATGGGCCAGGTCATCGCCAAACGCATGCAGCCCTATCTCGACGGCGAGAAACGGCCGCGCGTGCGGCATTATTTCTTCGTCGTCTACCGCGGCGGCGCCTTCATGGGCGTGCGCGCCGTCGACCCGGGCCAGGTCGACCGCCTGGTGCCGGTGCTGAACGACATGGTCAAGGGCTTCCCCGACACCCTGGCCTTCGCACGCCGCGATTCCCTGTTCGGGGGTTTTGGCGGCGGCGGCACGGTGGAGCTCAACCTGCAGTCGCGCCAGCTCGAACCGCTGCTGGACGCCGCCCGCACCGGTTACGAACTGATCGGCGAGCGCATTCCCGGCGCCTCGGTGCAGCCTCGGCCCGGCCTGGAACTGGCGGAGCCGGAACTGCGCCTGGTGCCGGACGAAGCACGCATCGCCGAGGCCGGCTGGGACCGGGGCACGGTGGCGCGGCTGGCGCGCGCCTTCGGCTCCGGCCTGTTCGCGGGCGAGTACTTCGACGGTGAGCGGCGTCGCGACATCGTGGTGCGGGCACGCGGCTGGCAGACGCCGGAGCAGCTGGCGGCGCTGCCGGTGGCGACACCGGCGGCCGGGGTGCTGCCGTTCGGCGAACTGGTGTCGGTGCAGCGCACGGCCGGGCCCGACCAGATCCGGCGCCTGGACCGGCGCCGCACCGTCACCCTGCAGGTGCGGGCGCCCGAGGGCATGTCGCTGGAGCGCCTGCTGGAAGAATTGAAGACGAAAGTGGTGCCCGAGCTGCGCCAACACCTGCCGGAAGACGGCAGCATCCGCTACTCGGGCACGGCGAAGAAGCTCGCCCGGGCGCTGGACGACATGGGCGGCAGCTTCCTGCTGGCGGTGGTGATCCTGTACCTGCTGATGAGCGCGCTGTTCCGCTCCTTCCTGGACAGCCTGCTGGTGATCCTGGTGCTGCCGCTGGCGACGGTGGGCGGGGTGATCGCCCTGCGCCTGGTCGACCTGTTCAGCTTCCAGCGCATGGATCTGCTGACCATGATCGGCTTCATCATGCTGCTGGGCCTGGTGGTCAACAACGCCATCCTGCTGGTCTACCAGGCCCGCGCCGCCGCCCGCCGCGGCCTGGACCGCGACGCGGCCGTCGAGCAGGCCGTGCGGCTGCGCCTGCGGCCGATCCTGATGAGCACCCTCACCAGCCTGTTCGGCATGCTGCCCCTGCTGCTGGTGCCGGGTGCGGGCACCGAACTGTACCGCGGGCTGGCGGCGGTGATCGTCGGCGGGCTGGCCGTCAGCACGCTGTTCACCCTCATCCTGCTGCCCAGCCTGCTGCGGCTGGTCGGCGGGCCGCGGGCGGCTTGATCGGCGAAGGCGCCGGCCCCACACTAGGGACTTCGCCAACCTGGCCCGAAGGACCTGCCGATGTTCCAATCCCTGCTCCAGCGCCTGCGCGACGGACTCTGGTGGCTGCGCGACCTCTACCACCCGGCCAACCTGAAGGAAAAGGGGCTGCTGTGGTCGGCGGCGCTCATCCTGGCCGCGCTGCTGGTCGTCACCGGCGTGCTCGGCTGGTACTGGAACGAGGAGCCGGCGCCCTTCGAGGTGCGCGAGTTCGCGCTGCAACAGGTCGGCGGCGACGCCGAGCGACTGGTGGTCGGCGCCGTCTACACCTCCACCCTGATCGGCATCGGCGAGACCCTGCTGGACAAGCGCGGCGGCTACCTGTCCAACGACATCATGCCGCCCGGCGTGTGGATGGACAACATCCCGAACTGGGAATTCGGTGCCCTGGTGATGCTGCGCGACGGCGCCGCCGCGCTGCGCAACCATTTCTCCCGCTCGCAGTCGCAGTCGGTCGAGGACGCCGACCTGGCCCGGGCCGAGCCCCAGTTCAACTTCCAGAACGACTCCTGGATCCTGCCGGATACCGAGGGCGAGTACCGCAAGGGCATCGAGGCCCTGCAGCGCTACCTGCGGCGCCTGACCGACCCGGCCCGGCAGCAGGCGCAGTTCTACGCCCGCGCCGACAACCTGCGCCAGTACCTGGAAATCGTCGGCAAGCGCCTCGGCAGCCTGTCCCAGCGGCTCAGCGCCAGCGTCGGCCAGATGCGCATCAACACCGACTTGGCCGGCGATTCCCATGCGCAACAGGCCACCGGCACGCCGCCCGTGGTGGAAGTCCGCACGCCCTGGCTGCAGCTCGACGACGTCTTCTACGAGGCGCGCGGCGCCACCTGGGCGCTGCGCGAACTGCTGCACGCCATCGAATACGACTTCCGGTCCATCCTGCTGAAGAAGAACGCCCTGGTGTCCCTGCGCCAGATCATCCGCGAGCTGGAAGAGGCCCAGCAGCCGCTGCTGAGCCCGGTGATCCTGAACGGCAGCGGCTTCGGGCTGTTCGCCAACTATTCGCTCACCATGGCCAACTACGTCGCCCGCGCCAACGCCGCCGTCATCGACCTGCGCGACCTGCTGCAGCAGGGCTGACCGGCCCCCGCGGCATCCAAATCACGGCCAGCCGGCGCGGAAATGCGTCCAATGGTGTCCGGCTGTGGCAGAATAGGCGTGATCACACCCCCAGCGAGGCCCGCCATGAGCAGCGACGAAATGACCCAGGAAGAGCGCATCATGCGCATGATGAAGCGCGTGCTGACCGACGTGGCCAAGGACACCCACGCCAAGCCGGGTTTCAAGCATCCCCTGTCCGAGCGCACCGTCCAGGGCATCCGCGACTGCCTGTCGCTGATCGCCGCCCGCGAGCGCGAACTGGCCGAGGCCGCCGGCCGGCCCATGAACATGCGCCCGCGCTTCGTCGACGAACGGCCCGACGAGGTGGTGGTCAAGCTGGACACGAGCGGGCTGAAAAAAGACGGGAAAACCCGCTGACGAATCCCCCCACACCCATTCGCCGGCCCGGCGTGGTGGTGGGGTTCACTTCGTTCACCCCACCCTTGTACGGGGGATGTTGGCGGTTGTCGCGGCCTCCGGAGGGTGGGGTGACCGAAGGGAACCCCACCACGATTCCACGGTGCTGTACTCGAACACCAAGGTGCAAAGACGAAAAGACCGCCAGGGCGGAATGAAACCAACACCTTTGCGTCAGGTTTTCCGACAGCCACCCCCGGAAACGCCGTCCACGCGCTCTTCCAGTGTCTGCCAGCGCTGGTACGCCTGCTCCAGCGTCGTGTCGATCCGCGCCAGCTCCGCTTTCGCCGCCGCGATGTCCCGGCCCGGCCGCTTGTAGAAATCCGGC
>JALSRI010000145.1 GCA_026984835.1 Thiohalobacter sp. | reverse complement strand
ACTGGAGCGTTTCCTGCAGAACCTGGACATTCCGGTGGTGGCACGCATCCGCGACACCCAGCATTACGTCAGCGCCGCCGAGCAGGGACTGGGGATTCATGAGCTCAGCGAGCGGGACGCCCGCAAGGACATCGAGACCTGGGCCGGTCTGCTGGACTGGCTGGAAGCCGCCCGGCACCCCGGCGCCGGCGTCGCCGCCCCCTTCCCCGTGGCGGCCACGGAGGCCGGGCCCGTTCAAGCCTGACGCTGCGTCGTCGGATCGCCGCTTTCAGGACCTGCCGTGCAGGTGCAGGTCCGGTGGACAGCATGCCTCGTGCGGCACCACGCCCGGCCGCTTCTCGTACCAGCCGCGCGTGGCATTGACCACCCGCACCGCCAGCAGCATCACCGGCACTTCGATGAGCACGCCGACCACCGTGGCCAGTGCCGCGCCGGACTCGAAGCCAAACAGGGTGATGGCGGTGGCCACCGCCAGTTCGAAGAAGTTGCTGGCGCCGATCAGCGCCGAGGGGCCGGCCACGCAGTGCGGCGAACGCACCTGGCGGTTGAGCCAGTAGGCCAGGCCGGAATTGAACAGAACCTGGATCAGGATGGGCACCGCCAGCAGCGCGATCACCAGCGGCTGGCGGATGATCTGCTGGCCCTGGAAGCCGAACAGCAGCACCAGGGTGGTCAGCAGCGCCAGCAGCGAGAACGGGTGCAGGCGGCGGATCAGCCTGGCGAGGCGCAGCACGCCGTGCTCATGCTTCAGTACGCGGCCGCGCACGACATGGGCGATGATCAGCGGCACGACGATATACAGCAGCACCGACAGCAGCAGCGTGTCCCAGGGCACGCTGATGGACGACAGGCCCAGCAGCAGGCCGACGACGGGCGCGAAGGCGAATACCATGATGACGTCGTTGAGCGCGACCTGCGACAGGGTGAAGTGCGGCTCGCCGTCGGACAGGTGGCTCCACACGAACACCATGGCGGTGCAGGGCGCCGCCGCCAGCAGGATCAGGCCGGCGATGTAGGAATCGACCTGCCCCGCTGGCAGCCAGGGCCGGAACCAGTGGCCGATGAACAGCCAGGCCAGCAGCGCCATGGAAAAAGGCTTCACGCCCCAGTTGACGAACAGGGTCACCGCCACCCCGCGCCAGTGTCTGCGTACACCCTTGAGCGCACGCAGGTCGATCTTCAGCAACATGGGGATGATCATGAACCAGATCAGCAGCGCCACCGGCAGGTTGATCTGCGCCACCTCCAGGCCGCCCAGCACCTGGAACACCCCTGGCGCCCGGTGCCCCAGCGCGATGCCGGCGACGATGCACAGGAACACCCACAGGCTCAGCCAGCGTTCGAAGAAGCCCATGCCGGCGCCGCTGGAACGTCGCGCCGCCGTCTCGCATTGTGCGCTCATATCGTCTCTTTCCTCCGACAGTCGAGTCTTTCCAGCAGATCCTCCACGCGGCGGCGGATGTCGTCGCGGCTGGCGCGGAACACGTTCATGATCGCATCCTCGCCGCCCGTGGCTTTTGCGGGGTCGTCCAGCGGCCAGTGTTCCTTGCGGGTTCCGGGCGGCAGCACCGGACAGTGCTCGTCGGCGTGACCGCAGACGGTGACCACCAGGTCCGCCCAGTCCAGCATCCCGTCGTCGAGCTGCGTGCTCTCCTGATCGGAGATATCGACACCGGCCTCCTGCATGACGGCGATGGCGCGCGGGTTCTTGCCGTGCGCCTCGATGCCGGCGGAACACACCGCCAGGCTGTCGTCGCCGAGGGCACGCGCCCAGCCCTCGGCCATCTGGGAGCGGCAGGAGTTACCGGTACAGAGAAACAGCAAGTGCACGACAAAATCCTCGTCTGTCGGTTGTCACCGCCACGGGCAGGCGACATTTCAGGCGCAGCGGGGGGCTCCCGGCCGGTCGGGCATGGAAGCCAGTGCTGCCAGGTCGTCGGCATAGGGGGCCGCATGGTGTACGCCGTCCAGCGTGCCCTGCAGCACATCCCTCACCCAGCCCGGCAACTCCGGATGCAGGCAATAATGGATCCACAAGCCTTCGCGCCGATCCCGGACCACTCCCGCCTCGCGCAGTAGCGCCAGGTGGCGGGATACCTTGGGCTGGGCGATGCCGGTGGCGTGGGTCAGCTCGCAGACGCAGAGCTCACCCTCCCGCGCCATCAGCAGCAGGCAGCGCAGGCGGGTTTCGTCGGACAGGAGCTGGAACAGGCGGGTCGGGCCTATATTCATAAAAGCATATATATATTGCCGCGTATATGCTGTCAAGTGAAACCAGGGCGCCTGCCCCGCAGGTCATGCATCCTCCCCGCGGGGGCGGCCGGCTCCGCTCCTGCACAGGATGCGCGTTCCGCGGGATCAGTGTTTACCGGGCTGCAGTGGCTCGCCGCGCCGCTCGTGCGCGATATAGGCCTGCAGCGCGGTCAGGCGCGGGTCGTCGGCGGCCAGCGGCTCGCTCTGAAGGGGATTGCGGATGCACCAGTTGATCATGTCGGCCAGCACC
>JALSRI010000144.1 GCA_026984835.1 Thiohalobacter sp. | reverse complement strand
GACTGGCAGCCGCTGGTCGAATACCTGCTCGACAGCGACGACAGCGTCGCACAGAAAGCCGGGTGTGTACACGCGACCCTGGCCGCCGCACTGGTGGCGCAGGCGCTGCGCATACGCGAGGAGCACCCGGTCGAGCGCATCGGGCTGGGCGGCGGCGTGTTCCAGAACCGGGTGCTGAGCGGCATGGTGCTGCGCCAGCTCGGGGAGGCCGGCTTCGAGGCCTTCCTCGGTGAGCAGGTGCCCGCCAACGATGCCGGCCTGAGTTTCGGCCAGGTCATTGAATACGCCGCCACCCTGCCGTAGGGTGGGGTGCGCAAGGCGAATCCCACCACAACCCGGACGGAAACCAGCCCATGCAGGACACCCACATCTCTCTCGCGCACGGCAACGGCGGCCGCTTCATGCGGGAACTGATCGAGGGCGTGTTCGCCCGCCACCTCGACAATCCCGACCTGGACGTGCAGGCGGATGCCGTGGCGCTGGCGGCGCTGGACGGCGAGCCGATGTTCACTACCGACGGTTTCACCGTCCAGCCGCTGGAGTTCCCCGGCGGCGACATCGGTTCGCTGGCGGTCCACGGCAGCACCAACGACCTGGCCGTGGCGGGTGCCGAACCGCGCTACCTGAGCCTCAACGCCTTCATCGAGGAAGGCCTGGCGCTCGATACCCTGGAACGGCTGGTCGCCTCGCTGGCGCGGGCCGCGCGCGAGGTCGGGGTGAAGGTGGTGGCCGGCGACACCAAGGTGCTGCGGCGCGGCGAGGGCGGCGGCCTGTACCTCGCCACCACCGCCCTCGGCGTGCGCCTGCCGGGACCGGTGACCGGGCTGGACCGCATCCGGGCCGGCGACCGGCTGCTGGTCAGCGGACCGGTGGGCGACCACGGCACCGCCGTCATGCTGGCGCGTGAACAATTCGGCCTGCGCGGCGATCTGCGTTCCGACGCCGCCAGCGTGCTGCCGCTGACGCGGGCGGCGCTGGAGTTCGACGGCTTGCGCTTCATGCGTGATCCCACCCGTGGCGGGCTGGCGACGGTCTGCCATGAAATCGTTCGCGCCACCGGCCTGGGCGTGCGGCTGCAGCAGGCCCGCTTGCCGGTACGCGACGCGGTGCAGTCGGTGTGCGACATGCTGGGCTACGATCCCTTGTTCCTGGCCTGCGAGGGTCGTGTGCTGGCCGTCATCGGGGAAGACCAGGCCGGCGCGCTGCTGGAGCGCTGGCGGACGCTGGAAGGCGGCGCCGACGCCGCCCTCATCGGCCGGGTCGAGGCCGGTGGCGCGCGGTTGCTGCTGGAAACCGAACTCGGTGGCGAGCGCCTGCTGGAGGAACTCGAGGATGACCCGCTGCCACGCATCTGTTGAGACCGAAGGCCGGACGTCGCGAGGGGCCGGGCCGGTTCACGGCGCATGGGCGGGGAGCGTGGATGGAGGCTGAAAACGACCTGATCCCGGCGCTGCGCGACCCGGCCGCCTACGACCACCCGGTCACCCGCGTTGATTTGCGCGAGACGCACATCTCCTGGGTGCTGCTCACCGGCGACTACGCCTACAAGATCAAGAAACCGGTCGATTTCGGCTTCCTCGATTTTTCCACCCTGGACAAGCGCCGCTTCTACTGCGAGGAGGAAGTGCGCCTGAACCGCCGCTTCGCGCCGCAGTTGTACCTGGGCGTGGAGCCGGTGACGCGCCGGGACGGGCGTATCCGCATGGGCGGTGACGGACCGGCCGTCGAATACGCCGTGAAGATGCGCCAGTTCGACGACGGCCGGCTGCTGGAGCGGCTGGCGGAGCGCGGCGCGCTGGACGATGCCCTGGTGGACGACATGGCGGCCGCCATCGCCGGCTTCCACCAGCGGGCCGAACCGGCGCCGGACGATTCTCCCTGGGGCGATCCCGACGACATCCAGCACTGGTACCAGGAGAACATCGACCACATCCGGCCGTTGCTGGAAGACGACGGGCGATTGCGCCGGCTGCAAGGTCTCGAGGCATGGGGCAGGGGAGAATGCGCGCGGCTGCGGGAGACGCTGGACAGGCGCCGCCGCGAGGGCTGGGTGCGGGAATGCCACGGTGACCTCCATCTCGGCAACCTGGTGTGCATCGACGGCCGCGTCACCCTGTTCGACTGCATCGAGTTCAATCCCAACCTGCGCTGGATCGACGTCGTCAGCGAAGTCGCCTTCCTGTACATGGATCTCGAGCACCGCGGCCTGCGCCGCCAGGCGCGGCGTTTCCTGAACCGCTACCTGCAGCATACCGGCGACTACGCCGGGCTGGCGCTGTTGCCGTACTACCTGGTGTACCGGGCGCTGGTGCGCGCCAAGGTGGCCATCCTGCGCCTGGCGCAGGCGCCCGACGCGCAGGAGCGCCACCGTGCGCGCGCCGCCTACGACGCCTACGCGGACCTCGCGCAGCGCTTCACCCGGCCCGGGCGGCCGGCGCTGATGATCACCTGCGGCCTGTCGGGATCCGGCAAGTCCAGCCTGGCGGTGCGGCTGGTGGAATGGCTGG
>JALSRI010000143.1 GCA_026984835.1 Thiohalobacter sp. | reverse complement strand
GTCATGGTTTTATCAACCACGAAGGCGCACAAGGGCGCTCGAAGGAAGGGGATAAAAGATCAACCGCGAAGGGAATGACAAGAAATTTCTTACCCGGGATTTTCCTTCGCGTTCCTTCGCGTCCTTCGCGGTTAAGGAAATATTTTTCCTTCGTGCGCCTTTGTGGTCAGTCATCGCGCCCTTTCTCGCAGCGATCCATCAGGAACTGCATCAGCAGCGGCACCGGACGGCCGGTGGCGCCCTTGTCGTGGCCGCTCTTCCAGGCCACGCCGGCGATGTCGAGGTGGGCCCAGCGGTAGTCTTTCGTGAAGCGGCCCAGGAAGCAGGCGGCGGTGATGGTGCCGGCGCCCTTGCCGCCGATGTTGGCCATGTCGGCGAAGTTGCTCTTCAACTGTTCGTCGTATTCCTCGCCCATGGGCAGTTGCCAGGCCGGGTCGCTGGCGTTGCGGCCGGCGGCCAGCAGTTCGTCGGCCAGTTCTTGGTCGTTGGCCAGCAGGCCGGTCCTGTGGTGGCCCAGGGCGACGATGCAGGCGCCGGTCAGGGTGGCGATGTCCACCACCACCTCGGGGTCGAAGCGTTCGGCGTAGGTGAGGGCGTCGCAGAGGATGAGGCGGCCCTCGGCGTCGGTGTTGAGAATCTCGATGGTCTGGCCCGACATGCTGGTGACGATGTCGCCGGGCTTGCTGGCGTCACCGTCCGGCAGGTTCTCGGTGGCTGGCACGATGCCGACCAGGTTGATCGGCAGTTCCAGCTCCGCGGCGGCGGCCAGGGTGCCCAGCACGCTGGCGGCGCCGCACATGTCGAACTTCATCTCGTCCATGGCCGCGCCGGGCTTCAGCGAGATGCCGCCGGAGTCGAAGGTCACGCCCTTGCCGACCAGCACCACGGGCTTGTCGCCGCGCTCGCCACCGTTGTACTCCAGGCTGATGAGCTTGGCCGGCTGGCGGCTGCCGCGCGCCACCGACAGCAGGGCGCCCATGCCGAGCTTCTCCATCTCCTTTTCTTCCAGCACCTTGACCTTGAGCCTGTCGGAGGACGCCTTGATGTCGCGGGCCTGGGCAGCCAGGTAGGCCGGCGTGCAGATGTTGCCGGGCAGGTTGCCCAGCCGCCGGGCGCGTTCCACGCCGGCGGCCACGGCGCGGCCCTGCTTCACGCCCTGGCGGGCCTCGGCGGCGTCGGCCTTGTCGCCGACGCCGATGGCGAGCTTGCGCAGCGGTTTCTTCGGGGGTTTGGCGTCGCTTTTCAGTTCGTCGAAGCGGTAGGCGGCGTCGTGGCTGGCCAGGATCACCTGGCGGCATTTCCAGGCCAGCGAGTGGCCTTCCACGTCCAGTTCCGGCAGGTAGCTGAGCGCTTCGGTGGCGGCGCCGGCGTCGACCGCCCGGGCGGCTGCGGCGGCGGCCTTGTTGTAGGCGCGGGCGTCGAAGTCCTTCGCCTTGCCGCAGCCCACCACCAGGATGCGTTCCGCCTGGACCCGGCCCCTGGGCTGGTGGACCAGCGTCGTGCTGCCGCAGTCGGTGCCGATATCGCCCTGCCTGAGCAGTTCGGTCAACTGGCCGCGGCTGGCCTTGTCGAGGCGTTCGGCGGCGGGCGACAGGCGGCGTGGCGAGAATACGCCCACCACCACGCAGGCGCTCTTGAGCTTGTCGGCATCACCGGTCTTGACGGAAAAATCCATGTATTCGCTCCCCTGGTCGGAAATTGCAGTCGGCCGGCCGGCTGGTTATGGTGACCGACCCGGATTGCCGTAGTGTACTGGAAGCGCCATGGGCGGCCAAAACTGTTCCGAAAGCCTGTCAGCGAGGCCGCGGCCATGCCGCGCGTGATCGCGCGCTATCTTGGCCGCGAACTGCTGCAGCACTGGCTGGGGGTGACCCTGGTGCTGTGGCTGATCCTGGTCAGCGCGCGTTTCTCGTTGTACCTCGGCCAGGCCGCCAGCGGCCGGCTGCCGGCGGAGACGGTGCTGGCGCTGCTGGGCTTCAAGTCGGTCGGCTTCGTGGTGTTTCTGTTGCCGCTGTCGCTGTTCCTGGCGCTGCTGCTGGTGCTGGGCCGCTGGAACCGGGACCGGGAGACGGTGGCGCTGGCCGCCGCCGGCTTCGGTCCGGCCGGTTATGTGCGGGTGCTGGCACTGCCGGTGCTGGCGGCCACGCTGCTGACGGCCGTGCTGACGCTGTTCGTGGTGCCGGAGACCGCGCGCCAGGGCTACGCGCTGCGCGCGCAGGCCGCCGAGGTGGCGCAGACCCGGCTGCTGACGGCCGGCCGCTTCCTGCCGCTGCGCGGCGGTCAACTGCTGTTGTTCGGTGAGCGCGCCGGCGTCGACGGCCGTTCGCTGGAAGACGTGTTCGTGCTGTCGGGGCAGGGGCGCCGGCAGCGCCTGGTGTCGGCGGCGCGCGCCGTGGTGCGGCCCGATCCCGGCAGCGGCGACCGCTTCGTGGTGCTGCAGGACGGCTACCGCTACGACGGCGAACCCGGGCGCGCCGACTTCCGGATACTGCGCTTCGACGAGTACGCCGTGCGCATCCGCCGCGCGGCCGTCGAGCCGGCCTTCAAGTGGGACGCCGTGCCGACCGCGCGGCTGCGCGGCATGCAGCAGCCGCAGGCGCTGGCCGAGTGGCAGCAGCGCCTGTCGCGCCCCCTGTCGATGCCGCTGCTGGCGCTGCTGGCGGTGGCGCTGGGCGGCGCGCGGCCCGGCGCCGGCCGCTACGGCATGCTGCTGGCGGGAGTGCTGTTCTTCATCGTCTATTTCAATCTCCAGGCCGCGCTGCAGTTGTGGGTGGGGCGGGGCCTGCTGCCGGCCTGGCCGGGCATGGGCTGGGCCCACCTGCTGCCGCTGCTGACGGCGGCCCTGGTGCTGGTCGGCCGGCGCCTCCGGCTGCGCCGGAGCGCAGCGGCGTGAAACGCCTGGACCGGTATGTCGCCCGCCACGTCGTCGGCGCCACGGCGCTGGCCTGGCTGCTGGTGACGGCGATGGACGCGCTGGTCCTGCTGCTGGGCGAACTGGGCGACATCGGCCGCGGCCAGTACCAGCTCGCCGACGCCGCGCGCTACGTGCTGCTGTCGGCGCCGGCCGCCGCCTGGCGGCTGTTCCCGGTGTCGGCCCTGCTGGGGGCGCTGCTCGGCCTGGGCACGCTGGCGGCCCACGGGGAACTGGTGGCCCTGCGGCTGGCCGGGTTCTCGCGCCCGCGCCTGCTGCGCTCCGTGCTGCAGGCCGGGGTGCTGATGCTGGTGCTGGTGGTGGCGCTGGGCGAGACGCTGGCGCCGGCCGCCGAGCGCCAGGCGCGCCTGCAGCGCGCGCTGGCGCTGTTCGACCGGGTGGCGCTGGCCGGCGAGCAGGGCCTGTGGGTCCGCGACGGCTCGCGCTTCGTCCATGTCGCCGCGCTGGATGCCGATGGCGGCCTGGCCGGTGTGTCCGTGTTCGACTTCGGCCCGGACCGCCGCCTGCGCAGCAGCCTGCACGCCGAGCGCGCCCGCCACGACGGCGACGGCTGGCGGCTGCTGGGGGTGCAGGAGTCGTTGTTCGTCAGACAGGGCGTCGAGACCCGCCGCAGCGCCCGCCTGGCCTGGCGGACGACCCTCACACCGACCCTGGTGAAGGTGCTGGCGCTGGATCCGGACGCCATGGCGCTGGGGGAACTGCAGCGCTACATACGCCACCTGCGCGCCAGCGGCCTGGACGCCGCCCCCTACCGGATGGCCTACTGGAGCCGGCTGGCCGCGCCGCTGTCGGCGCTGGCCATGCTGGCGCTGGCCGTGGCCTTCGTGCTGCGCGAGGCCGGGCGCGGCGGCGCCGGCCGGCGCCTGTTCGCCGGCATCCTGGTCGGGCTGCTGTATACGCTGCTGGACGACCTGCTGGCCCAGGCCGGCCTGGTCTACGGGCTGCCGGCGCCGGCCGTCGCGGTGCTGCCGTCGCTGCTGGTCGGGGGGGCGGCCTTCGCGCTGCTGGGCGGCCGGGGGGCGCGGCCCGCTTAAAGAAATCGATGCGACAACCGCTAACTGGCCTGACCCTCAGTCAATCGACAATCAACAACATACAACCAACCCGACACAAGGCAGGACCGCCATGAAACGCAATCTCCCCGTCACCGACCAGGAAAAGACCTTCTCCGGGCAGGTCGAACTGATCTCCTCCACCGACACCCGCGGCGTCATCACCGGCGCCAACGAGGGATTCATCGAGGTTTCCGGCTTCACCGAGGCGGAACTGATCGGCAGCAGCCACAACATCGTCCGCCACCCCGACATGCCGCCGGTCGCCTTCGAGCAGATGTGGAAGCGCCTGAAGGCGGGTCAGCACTGGATGGGCATCGTCAAGAACCGCTGCAAGAACGGCGACTACTACTGGGTCGATGCCTATGTGACGCCGGTGTTCGAGGCCGGCAAGGTGGTCGGCTACGAGTCGGTCCGGGTACAGGCCCGGCCCGAATACGTGAAACGCGCCGACGAGGCCTACCGGCGGCTGAACCGGGGCGGCCGCGTGTGCCGCCTGTTCTGCGGCGGCTCGTTCCGCAGCCGCCTGACGGCCGGGCTGGCGTCGCTGCTGGGCCTGGCCGGCCTGCTGCACGGCGGGTCGGCGGACGCCGGGGCGCTCGCCACGGCCGGCTGGGCCCTGGCCGGTGCCGCGCTGGGTGCCGCCGCCGGCTGGCTGCTGTCGAGGCCCGTGGTCGCGGCCGCCGCCGCGGCGCGCGAGGTGATCGACGACAGCCTCATGGCGCAGGTGTATGCGGGACGCACGGACGAGATCGGCCAGATCACCGTGGCGCGTCTCATGCTGGAGGCGCGCCTGCGCACCGTGGTGGGCCGGTTGCGCGACGCCGCCGGCGAAGTGGCCGCGGTGGCGGCCGTGGCGGCCGCGGCCTCCGACCACAGCGACGAACTGGAGCGCCAGCGCGTCGACATCGAGCAGGTGGCTACCGCCATGAACCAGATGGCGACTACGGTGCAGGAAGTGGCCGCCAACGCCGCCCGCACCGCGCAGGCCGCGGCCGAGGCCAACGACGAATGCGGGACCGGCCGCCAGGCCGGCAGCGATGCCACCGGCGCCATCGCCAGTCTCAGCCGCGCCATCGAGGAGACCGGTCAGGCGGTGGCTTCGCTGGCCGGCGAGACCGAGAGCATCGGCGCCATCCTGGACGTCATCCGCAGCGTCGCCGAGCAGACCAACCTGCTGGCGCTGAACGCCGCCATCGAGGCGGCGCGCGCCGGCGAGCACGGCCGCGGCTTCGCGGTGGTGGCCGACGAGGTGCGCACCCTGGCCAGCCGCACCCAGGATTCCACCGAGGAGATCCAGACCCTCATCGAACGCCTGCAGGCCGGTGCCCGGGAGGCCACCGTGCAGATGGAGAACGGCGCCGCCCAGGCCGAGGCCACCACGCAGGAGGTGGGCAACTGCGTCACCGCCCTGCAGCGCATCACCGAACGGGTCGCCAGCATCAACGACATGAACACCCAGATCGCCACGGCCGCCGAGGAGCAGAGCGCGGTCAGCGAGGAGATCAACCGCACCGTCGCCAGCATCGACGCCAATGCCGCCACCGCCCTGCAGGGCGCACACAACGTCGCCAGCCGCACCGGCGAGCTGGCGCACATGGTAGGCGAACTGGAAGCCCTGATCACCCGCTTCGGCTGAAGCCCGGCCGCGCCGCCGGCCTTCAGCGCGCCGGCGGGTCGATGCGCACGATGCGCGTCTCCGAGATGCGGTCGTGCCAGGCCAGCTTGTCGCGGTCGACCAGGATCCACAGGTAGCCCAGGCCGAACAAGGCCCAGGACGGGATGGCGCTGAGAAAGCGCAGCAGCGCCTGCCACCAGCCGACCGGCCCGCCGTCGAGACGTTCCAGCCGCATGTGCCAGGTGCGCAGGCCCAGCGTCTGCCCGCCGTGCACCCACGACCAGGCATAGAAGAAGAAACTCACCAGCAGCAGCCAGGTGGAGAACAGCGGGTTGTGGGTGATGGCCTCGCCGCCGGACAGCGGCAGCACCAGGGCGGTGGCCACGAACAGCACCGCCAGCAGCAGGATGGCGTCGTAGACCAGCGCCGCCAGGCGCCTGAGCAGGCCGGCCGGGCGGGGTTGTGGGGCAGCGTCATTCAAGGCAGTCGGCCGTTTCCGGCATAACGGGGCCCACCAGCATAGCGGCTGGCTTTCGTGTGCCGCAACGGTGACAAGGCCGGCGGCCTGTGCTAATAAGAAACCGACGGGAAAACAAAACAACCAGTGCCGGCGCGCCGCGATGCGGGTCGGGGCAATAACAAGAAGGTGCAGTCGGATGAGCGTATACGCTGAACTGGCCGAGCTGCCGGGCGTGATAGCGGCCGGCGAATATTCCTACCGTGGCGACCGCTACAACTTCAAGGGCCAACTCGAAGAGGAAATGGCGCGCATGGCATCCATCATGTGCCGCGCCACGACCATGGCCGTGCACATGCAGGCCGACATCCTGGCCGCCAACTCCGGCAATTCGCAACTGACCCCGGCGCAGGGCTGGGTGGTGCGCGGCCCGGGCTTCACGGTGTGCGTGGTCGCCAACGTATTCTGTTTCGT
This sequence comes from Thiohalobacter sp., assembly GCA_026984835.1. GTDB lineage: Bacteria > Pseudomonadota > Gammaproteobacteria > DSM-19610 > DSM-19610 > JALSRI01. The sequence continues at coordinate 5,242 of JALSRI010000143.1, read as the reverse complement.
CAGCAACGAGGCGGGGTCGTTGAACACGGTCCTGGCGCACATGCGCAAGCGGCTGGCCGATGTCGAGGAACTCATCTAGACGGGGAGGTGGAGGGATCTTATGAGCAGTATCGATGACCTGATGCAACTGGAGGGCGCGTCGGCCGCCTTCTCGTTCACGGATCGCGGTGAACTCACGGAGCACCGCATCGCCGACGACTCGGCGCTGACGCCCGAGATACTGGACCTGCTGGCGCACGTGTTCGTCGCCAACATCGCCATCGCCACCATGCAGGCGCGCGGCTGGGAGAACATGACCGGCCAGAAGGGCTTCTATCCCATCGAGGGCTTCACCCTGGTGGGCCTGGAATGGTCCGCGGTCGGCAACGGCCATTGCGGCGTGGTGCTGGCCAATGACAAGGCCGACTACGAAGCCGCCTACGCTATCCTGGGTCACTGAGGCGCCGCCATGATCAAGCAGATGCTGGCCCTGGACGGTGTGCTGGTTGTATGCCATTTCCGCGACGACGGCGCCTTCGTGGAGGGCTACGGCATCCTCCCGGAAGACATGATGGTGCGGCTGGCCAAGTTCGCCCACGACTACAAGCGCATGGTGCAGGGCAACGCCGACCAGCTCTCCATGTTCACCCAGATGCCGGGCTGGACGCCCCCCGGCGGCTGGATGGTGCGTGGCCAGACCGCCTCGGTGTGCAGCGTCGGCAACCTGGTGTGCTTCGTCGACAACGCCGAGGCCTCCATGACCGAAGTCATGCGCGAACTCAAGGAAGCCGCCAGCTACCTGTAGGAGCGGGCTCGCCCGCGATCCCGGCGGCCACAGCCCCCCGGCGCGACCAATCGATCCCTGTAGGAGCGGGCTTGCCCGCGATCCCGGCGCAGCCGGGGTATGTGGTGGCAACGTCGGATCGCGGGCAAGCCCGCTCCTACAGGGGGTCGCCGACGCTGGGGGCGGCAAACGGGTATTCCGCCTGCGGCGGGTTCGCGGGTTCGCGGGTTTGCCGGTGCCGGGTGAGGGGAAGATGGCGCTCCCTAGGGGAATCGAACCCCTGTTACCGGCGTGAGAGGCCGGTGTCCTGACCGCTAGACGAAGGGAGCACACGGGTGTTGAAGGGGTGGTATTATACCCGCAAGCTTTGAAGGAACAAGCGTATACCCCGTGACAGCTCCAGCCGACACCGCGCCCGGCGGCGTGACGCCCGCGATCGTCCCGCGCCCCGAACATCGCATTTCGCGCGCCAATATCAGCCCCGGCGCGCTCAAGGTCCTGTACGGCCTCAAGGAAGCCGGCTACCGCGCCTGCCTGGTCGGCGGCGGCGTGCGCGACCTGCTGCTGGGGCGCGAGCCCAAGGATTTCGACGTCGCCACCGACGCCCACCCGGAAGAGATCAAGGCCGTGTTCCGCAGCTGCCGGCTGATCGGACGGCGCTTCCGCCTGGCGCACGTGCGCTTCGGCCGCGAGATCATCGAGGTGGCGACCTTCCGGGCCCGCCACCAGGACGGCGACGGGGAGGGCGCGCTCAACGAGGAAGGGCGCATCCTGCGCGACAACGTCTACGGCGACATCGAGGAAGACGCCTTCCGCCGCGACTTCACCGTCAATGCCCTGTACTACGACATCGCCGACTTCTCGGTGGTGGACTACGTCGGCGGCCTGGCCGACCTGGAAGCCGGCGTGCTGCGCCTGATCGGCGACCCCGAACAGCGCTACCGCGAGGACCCGGTGCGCATGCTGCGGGCGGTGCGCTTCGCCGCCAAGCTGGGGTTCCGTATCCATGCCGACACCGAGGCGCCGCTGTCCGAACTGGGGCACCTGCTGGAAGACGTGCCGGCGGCGCGCCTGTTCGAGGAGATCCTCAAGCTGTTCCTGGGTGGCTGCGCGCTCGCCACCTTCGAACTGCTGCGCCACTACGACCTGTTCCGCTACCTGTTCCCGCTCACCGAAGCGGCGCTGGCGCGCGAGGAGCAGGGCTTTCCGCTGGTGCTGGTGGGCAAGGCGCTGGAGAACACCGACATCCGCCTGGCCGAGGACAAGCCGGTGACGCCGGCCTTCCTGTACGCGGCGCTGCTGTGGGAGCCGGTGCGCCAGCGCGCCGCCGAGCTGGAAGCGGAGGGCGCCGGGCCGCTGGAGGCCATCCAGATCGCCGGCAACCAGGTGACCAGCGAACAGGTGCAGCACACCTCGCTGCCCAAGCGTTTCAGTTACCCCATGCGCGAGATCTGGATGTTGCAGCCGCGCCTGGAGCGGCGCCGCGGCAAGGCGCCCTACCGCACCCTGGAGCACCCCCGCTTCCGCGCCGCCTACGATTTCCTGCTGCTGCGCGCCGCCTGCGGTGAGGCGCCGCAGGAGCTGGCCGACTGGTGGACCGACTTCCAGGAACTCAACCCGCGCGAGCGCGAGGCGGTGGTGGAAAAGGCGCCGCCCGGCAGGAAGCGCCGGCCGCGGCGCCGGCGCCGCCGCAAGCCGGCCGGCGGCGCCGATGCCTGAGGCCGTGACGGCCTGGATCGGCCTGGGCAGCAACCTGGAAGACCCCGCCGGCCAGTTGCAACGGGCCTTCGACGAACTGGACCGGCTGCCGCACACGCGCCTGGCGGCCCGCTCGGCGCTGTACCGCAGCCCGCCCCTGGGGCCTCCCGACCAGCCCGACTACGTGAACGCCGTGGCCTGCGTGCGGACGACGCTGGCGCCGCGGGAACTGCTGCAGGCGCTGCAAGGCATCGAGGCCGCACACGGGCGGGTGCGTGCGGTACACTGGGGGCCGCGCACCCTGGACCTGGACCTGTTGCTGTACGGCGACCGGGTGATCGACGAGCCCGGGCTGCAGGTGCCGCATCCGGGCCTGGCGGAGCGCGAATTCGTGCTGCGGCCACTGGCCGACCTGGAACCGGGGCTGGATATTCCCGGCCACGGGACGCTGGCGGCATTGCTGGCCACCTGCCCGTCCGGCGGCCTGCAACCCCTGTAGAGCGGGCTTGCCCGCGAACCCGGTGCAGCCGGGGGGATGGTGACGATGGATCGCGGGCAAGCCCGCTCCTACAGGCAGGGCGTGTGGCCGATACGGCGAGCTGCAAGAGACGACCCGAAGCAAACAACGACATGACACTCCAGAACCCCGGCTACATCGTCGTGGAAGGCCCCATCGGCGTCGGCAAGACCAGCCTGGCGCGGCGCCTGGCCGAGACCTTCGGCTCCGAGCTGCTGCTGGAAGGGGCGGGCGACAACCCCTTCCTGGCGCGCTTCTACGAAAACCCGCGCCAGGCGGCGCTGCAGACGCAGTTGTTCTTCCTGTTCCAGCGCGCGCAGCAGATGCAGGAACTTCGCCAGGGCGACATGTTCGAACCGGTGCGGGTGGCGGATTTCCTCATGGACAAGGACCGCCTGTTCGCGCGCCTGACCCTGGACGACGAGGAGTTCAAGCTCTACGAGCAGGTGTATTCGCACCTGACCCTGGATGCGCCGGTGCCGGACCTGGTGATCTACCTGCAGGCGCCGGTGGAGGTGCTGCAGCAGCGCATCGCCCGGCGCGGCATCCCCGCCGAGCGGCACATGACGCCGCGCTACCTGCAGTCCTTGTGCGAGGCCTATATGCGTTTCTTCCACTACTACGACGCGGCGCCGCTGCTGATCGTGAACGCCGCCGACATCAACCTGGTCGATTCCGATTCCGACTACCAGGCGCTGCTCGACACCCTGGCCGTGGTGCGCAGCGGGCGGCATTATTTCAATCCCCTTCCGGACGCGCTCAAGGCGCAGGTGGCCGGCGATGGCCGCTGAGGCGCGCAAGGCCGTCACCACGGCCAGCCTGAGACGCATGAAGGCGGCCGGCGAGCGCATCGCCGTGCTGACCGCCTACGACGCCAGCTTCACGCAGCGCCTGGAAGAGGCCGGGGTGGAGGTGATCCTGGTGGGCGATTCGTTGGGCATGGTGATCCAGGGCCGCGAGTCGACCCTGGGCGTGCACATGGAGGACATGATCTACCACGCCGCCTGTGTGGCGCGCGCCGGCCGCTACGCCCTGCGCGTGGTCGACATGCCCTTCATGAGCTACGCCAGCACCGCCCAGGGGCTGGCCAATGCCGCGCGCCTGATGGCCGAGGGCGGCGCCCACATGGTCAAGCTGGAAGGCGGCGAAGTAGTGCTCGACACGGTGGCCGCGCTGGCCGCGCGCGGCATTCCGGTGTGCGCGCATCTGGGCCTGACCCCGCAGTCGGTCAACCAGCTCGGCGGCTACCGAGTGCAGGGCCGCGAGGCGGCGGACGCCGAGCGCCTGCAGGCCGACGCGCTGGCGCTGCAGGAGGCCGGCGCCTCCATGCTGGTGCTGGAATGCGTGCCGGCGGCGCTGGCCGGGGCGGTGAGCCGCAGCCTGGAGATCCCGGTCATCGGCATCGGCGCCGGGCCGGACTGCGACGGCCAAGTGCTGGTGCTGTACGACATGCTCGGCATCACGCCCGGCCGGCGGCCGGTTTTCTCGCGCGACTTCCTGCGGGAGGCCGGCGACATACCGGCGGCGCTGAGAGCCTATGTCGAGGCCGTGAAGTCGGGCGCCTTCCCGGCCGCCGAACACAGCTTCTCCTGAGTCCGCGGTCATGCACGTCACCGGGTCCATCGACGATCTGCGCCAACGGGTGGGCGGCTGGAAGCGCGCCGGCGAACGGGTCGGCTTCGTGCCCACCATGGGCAACCTGCACGAAGGCCACCTGGCGCTGGTGCGGCGCGCCCGCGAGCTGGCCGACCGGGTGGTGGTGAGCATCTTCGTCAACCCCACGCAGTTCGGTCCCGGCGAGGACTACGACACCTACCCGCGCACGCCGGACGCCGACCGCGCGGCGCTGGAGCGGGAAGACACCGATCTGCTGTTCACGCCGGCCGTCGAGGCGCTCTATCCCGGCGGTGCCGCGGCCACCACCCGTGTCGTCGTGCCGGGGGTGGGGGAGGGCCTGTGCGCGGACAGCCGGCCGCAGTTCTTCATCGGCGTGGCGACGGTGGTGGCGCGGCTGTTCAACCTGGTGCAGCCGGACCTGGCCGTGTTCGGCGAGAAGGACTACCAGCAACTGGCGGTGATTCGCCAGATGGTGCGCGACCTGTGCCTGCCGGTGGCCATCGAGGGGGCACCGACGGTACGCGAGGCCGACGGCCTGGCCATGAGTTCGCGCAACCAGTACCTGGACGAGGACGAACGGCGCCGGGCGCCGCGGCTCTACCGCACCCTGTGCGAGACCGCCGACGCCCTGCGCGCCGGCGACACGG